>JAYTHE010000045.1:0-22168 GCA_043732705.1 Candidatus Omnitrophota bacterium | reverse complement strand
GACATCGAGTAATCGATATACGATTTTTTCATTTCGTCTTCGATCTGAATCGGAAGAATTTTTTCGTTCATTGCGTAAAGATTCTTTTCGTCAGCCATTCTTTTTATCCCCTACTTTATTCTTAAAATATTGTTGCTGTCCGCCGGTTGTGCGCCTCGGGCGCACAGAGGCGAAAATAAAATTGTCAGATATCTAAGTTCCGAACCATGCGCGCATTCTTTTCGATAAATTTTCTGCGTGGCGCAACTTCATCACCCATAAGAATTGTGAACATTTCGTCCGCAGCCATCGCATCTTCCAGCTGAACCTGCAGCAGCGTGCGAGTTTCGGGGTTCATCGTCGTTTCCCACAATTGATCGGGGTTCATTTCTCCCAAACCTTTGTAACGCTGGACGCTCATGCCTTCTTTGCCATTCAATTTGATTTTTTCAAGCACCTGGCGCAGTGAATGCACCCGGAAAATATTTTTTCCGCCGCAATCGAGCTCGTAAGTCATCTCTTCGTCTTCGAAAAAGCTGCTGATTTCGAATCCCCATTTCTGAAATTTCTTTTCCAGTTTTTCCAGCTCTTTGCCTTCGAGAACATGCACCACTTCATACGGCGCGGTTTCTTCTTTGGGCGCAGCGGCTTCTTCGCCTTCGACGACTTCTTTCTTTTCTTCTTTTTTCTCAAATTTTTTCACAAATTTTTCAACATCGTCTTCATCAAAGAAATATTCGCGCGACCCGTCTGCGGCGACGTCAACGAGATGCAGCGGAAAGCCGTTTTTCTTGTCGCGTTTTTGCAGATATTCTTTGAGCAAAACACCTTTTTCAAAAAGCGCGCGCTCGAGATCTGCCAGCACCTGCAGGGTCTGTGCAAAATCTTTGGCTTCTTTGTCCGTGGTTTTTTTCTTGCCGAAATTAACCGAAATTCCGTCGCTGCCCAAGTCGAGCAGGATCTCATTCATCTTATGTTCGGACTGAACATATTCTTCGCGTTTATTGCGCTTCACTTTATAAAGCGGCGGCTGCGCGATATAAATATGCCCCGCTTCAATAATCGGGCGCATTTGGCGGTAAAAGAAAGTCAGCAATAAAGTGCGAATATGGCTCCCGTCCACGTCGGCATCGCACATCAGAATAATTTTGTGATAACGCAGTTTTTCAATATTGAAATCCGATTCGATTCCTGCGCCTACCGCGGTAATGATGGTCCGGATTTCCTCGTTCGCTAAAACTTTGTCGAGACGCGCTTTTTCAACGTTAATGATTTTTCCGCGCAGCGGCAAAATCGCCTGAAAGCGACGATCGCGGCCTTGTTTTGCAGAACCGCCGGCTGAATCTCCTTCGACCAAATAAACTTCGCAATTAGCGGGATCACGATCAGAGCAATCGGCGAGTTTTCCCGGAAGCGACGCGGACTCAAGCGCTCCTTTTCGGCGGGTTAATTCGCGCGCTTTTTTTGCGGCTTCGCGCGCCTGAAATGCAAGCAGGGCTTTCCCTACAATTTTATTTGCGGCCGCCGGATTTTCATCATAAAAAGAATTGAGCGCGTCATAGGTTACTGAATAAACAATCCCCTCCGCTTCGCTGTTGCCAAGTTTCGTTTTAGTTTGGCCTTCAAATTGCGGCTGCGGAATTTTAATGCTCACAATCGCGGCAAGCCCTTCGGTAAGATCCTGGCCGGTCAATCCACCCTCAAGGCCCTTGAGAAGGTTTTTGCTTTTCGCGTATTGATTTGTCGCGCGCGTTAATGCCGTGCGGAAGCCGGACAAATGCGTCCCGCCCTCATGCGTGTTGATATTATTCGCGAAAGCCATAACTTCTTCGCTATAGCTGTCGTTATATTGCAGCGCAACCTCAACCGTAACATCGTCTTTTTCTTTTTCGATATAGAAAATTTTGGGATGAATTGCTTCTTTATTGCGATTAATAAATTTGATAAATTCCGCAATACCGCCCTTGTAATTAAAAATTTCTTCGCGGGTTCCTTTTTCAACACGTTCATCACGCAAAGTAATTTTGATGCCTTTGTTTAAAAACGCGAGTTCGCGCAAACGCTTGGCGAGCGTATCGAAATTAAAATCGAGCGTCTGAATGAAAATTTCTTTGTCGGGATAAAAAGTGACGGTTGTGCCGCGCTTGGAAGACTTGCCTTTTTTCTCGACGGGCGTAACAGGCTTGCCCTGTTTATATTTCTGATGGTACATGAAGCCGTCGCGATGGACTTCAACTTCAAGCCATTCGGAAAGTGCGTTCGTACAAGAAACACCCACGCCGTGCAATCCGCCCGATACTTTATAAGTATTTGAATCGAATTTTCCACCGGCATGCAAAGTTGTCATAACAACTTCGAGTGCGGATTTTTTTTGCGTTTTGTGCATGTCGACCGGAATACCGCGGCCGTCATCGGCAACACTGACGCTGCCGTCGTTTTGAATGATGACATCGACTTTGGTCGCGTGTCCGGCAAGCGCTTCATCCACGGAGTTATCAACAACTTCATAAACGATATGGTGAAGGCCGCGCGCGGTCGTATCACCGATATACATCGCGGGTCTTTTTCTGACCGCCGCTACACCTTCAAGAACTGTGATGTTTGATGAATCGTATGTCGCTGTTCCTGCCGCTTTTTTTGTCATTGCTATTTCCTTTTTGTTTCTGCGCTTTCAGCGCAACCAACATTTGCCGCGGTGCTTTCTGCACAGCCGGCAGTTAATAATCAAATCTTTTTTTGTTTTTGCGGTTGCGCCAAAGGCGCAGAGCCAAAATAATACCGTTATGGTTTTACGATAATTCTGATATCAACAATTGTCTCTTCGCCCAACAGCGCCTGCGCGCGCTTCAACAAAGAGGTTTGGTATTTTTGCCGCAGCTCAAACGCATAACCGCCATCCGAAACTTCCACGTAAAGAATTTTTTTCTTTGAAATAAACGGCCGCGAGTATCCCGCGATTTTATCCCCTGCTATTTTTTTCCAATTCAACGACAGCCGCATTTGCGGCGAGCCAGGATCCACCATCCCCGCGAGAACCCGGCTGACTAACCCCTGCATCTCTTCCATTTTTCCCCTCGCCGTTTGAGCTTCAGCTCAGAGGCAAAAATAACTCAGTAACCCTATCCGCGGTTGCGGCGCAGCCGCAGAGCTTAAACATAACAGCGTCAATGGATCTGCATCGGCATAATCACGTAAAAATAACCTTCTTTTCCCGAAACGACGCCGGGCTTATCCGATTCACTTAAAGAAAAAGTAATGTTCTCAACATCCAGATTTTTTAAAACATCCATTAAATAATCAGGGTTGAAGCCGATAGTCATTTCCTTGCCTTCCATCCGGCTTGACACCTCTTCTTTGGCTTCGCCCAGATTCGGAGTTCGCGCCGTGATCATGACGCGCCCTTTTAAAAAATCTAATTTCGCGGCCGGCGCTTCGGTGGAAGTTAAAAGCGCGGCGCGGCGCAAACATTGCAAAAATTCATTTTTTTCGATTTCAACCGTTGTGGTTTTATTTTTTGGAACAACCTGTTCGTAATTCGGAAATTTTCCTTCGATCAACGTCGCGCTTAAAAATGTTTCGCCCACTCCGAAAATAACTTTATTTTGAAACACAGCTACTTTTACTTCGCCTTCCCATAATAAAAGCTTAGCCAGCTCTTGCGCGGCTTTACTTGGAATAATAATTTCAATTTCTTTTTTCTGTTTTACGGAAAGCTTCGCTTCAAAAAAAGCCAGTCTTCTTCCGTCAGTTGCGACACAGCGGAAAAGATCGCCTTTTACCGCCATTAATATTCCGTTTAAAACATAACGCGTTTCATCTCTCGATACCGCAAAACCCGTTAACTGAATCGCTTCTTTTAAAACGGCCTGGTCGATTTCAATCGCGTTTTCAAAAGAAGGCTCGGGAAGCTGCGGATAATCTTCTTTGTCCATTCCCATTACTTTAAAAACTGATTTTCCGGACTTAATTTGAACGGTATGGTTTTTTGAAACTTGGATTTCAATATTTCCTTCTGGTAATTCTTTAATAATGTCAAAAAATTTTCTCGCGGGAACGGTGACGCTTCCTTCCTCTTTTATTTCAGCGGAACAAGCCGTAAGAATCCCAACCTCCATATCTGTCGCAATAATTTGAAGTTTGTTCTTTTTTGTTTCAAGAAGAAGATTGCTTAAAATAGGTAATGTCGTCGCTTTTGAAGAGCTTATATTTACACCCAAAGAAATTTTACTAACTAAATCGTTTTTATCTACCCGAATATCCATCTACGTCTGCTCCTTGAAGTTTTTATAAAAGAAAGTAGTAGTCTTAGTAGGCCCTGTGGAAATGTGGAAAAGACCACAACGTATTTTATTGTATAAGTTTGTAAAAAACAAAACATGTGTATAACTTAAGATTTCTTCAACAGGTTTTTAAGATGTTCAACAATTTTAACACTTTCTAAATCCTGACTGTTTTCAGAGCGAATTTTTTTACAAGCATGAAGCACGGTTGTATGGTCGCGCCCCCCGAAAAAATCCCCAATTTCAGGCAGCGAATAACTTGTCAGCTCCCGGATTAAAAACATCGCGTATTGCCGCGGTCGGGCAACGGAACGCGTCCTTGTTTTTGAACGTAAATCCGCCACCTGAACGTGAAAATATTCCGCAACCGTTTTTTGGATTTCCTCCATAGAAAATTTTTGAGACTCTTCCTGGAGCGAATCTTTTAAAATATTCTCCGTGAGTTTAACATCCAAAGCCGAACCTGTCAGCGCACAATAAGCAACCACGCGAATTAGGGCCCCCTCAAGTTCGCGAATATTAGATTTAATTTTAGAGGCAATAAAATAAGCGACGTCGTCAGGAACTTTAACCGTTTCTTTTTCCATCTTTTTTTTAAGAATTGCCACGCGCGTTTCAAAGTCCGGCGGCTGAATGTCTGTGACTAGTCCCCAACCAAAACGGGTGACAAGACGGTCTTCAAGCCCGGGGATTTCTTTTGGGGGACGATCGCTTGAAACAACGATTTGTTTATGAGCATCGTAGAGCGTGTTGAAGGTATGAAAAAACTCTTCCTGGGTCGCTTCTTTATCTGCGATGAAATGAATATCATCGATCAGCAAAAGGTCGCAGTTGCGATAGCGCAGCCGGAACTCAGCTGTTTTTCGCGTTTGAATTGATGTTATAAGCTGATTTGTAAATTTCTCGCTTGATATATAAAGAACGTTACAGTTCTTGTTTCGGCGCTTAACCTCATGCGCAATCGATTGAAGCAGATGAGTTTTACCTAAGCCGGAGCGGCCATAAACAAAAAGCGGGTTATAATGCTTTCCAGGAGAATCACTTACAGCGGTTCCGGCCGCATGGGCAAAGCGGTTTCCGGGGCCAATGACAAAAGAGTCAAAGGTGTAGCTGGGATTAATCCCTTCCATTTTTAAGCTTGAGGCAGACTCGGCTACAGGCGAGGCCTTTTCTTCTATAACTTGTTTCTCTGAAACAACATAGGATGCAACCATTTTCTTGCCAAGCGCCTCTTCAAAACAGCTTTCGATCAGATTTTGATAATGATCATAAAGCCATTTTCCATAATAGCTGTCCGGAACCGAGAGCACAACCGCTGCGTCGCCAGAAAAGCTCTGAATAGAAACGGGCCCAAACCAGGTTTGAAAAGAGCGCTCGCTGAGCTCTCTTTTAAGGAAAGCGCAAACCTTTTCCCAAACCGAAAGGAGGGACTCCCCCGCGGGCAATGTCATCGAAGATATAAACAAGCCATGAATATCCTGTGGATAAAAAAGCTTAGTATAAAAACAAGCTGTAAACAGCTTATCAACAGGCGAAAACCCATTAAACAAGAGGCGTATTGTAACTAAAATGAGACCAAATTGTCCAAAAGTTTTTGCTTTTTTAAGCCGTTTTTTGGGTGCTCAATAAAACGCTGGCTATTCAACCTTGTTTTGTTATAATTCCGCGGCGCAAACCCGAAGACGAGCGCTAAGAAGCGCGAGGGTTTGTTTTGATCTCATATTTGAGGAGGATCTTGGGGTGAAAAGAACATATCAGCCGAAAAAACGGCGCAGAAAAAGAAAGCATGGTTTTCTCAAGCGGACGAAAACCAAAGACGGAAGAAACACAACGGCGCGTCGACGCAAAAAAGGGCGCAAGCGCCTGACTCCTGTTTAAAAAAACATGACTACTAAGGCCGGAGCAAAACTCCGCCTTCGAAAAGACCGCCAAATCCGTTTTGTTTTAGAAAAAGGCCGCTTGTTTCGCGGGCAACACGTTCTTTTGCGCGCGCTTCCCTCTCTTGAAATTAAGCCCGCCCTAGACGGACAAGGCCCTTTTCTTGCGGTTGTGATCAGCCGCAAAAAAGAAAAAAAGGCGATCGCCCGCAACCGGATGAAAAGACAGCTTCGGGAAGTTTTCAGGCTCAATCAAGCGGAGATACCCGGAGAAACAGCATACGTTTTAATCGCAAGGCATGTGGACAAAAAAGTTTCTTATAGCGATCTCAAACAAGACTTTTTAAATTTGATCGAGAAAAGCAAAATAAAAGAATGAACGAAAAACAAGGCTTCGAAAAAAACTACTTTCTCGCCATCGCGCTTTCAGCGCTTGTTCTCTTTGTTTATTTCATGCTTGTTAAGCCGCCGCAGCAAACTGTTACTGCTCCTGACGCGTTCGCGGTCACCGCGCCCACCGCCGAAAAGAGCGAGCCGCTCGTTGATGCCGCGGCAAAGGCGGCGAAGACACCGATGAGCGCGGCCGAAGTCAAGGCTTCTCAGCCGGCAAAATTAATTAAAATTGAAAGCTCAACTATTTCTCTCGAGCTTTCCAATTTAGGCGCCACAGCGACGCAGCTTAATTTTAAAGGCGAACCCAAAAGAGAGCTTTTAACGCAAACCACTTTTTTTGAAGGCGATGTTGAAAGGCCCGGAATTTTTTCAGTTGCCATTCGCGGGCAAGCGGAGCAAATCGCGCATTCTGTTTTTAAGCTCGCAAGCTCAAGCGCCTCCGAAGCGACCTATGTATATGAAGAGCCCGGTTTTTTTCGAGTCACTAAAAACTACAAGTTGCTTTCCGACAATCCCGCAATTCGATTGGACGTGGAAGTTGAAAACTTATCGGCTCAAGAGAAAACCTATCCGCTTGAATTTGTTTATGGCTTTGATTATCACCACATGGAAAGCCGCGGCCAGCCGGGACAATATTTTGAAGCGCTTGCTTTTACCAATGGACTTAAATCTTCGGCCGCAGCGAAAGTGGAAAAAAAAGGTTTTTGGATTTCCGAACCCTCAGCGTGGACCGCGCTTGTAAAAAGCTACTTTGCTTTAATCGTCCGGCCGGACCGCAAAATTTTAGAAGCGCGCGCCGAAGCGCATGACGGCAAAATGATGATGACCACGAATCTGGATCCGGCAACTGTTCCCGCCGGACAAAAAAGCGTTACACATTTTAAAATTTATGCCGGCGCGCAACGCTACGAAACACTCAAAAAATTCGAAGATGGCTTTCAGGCTGTTTTATCACGCGGGTTTTTCGGCCTTTTCAAGGTTTGGCTGCTTTTGATCCTGAAATTTTTGGACAAGCTGACCCACAATTACGGCTGGGCTATTTTGCTGCTGACGCTTTTAATCAAAATTGTTTTCGCGCCGCTGACCATGATCAGTTCAAAATCGATGAAGAAAATGCAGGCTTTAGCGCCGCGGCAAAAAGCGATTCAGGAAAAATATAAAAATGATCCGCAGCGCACACAAAAAGAAATCATGGAACTTTATAAGCGCAATAAAGTGAATCCCATTTCCGGTTGTTTGCCGATGTTGATTCAATTTCCGATTTTAATCGCGATGTTCCGCCTTTTACCTGAAGCCATCGAGCTGCACGGCATGCCCTTTATTTTTTGGATCAAAGACTTGTCCGCGCCCGACCATTTTATGATGCTGCCCATGAAACTGCCGTTTTTGGGTGAGTGGCTGAATATTCTTCCGATACTGATGGTTTTGTCGCAGGTGGGATATCAACGGCTAATGCCGCAGCCCGCCGCACAGCCTGAACAAAAGCTGATCATGAATATCATGCCGTTTTTCTTTGGATTTATTTGCTGGGCATTTCCTTCCGGTTTGGTGCTCTACTGGATTTTTCAAAACGTTTTCTCCATGCTTCAGCAGCTCTGGATTAACCGCATTCAAACCGAACTTCATCCCGACGACCGAGAATAACGTCAGCCCAAAGCGTAAAACTTAAAGGTTAAAAGTACAGGCCAAAGCTTTCAGCCGCTCGAGCTGCTTTGGCCTCTGGGCTGTGGTTTTAAGATTTAGCCTTTAACTTTTGGCCTGAGCAAAAATATGATCGCTTCAAAAAATTACGATGCAATAGTGGTTGGCGCCGGCCACGCCGGAATCGAAGCTTCCCTCTCCATCGCGCGCGCGGGCTTTCCCGTTTGTGTTTTAACCATGGACATTGATTCCATCGGCCGCATGTCCTGCAACCCTGCGATTGGCGGCATTGCCAAAGGCCATATTGTGCGCGAACTTGATGCGCTCGGCGGCGAAATGGGGCTTGCAACTGACGCCACAGGAATTCAGTTTCGCATGCTCAACCGTTCAAAAGGCCCGGCTGTCTGGGCGCCGCGCGCGCAGGCCGACAAAAAACTTTATTCCGAATATATGCAGCGTGTTTTAAAAACCACGCCGAATCTTGATTTAAAAAAAGGCATGGGCGTTGAGCTGATCGTTGAAAACGGAGAATGCCGCGGAATCATTACGAAAGATGGCGAAAAAATTTTAAGCCGCACGGTGATTCTTACGACTGGAACTTTTTTGCAGGGATTGATTCATATCGGCGAAGAACATCATGAGGGCGGCCGCCGTGATGAACCACCTGCCATCGGGCTTTCGGCGTCGCTCAAAAAAAACGGCATCGAACTTGTGCGTTTTAAAACCGGAACGCCGCCGCGTCTTTTACATCAAAGCATTAATTGGGCGGTGATGGAGGAACAAAAAGGCGATGAACCACCCCGCCCTTTTTCATATCGCAGCACCAAGATTGCTCAGCGCCAGATTTCCTGCTTTCTCACGCATACCAATCAAACCACGCATGAATTTATCAAAGGCAATTTAAGCCGCTCACCGCTTTACGCCGGCCGCATCGTGGGAACAGGCCCGCGCTACTGTCCTTCGATCGAAGACAAAGTCGTGCGCTTCGCGGATAAAATTTCGCATCAAATTTATTTGGAGCCGGAAGGTTTGGATACGGACGAAGTTTATGTGAACGGGCTTTCGACTTCCCTGCCGAAAGACGTTCAGGAAAATATGGTGCATTCGATTTCCGGTCTGGAAAACGCAAAAATTGTGCGTTATGGATATGCGATTGAGTATGACGCCGCGCAGCCGACCCAACTTTGGCATTCGCTCGAAACCAAGAAAATCAAAAATTTATTTTTAGCCGGACAAATAAACTGCACTTCCGGATATGAAGAAGCTGCGGCACAAGGTTTGATGGCCGGACTGAATGTGATTTGTAAACTGCGCGGACGCGAGCCATTTGTTTTGGACCGCTCCGAGGCCTACATCGGCGTTTTGATCGATGATTTGGTGACACGCGGCACCAATGAGCCTTATCGCATGTTTACCTCGCGCGCGGAACACAGGCTTGTTTTACGTCAGGACAACGCGGATGAGCGGCTGATGAAATACGGACATGAATTAGGGTTGATCAGCGCGGCGGTTTATGAAAACCTGGGACAAAAGCTTGAAAGAATAAATAATGAAATCGCCGAACTGAAGAAAAAAAGGCATGAACATGAAACGCTGTATCAGCTTATAAAACGCCCCGAGATAAGCTGTAAATATCTAATATCAAACAATTTACACTCATTTAATACAAATGAAGAAGAAACTGAAATTGTCGAAAGCCGAATTAAATATGAAGGCTATGTTCTGCGCCAGGAAAAAGAAATTTTGAAATTTAAACAGCAGGAAAAAAGAAAAATTCCTGTGGACTTGGATTTTTTACAGATCAAAGGAATTAGCAAAGAAGGCGGCGAAAAACTTAAAAAGGTCCGTCCCGAATCCATCGGCCAGGCTTTGCGCATTCCCGGGCTTTCCGCATGCGACGTGACTTTGGTTTCGATTTACCTGCAAAAGCTCAGCAAGGCCGGATCTTCTAACTAATCCCGTATTTTTTTGCTCTGAACGCTTAGCGCTCAACCGCATGTTTCACGTGAAACATTTAAGCTTTCCGCGCAAAGTGCAGAATCAAGCGAAACATTGCTTTTGACGCATGTTCCTGTTTATTGCCAAAAACTAAGACAAAAGACCCCCGTAAACGCTTAATTGAAAGTAGTATATGAGTGTATATATTTATCATAAAATATCTTATGTAATCTAAAAACATATTGCTTTTATCCTAGATATGAATATGATGATGCTGTTTCACGTGAAACATAATCTAGCACACAAGCTTGCGAAATAAAAATGACGCAAGTTGTATGTGCGTGGTTATCCTGAACGCGTAGCTATAAAGTTCGGGACAAAGAAGAGGCTGCATTAGCAGCTTCCAACCTCAAGAGGTTTTTATGTCAGCAAAGATATTTTCCTTCTGTAATCAAAAAGGCGGCGTTGGGAAAACAACCTCTGCCGTCAATGTTGCCACTATAGCCGCCCAGCAAGGCGTGAAGGTTTTATTGGTTGATTTGGACTCTCAAGGCAATGCGACAAGCGGCCTAGGTATTGATAAGGCCAGCCTTGAATTCACAGCTTATCAACTTCTTGTGGATAATATTGAGGCCGGCCAAAAAGCCCTTGCGACTGAAATTCCCAATTTGTTTTTGATTCCTTCCAACACAGATTTAGCCGCCGCCGATCTGGAACTAGTTTCTTTTCAAGAGCGCGAGTTCGTCATGAAAAAGAAGCTCGTGGCATTTAAAGGGGATTACGATTTTATTATTATTGACTGCCCGCCGTCGCTTGGACTTATAAGCATAAACGCTTTAACAGCAAGTGATTATGTAATTATTCCGCTGCAATGCGAATATTATGCCTTAGAAGGTTTGGGGCAGCTATTAAATACGTATCAGCTGGTACAGAAAAATTTAAATTCGATGCTTGAAGTTGGCGGAGTTATTTTGACCATGGCTGATTTCCGTACCAATTTAACGCAGCAAGTCATCGAAGAAGTAAAAGGCTATTTTAAAGACAAGGTTTTCGAAACCATTATTCCGCGCGCCGTGAAACTTTCGGAAGCGCCGAGCTTTGGGAAGCCGGCCGTGATTTATGACCCGCAAAACCGCGGCTCAAAAGCTTATGCGGATTTGGGCAAAGAATTTTTGTCTCGTTTTGGACAGTCAAATAAATCCTCTGCGCCGATTACATCGGCACAACCGGAGAAACAAAAACAACCGGCCGCGCAACAAAATGAACAGCCGGCAACAACGCAGGCGGGGGAATAACTTATGATGAAGAAAGCATTAGGCAAGGGTTTAAGCGCATTAATTCCGGATTCTTATATCCGTGAAAGCGCAGCCAAGGCCGCGGCGCAGGTCGTGTCTGCGAATCCGTCAGCGGCAGCAAATACTGCGGCACCTGTTATGAAGCAAACAGCGGGAGAGGCCGTACCGCTTGGGTTTCAGCTGATTGAGATTAAAAAAATTCAGCCGAATCCGGATCAGCCGCGCCAAAGTTTTTCGGATGAAAGCATTCGTGAATTAGCGGACTCGATTAAAGAAAAAGGTATTTTGCAGCCGGTGATTGTTTCGAAGAAAGCCGGGGGATTTACTTTAATTTGCGGCGAACGCCGCTTTCGTGCCGCCGCGCTTTGTGGGCTGGATAAAATTCCCGCGATTGTGAATGATATTGCGCCGCAGGAATTTCTTGAATGGGGATTAATCGAAAATATTCAGCGTGAAGATTTGAACCCGCTGGAAGAAGCCCGCGCGTATCAAAAGTTGATGGAACAAAATGCTTTGTCGCAGGATGAGGTCGCGAAGAAAGTTGGAAAAAACCGCGTGACGGTAGCCAACATGGTCAGATTGCTGCGGTTGCCTGATCCGGTGCGGGAAATGCTCGCGGCCGGCCAGCTCACTTCGGGACATGCACGCGCGCTTTTGGGAATGTTGACTCCGGAGCATCAAAGGCAGCTTGCCAAGCGCATTGTGGAAGAAAACCTTTCGGTGCGTCAAGTTGAAGCCATTGTGGGTCGCAGTGCCGCGCACCGGCGTAATGCTAAGCAAGCACGCAACTTAAGCCCTGAAATTATTGACTTGGAAGGCCGGCTGACGCACTGGTTTGGAACACAGGTCAAAATTTATCCGCGCAAAAATAAAAACCAGGGGCGTTTGGAAATCCAATACTTTTCTTTGGATGATCTGGACCGTGTTTTGGAAAAAGCAGGGCTGCCAAAAGATTAGGCGCCACGCGCCAGTTTAGCTTACTGTCATTGCGAGAGAGCGCAGCGACCGAAGCAATCTCGAGATTGCCACGTCGGCCTTCGGCCTCCTCGCAAGGACATGCAGAATAAAGGCAAAAAGCGTAACGAATAAGCAAAGTTTTTGACACGTCTAAGGAGCATGATATAATTCGCGGACTTTTTCTGGGGCTTCGGCGAAAACTAAATAGCGAAAGCTATTTAGAAACATTTACTCTAGTCCCGTGCCTGTCTAATAAAATGAGTTGGACAGGCCCGAACCTAAACCCGATTCGAGAATTTCTTTTTGATGAAACATTTTAAAAAGCTTTGTTTTGGTCTTTTTTGCTTGGCGCTTATTTCCTGCTCTTCCGGCAATAAATCGGGCGTCACTGAAGTTAAGGTTGCCTTTTGGGGCGGCCCGGAAGAAATCGAAATTATTACGAATTCCATCACAGACTGGCAAACCGAACACCCCCAAATAAAAATTGTTTTTGAACATACGCCGTACTCCGGGTATGACAGTAAAATTTTAACGCGCATCGCTGGCGGCGCCGCCCCCGACATTATTACCACGGAAGTCGATTACTTTGTGACCTTTGCCTCGAAAGATGTACTGGAAGACCTGACGCCTTATTTTAAAAGTGATCCAAGTGGATTTTCAAAAGAAGAATTTTTTGACAGCATCGTCGACCGCTTTACTTATCACAATCAGTTTTTGGCTTTACCGCGCGACGTGGCGCCCAAGGCCTGTGTTTTTTACAATAAAAAACTTTTTGATGAAGCCAAGCTGCCTTATCCGACGGACGACTGGACATTTGATGACTTGCTGCGCATTAGCCGCGAACTGACGAAGAAAAATGAAAGCGGGCGAGTGACCCAATATGGTTTTTATTCCGGAATGGGCATGTGGAGAAATTATGTTTACGAATTTGGCGGCGCGCTTGTGGATGATGTTAAAAACCCGACCAAGACTTTGTTGGCTGATCCCAAATCAGTCGAAGGCCTGCAGTTTTATTCCAACCTGATCAATGTTTATGGCGTGATGCCGACTCCCGTTGCGTATGTGAATTATGGCGTGGATATCGGACAGTTGTTTGCGCGCAAACAAATCGCGATGTTTGCTTCGGGAATTTGGGACACCCCCAGCTTGCGTCAATATAAAGATATGGATTGGGATATCGTGATGTTTCCGAAAGGCAAAGCTGAGCAGCGGGCGTTTGATACGGGCGGATCAGGATATGCGATGCTCAAAACTTCGAAAAATAAAGCGGCGGCATGGGAAGTTTTGAAAGCGTTAACAGGCGCCAAAGGCCAGGAAAAATTAGCGATGGGCGGGCTCGCGCAGCCATCGCGCAAAGCCGTTGCGGAGGGGCCGCTTTGGGCGGGCGACACCGTTTCAAAACCCGCGAATAAAAAAATGTTGAATGAGGCGGTGAAGCACACTATTTATACGCCTTTTAATCCAAGCTGGCGCGAAATCGAAGACAAGCTTATTAATCCGCAGCTCGATTTAGTTTTCAATGGTAAAAAAACCGCCAAAGAAGCAATGAGCGAAATTGAACCGCAAATCAATCAGTTTTTGAAATCAGACAGATAAAGGAGTCTCGCATGGCCACTGCATTTGCAACGAAGAAAAAAACAGTTAAGAAACCAGCCAAGACAGCTTCTGCCGTCGCTCCGAAAGAAATCAAAAAATTTCAAAACCCGTACGGTTATTTTACCGAAGGCGGACGCGAGTTTGTAATCACAAATCCCAAAACACCGCGGCCGTGGATTAATGTTTGCGCGAATGAAAATTACGGTTTTGTCGTAACCCAAACCGGCGGCGGATTTTCATGGTATGACAACTCGCAAATGCAGCGACTGAATACGTGGTATCAGGATTTAATCCGTGACCCGTACGGCAAATATGTTTACGTGCGCGACAATGATTCCGAAAAAATCTGGTCGACAACTTATAAGCCGACCGATTTCAAATATGACTCTTATGAAGCGCGTTATGGTTTGGGCTATACCAAATTCATAACGAAATACCAGGGTATCAAAACCGAACAGCTTATGTTTGTGCCACGCGAAGACACCTGCGAAATTTGGCAGGTAACTTTGACGAACGAAACCAATAAAAAGCGTTCGCTTAGTGTTTTCCCCTTCTTTGACTGGTGTCTTGGAAACGGAACCGAAACGCACCGCGAATTCCAAAAAACTTTTATCGAAGTCAAAGTTGACAAAGAACTCGGTGCCATCATCGGCTTGAAGCGGCCGCCGCTTGTGCCTTCCCATATTTCAACCGGTGTCAAAGATTCTCCGCTGACCGCGGTGTTTGCTTTAACCAATCAAAAAGCAGCTGGGTATGACGGTGACAAGGAAACTTTTATCGGCATGTACGGTACTTATGCCGCGCCGAAAGCGGTTCAAGAAGGCAAAGTTAAAAACGTACGCGACCTTGAAAAATGGGGCGACCCGATTGCGTCTCTTCAGGCGAACGTCAGCTTGGCTCCCGGCCAATCGAAGACGCTCGTGTTCTTGCTCGCGCGCATTGAAAACGTAAGCAAAGCAAAGCCGATCGTCGAAAAATATCGCTCGCTTGCGACAGTAAAAAAAGAATTCGACCGCATCACCGGTTTTTGGGAAGACCTGGTCAGCAAATCTTGGGTTGAAACTCCGGATGAAGCTTTGAACTTTGTCACAAACCGCTGGTATCGTTACCAAGCTCTTTGCGCGCGCATGTGGGCAAAGACCGCCTACTTTCAATGCTCGGGCGGAATCGGTTTTCGCGATCAATTGCAAGATTCCAATTGCTTGCTTGAATCCGCTCCGGAGATTACGCGCAAACAAATTTTGGTGCATGCCGAACAAATGTTTCCGGACGGAACCGTTTATCACTGGTGGCATCCCGGAAAAGGCATCGGTGCACACACCGAAATGGTGGACGATCTTTTGTGGCTCGCATTGATTACGCTGAACTACATCGAAGAAACAGGCGATGAGTCGATTCTCGATGAAGTGACGCCGTATGTGACGAAATCCGGCGAAGCGAAACAAGAAGGTACAGTTTACGATCACATCATTCGTTCTTATGAAAAAGTTCTTTCACGCTGGTCGCCCCGCGGAATTCCTTTGATGGGCGAAGGCGATTGGAATGACGGCATGAGCCATGTGGGCGTAAAATGGAAAGGTGAATCTTTTTGGCTCGGTCATTTTTTCCACGGGCTTTTGAATCGTCTCGCACCGGTTTGCGAGAAGCGCGGCGACAAAGATAAAGCGGCCAAATATATTGACCGTGCGAAAAAGCTCAAAACAGCGATCAACGAAGTCGGCTGGGACGGCGAATGGTATCTTCGCGCGACCCGCGACAATGGTATTCCGCTCGGCAGCAAATCTCAAGAGCGCGGCAAGATTTTCTTGAACGCGCAAACTTGGGCCGTGATTTGTGATACCGCGACGCCGGAACGCGCGCGCATCGCAATGAACTCCGCGTACAAACATCTTTACCGTGAATATGGTCCGCTGCTTTTCACGCCGGGCTATGACAAGCTGGATGAAACCATCGGCTATCTTTCACGTTATGCTCCTTCCGTTCGTGAAAACGGCGGCGTTTATACTCACGCAGCATGCTGGGGCGTACAAGCGGCAGCGATGATGGGCGACGCAGAAATGGCTTACAAGGCTTACCGCAATATGTGCCCGGTTTATCGCGCTGAAAAAGATGCCGATCATTATGACGGCGAGCCATACGTGACTCCCGGAAACGTGGACGGCCCGGACTCGCCAAATTTCGGCCGCGGCGGCTGGACTTGGTATTCCGGCTCCGCTTCCTGGATGCAAAAAGTGGCGTACAACTGGATTTGCGGAATCCGTGCTTCCCGTAAGGGGCTTGTGATTGATCCGCAAATTCCCGCGGCTTGGAAAGGATTTAAAGCGCAGAGATTTTTTCGTGATACGACGTACAAAATCGAAGTGAAAAATCCGAACAAGAAAAACAGCGGCGTGAAGGAATTAATCGTTGATGGCAAGCGCATCAGCGGCAATGTGGTTCCTGATTTTCACGACAAGAAAACGCATACAGTCGAAGCGGTGCTCGGCTGATATGTTTTGCCTCTGTGCTGCGGCACAACCGGCATGAAGCAACTTAGCTTTAAAAACAAACAGCGCAACGGTGACAAACTCACCGTTGCGCTGTTTGTTTTTGCGCTTATTTTTTCACCGCTTATTTTTGCCGCCAATGCGAAAATGACCCCGGTTCCAAAAAAAGCGCCGAAAAAACAAGCCGAAACCAGAATTGCCACCGCCGTTGTCACCGACAAAGCCAACTCGCTTTATCGAATTGTTTCTCCGCAAAAATCGCTGGCCGCGTCGCCCCAATTTGTTTTAATCGATGATTTCAATTCTCCTGAATGGAAAAATGCGCGCGGAGGAATTTGGCATTTGCGCCAAGCCGCCGGAAAAAATATCCAAGTCCGCCGTGTGTCCGAAGACGCGCGCAATCCGCTTTCCGGCTCGTCGCTGCAGCTCAATTTTAATTTGCCAAAAAGCAAAGAAATGACATTCATGAGCTCCCTCGACAAACTGGATGTTAGCCAAGCCGACCTGCTTCTTTTTTCATGCAAACTTTCTTTTGACGCGAAGACCCCCTTTAGGGGCTCGCTGAGAATGGTTATCGAAGATTGGCGTGCTAAAACCATGGTTGTTGATATCACCGCATCCTGTTCGGAAAATCAAACCTGGAATG
The DNA here is from genome assembly GCA_043732705.1 of Candidatus Omnitrophota bacterium. GTDB lineage: Bacteria > Omnitrophota > Omnitrophia > Omnitrophales > Aquincolibacteriaceae > Multiplicimicrobium. Next base: position 5,080 of record JAYTHE010000045.1, on the reverse strand, counting down.
AAGTCGCCCTTAAGCGGGAAACGTTCTCCGACCTGGATTGGGATCAGCTGAATAACATCTCTTTTGTTTTGGTGTCAGGCCCGCAAGAAGCTAAAGGCAAGCTGCAGGTGGATGAATTGGCATTTTACGGCGCCAACGAGGTTTTTTTCGAAAGCCACCTGGATAATCTCAAAGGATTTCCCAAAACAATTTTTGCCGAAACCCGGCGCGAAAGTTTGCTGAAAATAAAAGACGATAAAGTTCTTCTCAGGGAAATAGCGAATGATACCTGGAAATATTTTCAGGCCGCGCAAAACCGCGACAACAGCCTGATTGTGGATCATATTCGCGTGGGCGATGCGCCGCTCGCGAGCGACTATACTTCGCCGACAAATATTGCGATCGACCTGATGAGCGTTGTCGCGGCGGAAAAAATGAAACTCATTTCGCGCGCGGAAGCGCTCGAGCGCCTTTCCGAAAAATTGCGAAAAATCGAAAAATTGCGCCGCTGGAAAAACCTCTACTACAATTTTTACGAAACCACAAAAATGGGTGTGACGCGCGGATTTATTTCGAGCGTCGATAATGGCTGGCTCGGTATTGCGCTTGTCGTCGTGCGTCAAGCCATGGGCCGAGAGCTTTACCGCGAAGCCACAAAGATTCTCAACCGCATGGACTTCGGTGAATTTCTGGATTATGAAAACAACCAGCTCTCATTGGGGTTTGACTCCGAGCGGAATGATTTGGTCTCAACCCATTATGGAATGCTGATCAGCGAAGCGCGCGTGACAAGCTTTCTCGGAATCGGGAAAGGCGATTTGCCCGAAGAGCATTGGTGGTCGCTTTATCGGACTCCGCCGAGCGCCTGGTCATGGCAAAGCCAAAAACCAAAAGGGCATGACGTCGAGCATGCAGGGCACGCTTATTTCCAGGGTTATTATCAATATGATGATATAAAGATCGTACCAAGCTGGGGCGGCTCGCTTTTTGAGTTTCTTATGCCGACGCTTGTTTTGGATGAAAAAAATCAGGCCAAACAATCTTTCGGAATCAATAATTTTAATGCCGTTCAGGTCCAAAAAGATTATGCGCTAAAAAAACAAAAATATCCGATTTGGGGGCTTTCGCCGGCGGCAACAACTAATGGGCGGACATGGAAATACGGAGAATATGGCGTGAAAGCGATGGCCGTAAAGGGTTATCCCGATCTAGGTATCATTACCCCGCATGTGAGCTTTTTAGCATTAAATGTGGCTCCGGCGGACGCCATTGAAAACATTCGAAAAATGCTCAAAATAAAAATGTACGGGGAATATGGGTTTTATGACTCGATTCAGATTAAGGAGCAAAAGGTCAATACGCAATATCTCGCCTTAGACCAAGGCATGTCTTTTTTGGCCTTAACCAATTTTCTTGAGGATGGGTATATCCAAAAGCTCTTTCAACAAGACCCTATCAGCCAAAAAGCAGCCGCCCTTTGGAAGGAAGAGAAGTTTTTCCCGGACAAATAAGCCGAAAACATATAAACATGGGCTTTTACAAAAGTTTTTTTAGCGGTACAATGACCGGGCCAATGAATGACTTAAACAATGACTTTTTAAAAGTCGCCGCGACTTTGGGAAAAGAGGAGAGTTTGAAATGTTGATTAAACAAATGCTTTTGCGTGATCGCGTTCTCACTGACAAGGAGCGTAAGAACCTCGCTATCCTCGAAACCATCCGCAAAAACGGCCCTATCTCCCGCACTGATATTTCCAAAATGACCGAGCTCAATATTGTTACTGTTTCGAATTACATCAATCATTACATCAAAAAAAATCTTGTTATCGAAGGCGAGCTTGATGAGTCAACCGGCGGACGTAAGCCCGTGCTCGTCGAGCTTAACCCTAAAGCGGGTTATATTGTCGGTGTCGGACTCAACATGCTGAGCATGGTTGCTGTTCTCGTTGACCTTGAAATCAATGTCATCAAAGAAATTAAACGCGAAAGACTTCCTGAAAACTCCGAAGCAGTTATTAATCAAATGGTGGATCTTGCCAAAGAAGTGATTGATCAAGCCGAAGTTGAAAAAGACAAAATCGTGGGTGTGGGCGTCGGCGTGCCGGGCATTATTGATGAACGCGGCCGCACGATTCGCTGGCCGCAAAGCCTTGGGGATAAGGATATTAACGTTTGCTCTTCGATCAAAGATACTTTTGAAAACCGTCTCGGTATTCCGGCGTTTGTTGAGAACGATGCGAATGCCGCGGTGCTGGGAGAAAAATGGCTCGGACTTGACCGCGATGTGCGGCACATGTTGTATATGTTTTCGGGCGTGGGCTGCGGAATTTTAATTAATGAAGAAATTTACCGCGGCGCAGCGGGCGCGGCAGGCGAGCTTGGAATTACGAGCCCCAAAGAAACGAAGGATGAGGCTTTTGGTATCGCGACACAGTTGGGCCGTTGGGAAATGGATTTAGGAATGGCGCGCCACGCGGCGGAGCTTATTCAAAAAGGAGCGAAATCCTCGATCAAAGATTTTGTGAAAGGCGATCTAAGCAAAATTGGTTTTAAAGATATTGTTCACGGTATCCGCGAAAAAGACGCTGTTGCGATCCAAGTCGTACAGCGCGCAGGCGAAGAGCTTGGCCGTAAAATTGCTTTTCTTGTGAACTTGCTTAATCCCGAAGTGGTTGTCATCGGCGGCGGCATTGAAGATTGCGGTGCGGTTCTGCTCGAGGCGATTAAAACCGCCATTAAAGACTGGAGCGTTGAAGAAGCTTCCGAAATGGTGAAAATCATTCCTTCCGCGTTCGGCGAAAATGCTGTGGCGTTAGGCGTCGTAGGGATAGTGGCTAGAGAAGTTTTCGCGCAGGCCTAATGTTAGCCCAAAAGTTAAAGCTTAAAAGTAAAAACTATAACCCAAAGGCCCCAAACAGCTCGAACACTTTTGGGCTTTAAGTTATGGTTTTGAGTTTTGACCTCTAAGCTTTAACCTTTTATGGATTTCCCTTTCCTCAATCATCTTGAAGAGTTTCGCCGGCGCTTAATTATTTGTTTGATCGCGCTCGCGGTTTGTTCTTTTGGCTGCTTTTTTTTCTCAGAACAAATTCTCAATTTTTTAACCATGCCGCTGACGAAACATCCCGAAGTCAGTCTGTATTTTCAAACACCGTATGAAGCCTTTATGGTGCGGGTCAAGGCCGCTTTGACAGCGGGGGTTTTATTGTCGCTGCCGGTTTGGATGACGCAGCTTTGGTACTTTATTGCGCCCGGACTTTATGAAAAAGAACGCCGCGCGTTGACTCCGCTGATTTTTTGTTCCCTCGGCCTTTTTCTTTCCGGCTGTGCTTTTGCTTATTATTTGGTGATTCCGGCCGGGCTCGATTTTTTGCTGGCTTTTGGTTCGCAAACTTTGAAGCCGATGCTGACCGTCGGCCCGTATGTTTCTTTTTTTCTAGGGATGATTTTGGCCTGCGGCGCGCTTTTTGATTTTCCAATCGCCATGATTGGCCTGGTTAAATTGGGCGTAGTTTCAACGGCAGCGATGGCAAAAGCCCGCAAAGCAATTATCGTCATTATCTTTATTGTGGCCGCGGTTGTTACGCCTTCGCCCGACCCCTTTTCCCAGCTTTTATTGGCTATTCCGCTCTGGGTCTTTTTCGAGGTTTCCCTCGTCATTTGCCGCCGCTTTGAAAAGGCTCCAACCTCCGTTCCAAACACTTCTCCTGTATGAGGCTGGCTTTGCTCGAGGCCCCAATACAGTCCATTCCTGTATATTGACCCCCCCCTGATTTAGCTTTATACTTTCAGCCCGTTTTCTATTGAAAAAAGGGTTAGTTATAAGCGTCCTATAAAAGAAATTGAGCTAAGAAATGTTAGAAGACACGGAAGGGTTTACAGTTTGGTTTACCGGGCTTCCTAGTTCTGGGAAATCAACTTTGGCACATAAGCTTAATAGTTTTTTGAAGCTTAATAGTATAAAAGTAGAACTTTTAGACGGAGATGTTGTTCGCACGCATTTAAGCAAGGGTCTTGGATTTAGCAAGGAAGACAGAGAGATAAATATCAAAAGAATAGGATTTGTTTGTCATTTACTAGTAAAAAATGGCGTTTCTGCAATAGCGGCTGTTGTTTCTCCGTATCGTGAAACACGAGACTATAATCGGCGGTTAATTGGTAGGTACATTGAAGTTTATGTAAAAACCAGTCTTGCTACATGTGAAACGCGGGATGTTAAAGGGCTATATAAAAAAGCAAGAAGCGGCGAGATACAAAATTTTACAGGCATAAATGATATTTACGAAGAGCCTTTAAATGCAGAGGTTGTAGTAGACACAGATAAAGAAAACGAAAAAGAATGTCTAATAAAAATAATCCAAAAACTTTCTCTCTTCGGGTATTTAGATAAACGTATAGCAGAGGAAAGATTAGCTCTGCTAGGTTAAAGTTTATCTCCGAAGCTCATGACAAAAATTGATTTAGAGCAGCTGAATAATGATTTCGAAAAAAAAACGCCGGCTGAAATTGTAAACTGGGCCGTGAAGACTTTTTCGCCCGGAATCGCGGCGACATCGTCGTTCGGTCCGGAAAGCGGCGTGCTGCTGAGCTTGATTGGCAAAGCGAATCCGGAAACGCCGGTGCTTTTTTTGGAAACGGGATTTCATTTTCCCGAGACGCTGGAGTATAAAAACCAGCTGACAAAGATGTTTGGTCTGAAGAATGTGATTGATCTGAAAGCGGACCCTGATCGGCGCGCGAAGCTGGTCAGCGATTATCAGGGCAAGCCGTATGAGGCCAATCCCGATTTGTGCTGCCAGATCAATAAGGTTGAGCCGCTAGATAAAGCGCTGAAAGGCTACAAAGCCTGGATGAGCGGAATCCGCCGGCATCAAACGGATAACCGGAAATCAGTACGCATTGTCGAAGAGTATGAAGGCGGGATTTATAAGATCAGCCCGCTTGCGAATATGACCTCGCGCGATACGTGGTGGTATTTGAAGGAAAATAAAATACCGACGCATCCGCTGTACGAAAAAGGCTATATGAGCATCGGTTGCTGGCCATGCACGCGTCCGATACAAGATGGTGACGACGAGCGCTCGGGCCGCTGGGCAGGCAAA
>JAYTHE010000044.1:0-18205 GCA_043732705.1 Candidatus Omnitrophota bacterium | reverse complement strand
ACATCCGACCGACGGCTTTTCGAAGAAGCTGGTAAGCTGATCAGGAAAACGCGTTTCATCTAATATGAATAAAACCGTCTCAATTACGACGTTTGGTTGTCAAATGAACGCTTATGACAGCGAAGTGGCGTCCGGGCTTTTACAGCAGCGTGGCTATCAAATTTTTAATTTTGATGATTCAACTGAAGTTTCAAATTGGCGTGAGCCCTCGCAACTTCCTGATGTCGTGCTGATGAATACCTGTTCGGTACGAGAACATGCCGAAGACCGTGTTTACAGCCGGCTGGGCATGCTCGGCAAAGCCAAACAGAAAAGACCCGAACTGATTATTGGCCTGATGGGCTGCATGGTCGAAGAGCACAAAGAGAAGCTGTTTAAACGTTTTCCTCAGCTGGATTTGATGATTGGAACCCGCAACATCAGCGATTTGCCCAATTTGATTGAGCGGGTTGAGAAGGATCGTAAGCAGGTATCGCAAATTCGCCATGAAGGTATTTCGATTGAATACACCGATCAAATCCGCCGTGAGGGGATCTACCATGCTTGGCTGCCGATTATGACGGGCTGTGATAAAAAATGTACCTTCTGTATCGTACCGATCACACGCGGCGCGGAGGTTTCGATGAAAGCCCGCGATGTGTACCGCGAGTCAGTCCGGCTTGTCGGTGAGGGTGTCAAATGGATCACGCTTTTGGGGCAGAATGTAAACAGTTATGACGGCTCGGATGAAGCGCGGCCATTCCAACCGTTACAAGACAGCCCCGTTTTTGAGGGGCAGGGCGGAAAACGCGTATCATTTCCTGAACTGCTTGATCAGCTTTGCACGATTGAAGGTTTGGAAAAAATTTCTTTTACAACATCCCATCCGCATGACGCGACCGAAGAGTTGTTTCAGGTGATCAAAAAAAACCCAAAGATTTCACGCCGGTTTCATTTGCCGCTTCAATCCGGTTCGGACATGGTTTTAAAACGCATGAAAAGACTGCATACTTTCGCTGAATATCACGCGCAAATTAAAAGACTGCGTGAACTTGTCCCCGATGTTGTTTTGACGACTGATATTATTACTGGTTTTTGCGGCGAGACCGAGGCTGATTTTTTGGCGACCCGCCGGGCAATTGAGGAAGTTCGCTATGACGGGGCATTTATCTATAAATATTCCGTTCGCCCGGGAACCCCGGCCGCGAAACTAACGGATGATGTTCCTGAAAATGTAAAGCTGCAGCGCACGCGGGAATTGCTGGAGATTCAAAAGAGAATTTCAACTGAAGTGAATCAAAATTGGATTGGGAAAACGATTACTGTTTTTGTTGAAGAAGATAATTCGCATTGGCATGCTAATCAGCTTAAGGCGCGCTCGGATCAAGATAAGAAGGTAGCGTTCCAGGGCGATCCGAAATGGGTCGGAAACTTTGTCAAGGTTAGGATCAACGAATTACGGAATGAAACTTTTTTCGGCGAGCTATGCGATTAGTTGTCATTGCGGGCGGGAGCGAAGCAATCTAGATCCTTCGCTTTGCTCAGGATAAATTCGATTAGACAAGTTGCGTTCCGCAACTTGTCTAATCGAATTTAGTTATAGCGGTGCATTAAGTCCGAAAGTTTTACAATTTGATAGCCGCGTTTCTCGAGCTTCGGAATTTCTTCAGCTAAAACTTCAAGCGTATATTTTTTATAATGCCCGATCGCAATCGCATAGCCTGACTTTGAAGACACCGCGGCTGTGCGTTCAATTTGCTGGCGAATGGGTTCCGGCTTTTCGATATTGTCCAGAAATACATCGCGCCGCAAAACCGGGACATGCAGCTGCCGGCTGATAGGAACGACGATGCTGCGCGGGCTTGTAAAGCTGTCTAAAAAGAATAAATTCCGCTTTTTAAATTCTTCCAAAATAATTTTCATAAATCCCGCATCCGATGTGCCCAGCGAACCCATGTGATTATTGGCGCCGATTTGATTGGGGATCGAATCCAGATTCTCTTCAACCATACGCCTGACTTCGTCTTCCGGCATAAAACGGGTAATGAGTCCGGGCCCCGGATAAATACCGCGTTCAGATTCCAGCGGTAAATGAAGGATAACGTCCGCGCCCGTAACGCGGCTTTTTTCGCCGTAAAAAGTGGAAAATTTGAGATAAGGCAAAATAGAGTAGGTAATTTTATTTCCCAGCTGATCGATGACCGCATCATAAGTTTTTTCATGGCCGATATCATCAATCACAAAAACGATTGCCGGTTTGCTCCAGTCAATTATTTGAGAGCCAGCTGGCTGGACCGGGATTGGCAGTTTATGCTCCAGGCGCGGAGCCGTGCCAGGAAAAGTCATGGAGTCCTTTTCAAATTCTATCGTCTCGGGCGGAATAGGCAGCGTGCGCATGCGGGCGTCACGCTGAGATGACGCGGCAGGAATAATTCTGGACTGAGCATCAGAACGCGGCTGCTGCCGTGATTCCGGCACGGGCGATGAAGTTTGATGAGAGTGTTTATCTCCCTGTGGATGATAAATAACTCGAATAAGAGCCCAGCCCATAAAACCGATTAAAAAAAGCATGAAAATGAATGCGCCGCGGCTTGTGTGACGGTGAGATGAGCTCCGGGGAAAAGATCTTTTTAAAACGGGCTTGCCTTTGGTCATAACTTCTTACGAGAACCCCAATTTATAGTCAAGATTGCCACGCGCGGAAACAATTTTGCGCGTGATTGCTTGCGGAATCGACACATGATAACATAACAAAACATAGAAAATCACAATGAAACTTAAAGAATCATTTCAAAGCCAGGTAAACTCATTTCTTTTGAGCATGCGCGGTTCGATACCTATCCGGGAAATCGAAAGCGAGCTTCGTGAAAAGAGTATTTTTAAAGCGGTTCTTTCACAGCAGCAGTTCGAAGATATTTTCTGGGCTTATTTGAGCGCGCTTGTCAGCCAGCGTTGGACCCGCTGCTGTCTGGAAAACCGGTTTGATTCCAAGGAAATTCAAAATTTATTTTTCAGGACGGTATTGGACGCTTACGCGGAAAAAAAGGATTTAGACGGAGCAGCAAGTTTTAGCGAAGCGATGTATGCGGCTAATTCCGAGGAAGACCAGGAGCCGCTTGTTTCAATTCTGGCAGCCTTTTTTAAGAAAATCGGAATGAGCGAGTCGCTCACCTCGGCTGAAGTCGTGGAAACATTCCGCTGGCTCGCCGGAGTCTGGGAGGGATATTGCAATCATTTTGATAATGAATTTGATGATTTTGTCGCGCTGTTACGTGTAACCGCTGCGCCGCAGGCGCAACCGGGAAAACCCGCGGCATTTATAAATAAAGAGTCGAATAGAAAACGAGGGGTTAATGACTGAAATTAAAACGAGTAAGGATAATTTTGTTTGGATTGATTTAGAAATGTCGGGGCTTGATCCGGACAAAGAGGTCATTATTGAAATCGCCACAATTGTGACGGATTGCAATCTGAATATTTTGGAGGAAGGTCCTGATCTTGTCATTCATCAGCCCGAAATTTATCTGACGCGCATGGACGATTGGAACAAGAACCAGCATTCCAAGTCAGGGCTGATCGACGACGTGCGGCAGTCGATGATTTCTCTTGATGAAGCGGAGATGCAAACGCTTGATTTCATTAAAAAGTATTGCGAAGCCAAGCAGAACCCGCTTTGCGGCAACGCCGTTCATCATGACCGCCGATTTTTAATTAAGTATATGCCTAAAATCCATGAGTTTTTGCATTACCGGCATGTCGATGTCAGTACCATCAAGACTGTGGTCTCAAAATGGTATCCCAAACAGAAGGAAGTGAAAAAAAACACGACTCATCGCGCGCTTTCGGATATCCGTGAATCAATCGAGGAACTGAAACTTTATCGCGAGCATTATTTTAAAACCGTCGAAGAATCAGCGGCTTCGTTGTCTTCCTCTTCAAACTCCCAAGGAGCAAAACATGTTTAAGGAAACTTTATCTGCGATTGTGATCTCAGTCGCGATTTTTGCGGCGGCGTTTTTAATTCGGCCGGTTCCAAGCGGTGCTTTTCAAGCGATCGGTTATGACGGCGTGGTGTACCGCTTGAATCAAAAGACAGGACGAATTGACGCGCTTGTTCCAACCTCAGAAGGTGCTTTAATGATGCCTGTCGGACAGATTTCCTCGAAAGATAATATGAGTGATGAAGATAAGAAGCAGTTTTCAAGTTTTCTTAAAACGGTAGCGCAGTATATTCAGATTGAGCGGGCGAAGTCGCTTGGCTTAAAGATCGTTCCTCCCGATTCTGCCGCGGCTGCTGAAAAAAAGTAATGAATGCCGCGCTCAAAAAGTAAAAAAAAGAAAAAAAACCGCATCGTCGCGATCGTTTACGATTTCGACGGAACGCTTTCTCCTAACAACATGCAGGAGGATACCATCCTCGATGCCTATGGCTTGGACCACAAGAAGTTTTGGGCGCGGTCGAATGAGCTGATGGCGAAAAGAGGGTATGAGCGCACGCTGGCATACCTTAAACTGCTGGCCTGCGATGAACCTTTTAAAAGCAAGCCACTGACCCCTCAATTTCTAAGAGGTTTGGCAAACCGCATCCAATATTATGAAGGCGTGAACTCGGGATATTTTGACCGAATTCAGAAATTTATGCAGTCGATTCCCGAAGTGAAAGAGTGGGATATCGAGCTCGAGCATTACATTATTTCAAGCGGATTGAAGGATATATTGGATGGAACTTCCATTAAAAAATATTTTAAAAAAATCTACGCCTGCGAGTACGACTATGAAAAGGGGCGTCCGATCTTCCCAAAATTGGTGATTAATGATACGAATAAAACGCAGTTTTTGTTCCGGATTAATAAAGGCAAGCTGCGGCTTGACGAAAGCATTAATCAGCATACTCCCGCGGCCGGCCGCCGTATTCCATTCCATAATATGATTTATGTGGGGGATGGATTGACGGATGTGCCTTCCATGACACTCGTTCATAAGTCCGGCGGTTACGCGATCGCAGTTTATGATCCTGCTAAAAAGGTGCCTGTGTCGGTTAAGGATATGGTTTCGGAAAAACGCGCCGAACATTTTGCTCCCGCTGATTTTCGTGAAAATGCGCTGCTTGTAAAAATTCTACAGAGGACGCTTAAAAAAATCATTCACGCTATTTCATACGACGCATCCTCTCAAATGTCGCTGGATTGGGTGGCGAAGGAATATCCGGATGCCGAAAAATCTTAATTTATCGCATTTAAAATTACGGCGGGATTATCAAGCTCCGGGCTTGATCGAAAAAAGAATGAAAGCTCAGCCTATGCAGCAATTCGCGATTTGGTTTAAAGATGCCGTCAAAAAGAATCTCCCCGACGCGAATGCGTTTATTCTCGCGACTGCCGATCACCATGCGCGGCCGTCCGCGCGTGTCCTTTTAATGAAAGGTTTTAATTCCCGCGGAATTACTTTTTTTACAAATTATGCGAGCGCCAAGGGGCGGCAATTAAAAGCTAATCCCCGGGCGGAAGCCGTTTTTTTTTGGAATCAATTGAGCCGGCAAGTTCGTTTGAACGGGCGCATTGTTAAACTTTCCCGGAAGGATTCTTTGGCCTATTTTCGCACACGCCCGTTGCTCGCGCAGTTGGCAGCAGCTGTTTCGGATCAAAGCCGGCCCATTTCAAGCCGTAAGATTTTAGTTAAAAGGTTTGAATCCTTAATGAAGCGCAGCGCAGGCGCTGCGCCTGATTTGCCAGGCAATTGGGGCGGCTATGAGCTGCGACTGAAAACAGCTGAGTTTTGGCAGGGGCAGCCTAACCGTCTCCATGACCGTCTGCTTTACAGGTTTTTTAGCGGTCGCTGGAGCCGAGTTCGCCTTCAGCCCTGACGTTTGTCGCTTTAGAATAGGGGCTTTTGAGCCGATACAATTCATGCCTCAATGGCTTATTATGCAAAATCGTTTCCAATCCGCACATGAAATTTCAAAGGTTTATCACGCGATTACCGACAAGGAATCGCTACAAGGTTATTTTTTTCAAAGTCTTAGCAGTTTGCTTTTAGCTCAAAATTTTGCGTTGTATTTTTCCGGGCGTGAAGACAAGCTTTGGCTTGAAATAAGCGAAGGCTTCAGCGCGGAAGAATTGCCGCGGCTTCAAAGTGTTTCCGAGGGCGTGCAAATTTCAGGCAAACCGTTTATGCATAAAAATCTTTTAGCGGTTCCGCTTGTATCCGGAAATAATTGTTTTGGTGTCGCTTGCATCCAGGCCCCCGGTGCGCATCATTTTTCAAATGAGGACCGTGACATCACGGTTTCCTTGGGGATGGAGTTTGCAAGCGCGATCAAAAGCATTAAGCTGCTCGAGGAAAATATCCGCATGGAACGCTTGGCTGCGATCGGCCAAACTTCCAGTATGGTTGTGCATGAATTAAAAAACATTCTCCAGTTAGCGCGCCTTTCGGAGGAGATGCTGCAAATGGGGCTGCGCGATAATAATCCCAAATTCATCGAGTTGGGCAACAAGAAAATTAAGCATGCCTTGAAAGAAATGGATGGATTTATTTGGGAGATGTTGAGTTTGGGGCGTGACCAGAAACTCGAAACAAAACCCTTTACTCTCAAGGAACTTTTTGCGGAACTTGAAGAAGATTTGCAAACGAAAACGAAAGCCAGTTCCGCCATTCTTAAATGGGCAGTTCCTGAAAATTTTCCGCAAGTGAACGCGGATCGACGTGCTATTTTTCGAGCCCTTTTAAATTTAACTAAGAATGCTTATGAGGCTCGGCGCGGTGATGCTATTTGTGTTACGCACACAGTTGAAAAAATGGATGAGGAGTTTTACCGGATTACTGTCGCCGATACCGGCGCGGGCATGAGTGAAGAGACGCGCGCGCGTCTCTTTCAAGCGTTTTACACCACGAAGGGTGAGAGTGGCACGGGGCTGGGACTGATGATTGTGGGTAATACTATTCGGCTTCATCGCGGAACAATTACGGTTGAGAGCGAATTGGGGCAGGGAACTCGTTTTATAATTAAACTGCCATTTTGTCCCGCGGGACCTTCGGCTTAGTTATTCTGCTTCTGATGGACCGCTCGCCGGCGCTTCTTCACCGGGTAATGATTGAAATAAAATAATATGCTCTCTTAATTCAGAAAAACTCATGCTGCGGTGTAGTTTGTCGCGAAGACGGTGAACGCCGGGTTGATTTTTAAAATACCAGCACGCAATGCGACGGGATTTTAAAAGCGCTGACCGCGGATCTTCTACTAACTCTTCAAGCTCGAGATGCCGGAGCGCTGCTTTTTTTAAATCTTCAAGGCCGGGTTGAAAAACTTTGCCGCCGTTCATAGCAGCGTCGATGTTTTGATAAATCCAAGGATTGCCTAATGCGCCGCGTCCGACCATCACGCCGTCACAGCCGGTAGTTTCAAGCATTTTAAGCGCTGCATCCGCCGAGAATACATCGCCATTGCCCCAAACCGGAATTTTGACGGCTTCTTTAACGCGGCGAATTGCATTCCAATCCGCAATGCCCGTGTAACGCTGCTCACGCGTGCGGCCGTGAACTGCTATCGCTGAAAAACCGGCGTCTTCCGCGTGGCGGGCAATAATTGCAGCTTCATTCCCGCTGCCGTCCGCAAACCCGAGGCGCATTTTAACCGTAATCGGAATTTTTTTGATGCGTTTGGCAACTGCTTCAAAAATAGATTTTGCTTTGTTGGGTTCCTTAAGTAAGGCTGAGCCTCCGCCTGGACTCGTAATTTTGGGAACCGGGCAGCCTAAGTTAAGGTCGAGCAGGTCAAAGCCCATGCCCTCGATCATTTCCGCGGCATTCGCCATTGTTTCTGCATTGCAGCCGACAAGCTGAGCGCCAAGGGGACGGTCTTTCTCGACGGTTTTAAGGAGATCTGCAGTCTTGCGGCTATCCCGAACGAGCGCTTCGGATGAAACCATTTCAAGAAAAGCAAACTCCATCCCATATTCGCGCGCGAGCAGGCGGAAAGCCAAGTCGGTGCAGCCCGCCATGGGTGATTGGATGACACGTTTTTTTAAAGTCAGGGATTTTAGATGAACCGGGTTTTGCATGGCGCTATTATCATGAATCTCAAGCCGGAAGCAAGAAGTCTGTCAAACTGTGAAAAAAGAGAGGAATTCATTGTCAGTTTATAATTTAAAGCTATAATACCTCGCAAATGTCCGCAATCTTTGGAGCAATGATGGCGCTTAACAGCCCTAAGCCGATACAGTCCTGGTGTGTGATTTTACAAACCTTCGCGAAGAAGAACCGCAAAGAACTTGTCGGTGAGCTCGTGCGGGGTTTTGGGCTTGATGAGCAGGAGGCATCCGATGCTATCTCCAACTTGCCGATTGTTGTGCTGGATCAACTTAATCTTAATCAAGCTAAAGCAATTAAAGCTAAGCTCGAAGTTTTTGACGCGGAAATTGAGATTACGAATCACGATATTATTAAAAAGCAATGCTATCGCATTGAGTGGCCGGCTCAACCCGATTTAAGTTATTTTGATATCAAGCCTGAGACAAATCCTCCGGCGCTTGCTCCCATAAACGCACCATCGATGCCAGCATTGCCGAGTCGTCCTCCTATGCCGGCTGCCGCAAGCGCTTTCACGCCCAATGAAACGACACCCAAGGGAATGAGGACTCCATTAACACCTAAGCCGTCGGTTCCGCTTCCAACATCTTTTCCGAAGCCTGCTGCGGCTCATGTAGAAAAAAACTACGACACTGCGCCATTGCCTAAAAAGTCATGGTTTCCTTTTGGTCAAAAGAAGCAGCCGCCCGCGGCGCCAGCAAGACAACCCCAGCTAAAACCTGTGTTAAAAGCATCACCTGTGAATCCTCAACCCGCTCAACCTAAACCGGCTGACACTACGGCTTATCAGCCCAAGGCTCCCGCAGCAGATGATGCTAATCAAAGTGAATGGCAAAAGCGGACCCAAGAAATTCAAAGCCGTCTTGAAAAAATAGGCGCGATTGTCCCTGAGGCTGCTGTCAAACCAAGCTCAAGGCTCATTGATAAAGTGTCAGGACTGCCTCCGGCAAAACCAATTTTTGAAAGTGCTCCAAAAAATAATGAAACGGCGCCCGTTCAGGAAAAGCCCGTGTCTGTGCCGGAAAAGAAAGAGCTTCCGAAAAAAGAAATAATTGTTCCGATTCCGGCGGTTGCTCCCGCACCTGTGGAAGTGGTTAAGAAGCCGGAAAGTTTAGTGAATCAATCGCATGAGCTTTTAGCAAAGATCCAAAAGCTTGAACAAGAGCTGACGGAAAAGAAGCAAAAATTGGAGCATAAGCATGCTGAGCTTGAGCAGCGCAATCAAGAGATTGAGCATAAACACGCGGAGCTTGAGCAACGCAAGCAAGAAATAGAGCACAAGCATCGCCAGGTTGAGGAAGTTCAGAAAATAGGCGTCACTTTTTCTGAAAAAGTAAACCAACTTGAAAAAGCTTTAACCGAAAAAGAAGGCCATTTAAATGCCAAGCATTCCGAGCTTGAGCAGAAGTCCAAAAAAGAAAAGGCATTGTCTGAATCAATCGCGCAGTTAGAAACGCAGCTGAAGGAAAAAAATGCCGAGATTGAATTGCGGCAAAAAGAAATTTTGCAAATTAACGCGCAGTATGAAGAGGTTTTAAAATCGAAAGACCAGGAGTTGGAGCTGATCCAACGGCATATGCAGGAAATCGCGCAAAAGTTTCAAGTTCTTGAGCAGGGTGTTTATGAAAAGCAGGACGCGATTACCCGCAAAGACGCCGAACTGCAAAGTAAAGATCAAAAAATTCATGCTTTGCACGCGCAAAATACCGAGTTAGAAAAGAAAGTGCAAGAAGCTCAAAGTTTAGAAAAGGACAAAGAACAGCAGCTTGTCGGCGCGCACGCCCGCGAAAAAGAGGCTAACAAGAAAGTTGAAAGTCTTGAAAAAGCGCTTGTCGAAATTGGCGAGTCGCTGCGTCAAAGAGATGAAGGTTTGCGCCAGCGTGATGAAGTGCTTGTCGCGTTGGAAAGACGCGTCCAGGATTTAGCTGAAAAGACCGGTAGTTTTGAAGCTCTAAAAGCAACAAATGCGGCATTACAGGAAGAGTTTGAAGATGTTGCGGGTAAATATAATCGTCTTTCGGAAGAACATCGGCGGCTGCGCAGCAAAAATGAACGTAAAACCGCGACTTTAACCCGCGAAATGGGTGAGTGGGTTCGAAAAGTTGATCATTTGCGGCAGGGATTGCAGAAGTTTAACCAGAACATTGTTCGCCCGGAACTTTCTGAGGATGCTGAACCGGAATCTGAGACGCCTCCGTCAGCCTGATAGTTCGTGTGATGGAACTCCGTTAAACTGCGCAGCTTACCAGCTTATTTTTTATAAACCGGAAATTTTATTTTTATGATTACTTCAGAGACACGCTTACCGCCCTGGCTGCGCAGAACACTGCCTGTTTTTTCGGCCGAAAAGACGCATGAGATTCTAGGTCGTCAAAAATTGAACACCGTGTGTGAATCGGCCAAGTGTCCGAACCGCAATGAATGCTATGCGCATCAAACCGCAACTTTTATGATTTTAGGCAATACCTGCACGCGCAGCTGCCGATTTTGCAATGTATCCACCGGAAAAGGTGAAATTCTTCAGCCGGATGAACCGCAGCGTGTCGCCCAAGCTGCAAAAGAATTGGGATTAAAGTATGTTGTTGTGACTTCCGTGGCGCGCGATGACTTGGCGGATGAAGGCGCAGCGCATTTTGCTGAAACTATTCTTGCTATCCGGCGGGAAATTTCGGGTGTACAAATTGAAGTTTTAACGCCTGATTTTCATGCGCGGAGAGAGTTGGTTTCTCAGATTGTTGCGGCAAGACCCGAAGTTTATAACCATAACCTTGAAACTGTACGTCGCTTAACGGCTGAAGTTCGCGTGCAAGCTAAATATGACCGCTCACTTTCAATGCTCAAGTTGATCAAAGAATTGGATCCGGAAATGACAACCAAGAGCGGCCTTATGCTTGGTTTGGGGGAAACGGAGAGTGAAATGGATGAGGCATGCCGCGATCTTTTGAATGTCGGCGTCAATATTTTAACTTTAGGTCAATATTTGCGGCCAAGTGCCGATCATTTACCCGTTCAAGAATATGTGCATCCGGATGTTTTTAGCCGTTTGGCTCAAAAATATGAAGGCATGGGGTTTAAAAAAGTTTTTGCGGGGCCCTATGTGCGCAGTTCTTATCATGCCGGCGAGACATTCAGCCAAGCTCAGTCTTATTCAGGCTCGGTGTCGTTGGCACAACCGCAGTCCGGTAATCTGATTGTTGGAGAAAATAAATGAAAGAAGTGCTTCTGACAGGACTGCCGGTGGGCATCAATGAAGCACAAGTTCAGACTTGGTTTTTTGAAGAAGGGGATGCCGTGAGTGAAGGAGATGAAGTCGTCGAGTTGTTAGTCAATGAAACCCCTTTTAAATTAGCAGCGCCCTATACAGGAATTTTATCCGAAGTCTATTTTGACGAAGGCGAAACAGTTGAGCGCGATGAAGTCATTTGCGCGATTGACGAAGAAGCGGAATAACCGCAGAGGTATTTTTGTGAAGATATTGGAAGCTGACCGTTTAAAACAATTACCGCCGTATCTTTTTACAACCGTGGACGGTTGGAAAAAGGAAGTTGCGGCAATGGGAATGGAAATTTTTGATTTTAGTATGGGAAACCCCGAACTTCCGCCGGCGCCGCATGTGGTCAAGGCGCTTGAGAAATCGCTTAAAATTAAAGATATTCATAAATATTCCAAACCTTTTTGGGAAATTGAAAAAAATTTCCGCAAGGCCATCGCGGCCTGGTATAAGAAAAAATTTAATGTGATGCTCGATCCCGATACGGAAGTTTTACCGTTGATCGGCTCAAAGGAAGGCATCGCGAATTTAGCCGTAGCATTTTTAAACCCCGGCGATGTTGCTGTGATTCCGTCGCCCGCTTACCCGATTCATTTCAACAGCGTTATGATTAATGGCGGGCAGCTCTATAATTTGCCGCTTAAAGAAGAAGAGGGTTTCCTCCCTAATTTTGACAAGATACCAAAAGCAATTGCCGACAAAACAAAATTAATGATTGTCTGCTATCCGCATAATCCGACCGCCGCGACCTGTGATCTTGCTTTTTTTAAAAAATGCGTATCCTGGGCCAATCAGCGCGAATGTATTTTTGTAAATGATTTGGCTTACTCCGACTTTGTTTTCACAAAAGATAAAGCTCCCAGCATTATGCAGGTTCCGGGCGCCAAAGAAAGATGCGTGGAATTCCACACGTTTTCCAAGTCTTATAGCCTGGCCGGATGGCGCCTTGGCTTCGCGGTAGGTAATGCAACGGTACTCAAAGGCCTTTATAAAGCAAAAAGCTATGTTGATTTTGGTATTTTCCGTGGACTTCAATATGCCGCGACGCAGGCCTTGAATGGTCCGCAAGGCTATGTGAAAAAAATCGTTAAAATTTATGGAAAGCGCATTGATTTATTCGTCGACGGCCTCAATGCCTGCGGCTGGAAAACCACTAAACCCAAAGCGACTTTCTACGTTTGGACTAGAATTCCGGAAGCTTACCGGCATTTAAATTCAATGCAATTCACCGAATTGCTTGTACGTAAAACCGGTGTGGCCGTTGCTCCGGGAACAGGCTTCGGAGAATTCGGCGAAGGTTATATTCGCTTCGCGCTCGTGCAAAACGACAAAGTTATCCGTGGTGCTTTAAAGAAAATCGACGCCTTTCTTAATCCGCAGCCTCTTTCTGGCTCTGCGCGTAAACGCGCAACCGCGAAATAATTCGCAGTAATGGCTTCGTCCAAACAGCCTATCGGAGTCTTTGATTCCGGCTTGGGCGGCTTGACCGTTGTTAAGCAAATCCGCAGACTTCTTCCGAACGAAGACATTATTTATATCGGTGATTTGGCCTATTTGCCGTACGGTAATAAATCCCATCAGCAGATCATGGCGCGTTCGCTTGAGTGCGCCCGTTTTTTGCTGGGAAAAAAAGCTAAAGCTGTTGTCATCGCCTGTAACTCCGCATCAGCTTATGCTTACTCCTATGTTAAAAATCGCGTTAAGCAGCCTGTGCTGAATGTGATTGATGCGGTTGTTGAAGATGCGGTGCGTCTAACGCGCAATGGCCGTATCGGTGTGATTGCGACGCAAGCAACGATCCAAAGCACGAGTTATGAGAAAAAGTTACTGCGGGCCGGATCAGATATTTCCTTTTTTCTCCGCGCTTGTCCTTTTTTTGTTCCGCTGGTTGAAGAAGGCGAGACTCAGGGGCCGATTGTCGAACAAGTTGCCGCTAAATATCTGGCGCCGATGAAAAAGAAAAAAATTGATACTTTGATTTTGGGCTGCACGCATTATCCGCTTTTGAGAAATGTGATTCAACGTGAAATGGGAAATAAGGTCGCGCTTGTGGATTCAGCCGAGCCGACCGCTTTTAAGTTGAAAAAGTTGCTATTTAAAGAAGGTTTGCTTTCCAGCCGCAAAGGCCGCGGTTCTTTAAAAGTTTATGTGACTGATCACGGGCGCAATTTTGTGAAAATTGGAAATAAATTTCTTGGCGAAGAGATCAGTAGCTTTAAACTTGTCCGTGTATGAACCCCGTTAGATTCTTAGCCAACAATGCATTCATTATCACAAACAAGGGTTGAAAAATTTTTTGCAGTCTTCTATCTATTTTTTGAGGGGAGTCTAACGGAGTGAAACGTAAAAAAGCGATTTGTCTTCTTTCCGGCGGCCTTGACTCTGCGGCCTGTCTGTATGACGCGCGTCAAAAAGGTTTTGAAGTGATTGCGTTAACAATTGATTATGGCCAGCGGCACGACCGCGAGCTGCGTTCAGCGCGTGCCTTTACGGGGCTGCTCAAAATCCGTCATTACGAAGTCGCTTTTGAAATGCCTTGGCGCGGAAGCTCGCTTACTGATAAATCCGTAAAATTGCATGATGCCAAAGATGTGCAGCATATTTCCAAACGTATCCCGAATACTTATGTGCCTGCCCGGAATAGCATTTTTCTTTCGCTTGCCGCATCTTGCGCGGAAGCCCAAGGTGCCGAAGCTATTTTTATCGGAGCCAATGCGGTGGATTACAGCGGTTATCCGGATTGCCGCCCGCTTTATTTGAAGGCTTTTGAGGATTTGATTAAGAAGGGCACTAAAGCCGGAGCGGAAGGCCGCAAATTAAAAATTTACGCGCCGCTTTTACGTTTGTCTAAAAAACAAATAGTATTAAAGGCTCTGAAACTTGGCGTTCCAATCGAAAAAACATGGTCTTGTTACCGCGGCGGAAAAAAGCCCTGCGGGTTATGTGACTCATGCTTATTGCGTGCCAAGGGTTTTGAAGACGCGGATATAAGGGATCCTTTAAGCAAATGAAAGTGCCGGCTACCGCGAATACCGCTCAAATCACCGAAGTTTTTTCATCACTGCAAGGCGAAGGTCCGTATGCGGGCTCAAAGCATATTTTTGTGCGTTTTGAAGAGTGTCACATGCATTGCACTTACTGCGATGAAATTCATAAAGTCGGCAAGCTTTGGACGTTGGATCAAACTCTCGCAGAAATTGCCCGGCTTGAAAATGAGCATGGCCCGCATTTGCATGTCAGTTTGACGGGCGGCGAACCGCTGCTGTATTTGCCTTTTGTTAAACCATTGGTTCAAGCGCTTAAAGCGCGTGGACTGAAGGTTTATTTGGAGACTAGCGGAGTTTTGCACAAAGCCTTAGAAGAAGTTGTCAATCAATGCGACGTTATTGCCATGGACCTCAAGCTTGCGAGCGTGACACATGAAAAGAGTTATTTGGATGAGCATAAACATTTTCTTCGCGCCAGCCTGCGTAAAATTTATTTTCTTAAAATGGTTACTTCAAAAGAAATTAAACTTGATGAATATGACGCGCATTTAAAAATGGTGGCGGAAATTGCGCCGCAATCGATTCTTTATTTACAGCCGGTAACAGGTAAAACTGAAGGGCACGATGACCCCGAATTGATGAAGTTGCTCAATGATTTGCAAAGTCGCGGCCAAAAATGGCTGAAAGATATTCGTATCGGATTAAGATTGCATAGAATTTTAAGTATTCGCTAATAGATTTTTGTGACTGCGGTTGCGTAAAACGCAGAGCAATAATATAAAAACAGAATGCGGTTGCGCCGCAAGCGCAGAGCAAAAGGAGAATCTATGAAACGCAGTGATGGAAGAAAAGCAGCTCAGCTCAGACCGGTAAAAATGAAGCCCGGGTATTTAAAAAAATCATGGGGTTCTTGCTTGATTGAAATGGGTGAGACGCATGTGCTTTGCAATGCAACTGTGGAAGAAAAAGTACCGCCCTTCTTAAAAGGCCAGGGCAAAGGTTGGGTTACGGCAGAATACGGCATGCTGCCGGGCTGCAGCAACGAACGCATCGGACGTGAAGCTGTGAAGGGTAAGCAATCCGGACGCACCCAAGAAATCCAGCGCTTGATCGGTCGCAGCCTTCGTGCTGTGGTTGATTTGGAAAAGTTAGGCGAACGTTCCATTTTGATTGATGCTGATGTGATTCAAGCCGACGGAGGGACACGAACAGCCGCAATCACAGGTTGCTTCGTTGCGCTTAAAATTGCTGTTGATAAATTGATGGAGCAAGGATTGCTCAAGCAAAATCCGATCAAGGATTACATTGCGGCAGTCAGTGTCGGGATGGTTGAGGAAACGGCTATTTTGGATCTTTGCTATGTCGAAGATTCAGCCGCGGAAGTCGATATGAACGTCGTAATGACCGGTTCCGGGAAATTTGTTGAGGTTCAGGGAACAGCTGAATCTGCACCGTTTTCCGATAAAGAACTTGCCGCACTTTTGGCGCATGGTAAAAAAGGCATTTCAGAATTGATCCGTCTTCAAAAGAAGTTGTTTTGATTTTTTTTTGCGCGGTTAACGGCGTCAACTGGACGCTAGAAATTAAAATGAAGTTTTTAAAAACAGATTCGATATAAAATGCAAAAGCTGTTAATTGCGACAACGAATGCGGGTAAGGTCAAAGAATTTGAAAGCTTGTTTCAAGGGCTTCCGGTCGAGCTTGTTTCTTTAAAAACAATTTCAAATTTAAAAGAAGTTCCTGAAACCGGTGATACTTTTTCGGCGAACGCTTTGCTCAAAGCTAAGGGCTATGCCGCGCAATCGGGGATCATGACTTTGGCGGAAGATTCGGGCCTTTGCTGCGACGCACTTGAGGGCGCACCCGGAGTTTATTCCGCGCGTTTTGCGGGTGAAGCAAAGGGCGATCAGGAAAATAATTCAAAGTTATTAAAACTGCTTGAAAATCTGCCCGTAAATTGCCGCGGCGCGCATTATGAGTCGCATATTGCGATTGTAACGGCAGGGGGAGACTTGATTGGTACTTGCTCTGGACGTGTAGGCGGGGTCATCACAACTGCACCGGCAGGCAATCAAGGGTTTGGATATGATCCGCTTTTCTTTTATCCGCCTTTTCAGAAAACATTTGCTGAGGTTCCGCTTTCTGAAAAGAACAAAGTTTCGCATCGCTTTCATGCGATGCAAAAAGCCAAGCAAATCCTTGCCAGTTATTTGAAAACCTCGATAGTTTGACGTAACGGCTTGACTGATTTATGATGTGCGACCTTTTGCGGTTGCCCGAAGGGCAGAGCAAGAAATATAAAGCGCGGGCGGTTAGCTCAGTTGGTTAGAGCACTACCTTGACATGGTAGGGGTCGGAGGTTCGAATCCTCTATCGCCCACCATTTTTTAAGGGCCGTTAAGGCCCTTAAAAAATGGTGAAATGAAGGGGATGGATTCGAACAGAACACGATTTATATTTGCGTACGGCTAATTTCATTAGCCCGATACGCGTATAAAACTAAAATTTAAGAACGTATGATTCCAAAAGATAAAAAAGATGATCCTTTAAGTAAAATCCGGCATTCGGCGGCACATGTGCTTGCCCAGGCCGTCGTGTCGCTTTATCCCGGAACCAAGGTCGCGATCGGCCCGGTTATTGCGGATGGTTTCTTTTACGACTTTGATTCCGAGCATAAGTTTCAGGAAGAAGATTTTCCCGCCATTGAAGCCAAAATCCAGGAAATTATCAAAGAGGGGCAATCGTTTAAACAGTACGCTGTTTCTAAGGCCGAAGCCCGTGCCAAGTTTGTCGAATTAGGCGAAGTTTATAAGGTTGAAATTATTGACGGCTTGGCCGACAGCGAAATTACTTTTGTGCAGAACGGGCCGTTTATTGATTTATGTGAAGGTGGCCATATTCAAAATACAAAAGAAATCAAAGCCATCAAACTTCTTTCCGTAGCGGGAGCTTATTGGCGCGGCAGTGAAAAGAACCCGATGCTTCAGCGTATTTATGGCACGGCGTTTGGTTCAAAAGAAGAGCTCGATGCTTTTATAACTCAGCGAGAAGAAGCCTTGAAGCGTGACCACCGCAAGCTCGGCAAAGAGCTCGACCTTTATAGTTTTCATATCGAAGCACCTGGAATGCCGTTTTTTCATCCGAAGGGACAAACGGTTTATGATGAGCTTTGCAAATATTGGACTGAAAAGCATAAAGCCTACGGGTATGTATTCGCGAAAACCCCCGTGCTTTTCAAAGATGATCTTTGGCATCGCAGCGGTCATTACGATCATTACCGCGAAAATATGTATTTCTCCGAAGTGGATGAACAGCAATTTGCCGTCAAACCGATGAATTGCCCCGGGCATACTTTAGTTTATAGTTCCGATCATCATTCTTACCGTGACCTTCCGATTCGCATGGCTGAGCTTGGGCTGGTTCATCGCCGCGAACTCAAGGGAGTTTTACATGGCCTTTTTCGCGTGAATGCTTTCACAATCGATGACGCTCATATTTTTTGCACGGAAGATCAAATTGAAAGCGAAATTACCCAGGTGATCAAATTGGTGGGTGAGATTTACGGCACTTTCGGCTTTAAAGATATTCAAGTTTATCTGTCAACCCGACCGCTCAAGCAAGGCGATTCCCTGGGCTCCGATGAGCTTTGGAATAAAGCGACCGATGCTTTGAAATCCGCATTACAAAAAAATGACATGAAATATGATATTGATGAAGGCGGCGGAGCTTTCTATGGGCCAAAGATTGATTTCAAAGTCAAAGATTCAATCGGACGCATTTGGCAATGCGGAACTATTCAGTTGGATTTCCAAATGCCCGAACGCTTTGGTTTGGAATATGCCGGAGCCGATAATAAACCGCTGCGGCCTGTGATGGTGCA
>JAYTHE010000043.1:0-114924 GCA_043732705.1 Candidatus Omnitrophota bacterium | reverse complement strand
CACGTAACCGCTTATAAACAACTTTCTTTTTGCTTCCCATAACAACTCCTTGCGGGTATTTTATCCCACAAGTGTTGCGTTAAATCTGCGGAGCTAAGTAATCTCAGATTTTAAAATGAAGAAGTCTTTGTGAGGAGCGGGCGGCAACCCGAAATGAGCTCACGCGACCAGCGTAGAGCAAATGGCGGGTGCTCGATTCTATTTTTCAGTACGCCTCGAAAACCTTCGGTCGCAAGCCTTGCACCTGCCCCGCTTAAATGAATGGAAAGAGTTCATGATGGGAATCGAACAGGAGCTTCGCAATTCATAAAGCTGAAAGAAATCAAAATCTGATCAATATCAGATTTTAATGAATTAAAGACAGGGCGAAGCGGGTGCCGACCCGAAGTAAGTGCCGCGACTAGCGGACACGCACAGAGGGCGGTCGATTCCTCACTTTCGGTACGTGAAAATCTTTGGTCTTTTTAACTTTGTTTCTTTTCCATTCGAACTTCATAGATTTTTCGCGCCACCCAAATTCCAAAACGCGTATGAATCAGCCGATTAGAAAAAGCCATGACCGCATTCGCCCAGCCATGGATTCCGGTCGGGCTATTTGAATTTAAAAATTGATTGATTCCATATTGAACCAAATCTCCCGTCGAAGCGCGCAGAAAAACTTTTTTCTGATGAATGCCGGCAGCATCGTGAAATTCCGATTCCGTATTTCCCGGACACAAACAAAAAATTCGAATGTCTCGGTTTTCAGACCAAACCGCTTCGGAAAAACTTCTGACAAATGCTTTCGTGGCGGCATAAAGCGCGAGATAAGGCAGCGGCTGAAAAGAAGCCGTGGACGCGATTTGAATAATACCGCCTTTGCGTGATTTGATTTCCGGTAAGAAAATCCGCGTCAGCAAAACAAGCGCCTGAACATTCACCTGCATCATTGCCTGAATGTCCTGGACCGGGCTTTCATCAAAGCGCCCGTAACTGCCGAAGCCCGCGTTATTAATCAGCACATCGACTTGAAAAGTTTTTGCCCAGTCAAAAATTTGCTGCGGTGCTTCGGGCAGGCTTAGATCGGCTTTAAAATATTGAACTTCAATTCCATATTTTGCGGACAATTCTGTGGAAATAGTTTTAAGCACGTCTTCACGGCGAGCAGTCAGCAGGAGTTTGGCTTTCGAAGCCGCAAGTTTTTCGGCGAAAACTTTTCCGATACCGGAAGAAGCGCCGGTAATTAAAACTGTCTTGCCTTCGAAGCTTTCCATTTAAGCGGTAACCCGGCCTTCGAGTGCACGGGATAAAGTCGCGGCGTCGGTATATTCGAGATGATTGCCGATCGGAACGCCGCGCGCAATGCGCGTGGTCTTAATACCAAGCGGCTTCAAAATTTTAGTAATGTAGAAAGCTGTCGTGTCACCTTCCGTATTAGGGTTTGTCGCAAGAATGACTTCGCGGACCTTGCCAGTTTTAACACGCTCCAAAAGTCCGGCCAATTGGATTTCTTCAGGGCCGATCCCGTCCAACGCTGAAATCGCACCAAGCAAAACGTGATACTGCCCCGTATAGGCCCCGGTTTTTTCGAGCGCAATTAAATCGCGCGGATCTTCAACAACGCAAATCAAACCGGCATCGCGGCTCGGATCGGCACAGACCCCGCAAATTTCACTGTCGCTGTAATGATTACAGATTTTGCAAAACTGGGTTTTTTCGCGCAGCTGTAAAATGAGGTCGGAAAGTTTGATGCAGTCGCTTTTTTTAGCTTTCAGCAAATACATCGCGATACGCTCGGCTGAACGCTTGCCCAAGCCGGGTAATTCGGCAATGGATTCGATCAGTTGATTCAAAGTATCGTGATAAGCCTTCACGGTATATTACCTGCCTCTGCGTTGCGCGCAACCGGCGCACGGGGTCATCAAAAAAAATTTATTCATTATTCAGCGCGGACGATCTTGGCGCCGTCAAAAACATCGAGCGCTTTCGTAATAATATCGGGAAGTTCGCGCTTATCGGTTTCATCAACCTGTGTCACAACGGGCGGACGAGCGGGCCTTTCGGAAGAGGTTTGCTGCGTAACAACAAAACGGATACGGACTTTACTTCCGATACTTTCTGAAAAACAATCTTCGACCAGCCTTTTATTGTTCTCTTTTTCGAGGCTTTCTTTATGAAATTTAAATTCTTCAGGTAATCCCAAGACAATTACGGTGTCATCCACTTCCACAGGTTCCGCCTCGGAAAGAAAAATCCCGGTCGACATACGCTTTTGTTTCACAGATTCGATTACGCGCGGCCAAACCGCTTCCACTTGCTCAATCGAAAAAGCTCCCGCAATCAAGGTCGCAGTTTGCGCCGCAGGTTCAGCCGCAATCGGCTGAGCTTGCGCTTTCGGTTCATTGTAAGTTGTCGGCTTTGATGGCGCCACGGACGGGGCTTTCACTTGCTGCGGCAGAATCACCGGTTGCGCCTGTGGCGCAGACAAAGAAATGACAGGTCTCGCCGGTTGAGCGGAACGCTCGGAGGCGGAAATTGCAGAAGCTGAAATAAGATCGTTAACCGAGCGCATGCCATCCGCGTAAATCAATTTCAAAAAGGCCGCTTCAACCATGAAGCGCGGCGCAGTTACGGGCCGACGCAAATCAGCCTGCAAATTTTGAAAAATGGCGAGGCCGAGTAAAATTTCAGCTTCACTAAAAGAATTTTTATGCTTCTTAAGCATTTCAAGCATGGCTGGGCCGGCTTCAATTAAGCCTTCCGTATTTTTTACATGCTGAAGCACAAGCAAATGTCTGAGAATCTCAAAAAATCCGCGGGAAAGCTGCAGCAAGTCCCCGCCGCTTTCATAAAAAGATTGAATCACCGCCAAAATATCCTGTCCGCTGCGCGCTTTGACCGCTTCAATCAAAGTTTCATTGATTTTGTCAGAAGCAATGCCGAGCAAAGTTAAAACGGATTCTTCTTTGATTTCGCCGTCAGAAAAACTGGAGATTTGGTCCAATAAACTCTCGGCGTCACGCAAAGCGCCGTCGCTCGCACGCGCAATTAAATAAAGCGCGTCTTTATCGCATTTGATTTTTTCGATTTTTGCGATATCACTTAGCTTGTCCACGATTTCATCCGCGGTCAGCCGGCGAAAATGAAAACGCTGACAGCGCGAAAGAATCGTCAGCGGGACTTTATGAATTTCGGTGGTCGCGAAAATAAATTTTACATGCGGTGGCGGTTCTTCCAATGTCTTGAGCAAAGCATTGAAGGCTTCGGTCGTGAGCATGTGGACTTCATCGATAATATAAATTTTGTACGCGCCGGTGGAAGGCTTAAACTTCACAGTTTCGCGCAGCGAACGGATCTCTTCGATGCCGCGATTGGACGCGCCGTCGATTTCAAGTACGTCCATCGAACGGCCTTCTTCGATCTCTTTAGCGGCCGCGTCTTTTTGATCAAATTTAGCATTTGCTCCACCGGAAGCGTTTAACGCTTTGGCAAGAATGCGGGCTACGGATGTTTTGCCGACCCCGCGCGAGCCGGAAAAAATAAAACTTTGCGGAATACGCCCTGAGGCCAATGCGTTTTTAAGCGTTGTCAGCGTCGATTGCTGTCCGACAACTTCATCAAAAGTCTGCGGACGGTATTTGCGCGCGAAAACGAGATAACCTGAGGGTTTGGGAGATTCTTTGGCTGCCATGTACGGCATTATACCTGAAGCGTCTAGCCCTCTCATTTAAAAAATAAAAAATGCTGGGGCCTGGTAGACATCAGAACGGCTCTAAGCTAGCATACGCCTTCTATTCCGCTTGGAGAGGTGGCAGAGTGGTTGAATGCGCTAGTCTCGAAAACTGGTATACCCGCAAGGGTATCGGGGGTTCGAATCCCCCCCTCTCCGTTGTTTTGTTTGCAGGATATAAAATCCTGCAAACAAAACAATTGAAGGCTGTGAGGATTCGAAGTGAGGAGCGCAACTCATAAAGCTGAATGAAACAAAAAGCTGACTTAATGTCAGGTTTTTGTGAAATGAAGTCAGGGCGCTCCGAGTGGCCGACCTGAAATGAACGCCGCGACTAGCGGGCGAGAATGAAAGGCGCCGTTAATCCCCCCCCCCTCTCCGTTTTGCTCCGCAAAACGGATTCCGACTGTTTTCTCTTTTGCTCTGCGCTTCGCACAATCGCATGAAGCCCCGTTTGTCGGGGCTTTTTTAGATTTTGCGATTAGCAAAATTCCAACTGCAATTTGCCAAAGGCAAATTGCGAAGCCTCAGCGGAGCGTTATTAAAATAGAATCAATCCAAAAATGAGTTCCGCAAGCCAAGGGCTGAGGACTGTCTGAATTTTTGGATTGATTCTATTTTGGTTAAGCGGAGCGAATATCGTCTTCGGTGCAAACCTGATTGCGGCCATTTTGTTTGGCGAGATAAAGCGCTTTATCCGCGCGATGCACCATGGCGTCGGGAATATTCTCGCCCGCGTTCAGAATGGCCACGCCGAAGCTGGCGGTTACAAAAAGCCGTGTCCCTTCCCACTCGTAATGAGTTTCATGAATCGCCTTCCGAATGCGTTCGGCAATCCGGCCGGCAACTGTTTCAAGCGCGTTGCGCCGAATTAAAACAATAAACTCTTCACCGCCGTACCGTGCAACAAAATCAATGTCTTTAAACGTTCTCTTTTGACGAACCACGGACTGAATCGTATCGGCCGTTTTTTTAAGAACCATATCCCCCGCGGGATGGCCATAAGTGTCATTCACTTTTTTAAAATGATCGATATCCATCAAAATCACCGCGATATCTTCTTTGCGAGAGCAGGCCTCGCGTGTCATTTGATTCATGATGACGCGAAAATGCCGGATCACATATAAATTGGTCAATCCATCGCGGGTCGCAAGGTGAAAAAGAGCCGAATGTTGCTGTCTTGCGTGCAGCGCGTCAAAAACAAAAGTAGCCGCGCCTGAAACCAAAAGGAACAACAGCGTTGCAGCGCAGGGAAGCCAAATCGAAAAAAAATAAAAAGCAATCCATGTCAAAACCACTCCGAAAAATAATCCAAACCACATGCCCCAGAAAACGTGCCCAACGCGCAGCCCTGTCCAAGCGACCAGCATTGCCGCAACCATGGTCAGGAGAATCAGCGCAGCATATCCGCCGGCCATGCGGCTCATGGTGCGGTTCGAATCACTCAAGCCGTCAAAAATAGCCGCCATCACCTCGAAGGGGAAAGCAGTTTGACGCCAGGGAGTTAATCCCGAAAGCGTCCCCGACTCATCCGCGAGTCCGATAAAAACATCCTTGCCTTTGAATATTTCCGGAGCAACTGTGGGCTGCATACCTTCGCGCATCGCAAGATAACTTTGCAGCAACTCTGAAAATTCGATTCGCGGCCAGCTTGTAAAACGCGTTTGACTCCAAGGAATTAAGCGTTTGCTCGTTTCTTTGGAACTGTATAACGCATGATCAGCAGACTCCGCTTTCACGCCTACGCGCATTTTGAGCGCGGCAAGCGGATAAGAAACTCCCTGGCCTTTCAACCAGGGCTGCCAAAAACGAAAAACTTTGTCTTGCTCCGGTTTAATTTGGCGATGGCCAAAAGACACAAACTTCGCGACTTCAGGAATCGGCCTCACCCACTCCATACGCGTTTGTCCGGCTTGATTTAAAACCGCAAGTCCGGGACCGAAGTTTTCAAAGCGCGGACTGTAATCTGCAGCAAAAAAAATCGGGATTTTATGCTGCGTAAGGACCGTTACAAGCGATTTTTGCTCCTCTTCCGGCCATGTTTCAGAAAATGCGTGGTCCAGGTAAACCGAGCGCGCTCCAAAACGCTGAAGAAGTTCGAGTATGACCGCGTGGCGAAAAGGCGGCCAGGGCCATGGGCCGATTTGCTTAATACTTTTTGTGGAAATAGGAACAAGCACAATCGCCGGTGTTTGCGCCGGTTGCGGTCTCGAAAACCAAAGATCAAGCAGCGCCCGCTCCGCCGGCTCAAGCGTTCGCGTGAAAAATAAAAGTCCAAAAAGAAGCGCGCAGCCCACGGCCAGAACTTGCCGCTGAATTAAAAGATGCTGTCGCTGTTTCGTACGGGTAAAAAGCTGGTCGGTTGTGAGGGGCTCGTCTAAATGGATCATCGAGCTTTATTTTCGTTTTGAGAAAAAATTATTTTACACTTCCTCTATGCACACACAATTGCGCCCTGCTTCTTTGGCGCGGTAGAGCGCCTTGTCGGCGCGATGCACCATAGGATCGGGAACATTCTCGCCTTCATGCAATATGCCGACACCCAAACTCACGGTTACGAAAACACGCTTGAGCCGCCATTCAAAATGGGTTTGGCCGATCGCATTGCGAATACGCTCGGCAACCAAACTCGCCGCATTTTCAAGCGAGCTGCGGCGGAGCAAAACAATAAATTCTTCGCCGCCATAACGTGCGACGAAATCAACGTCCTTAAACGCCCGCTTTTGTCTGACGCAAGACTCGATCACCTCAGCAGTTTTTTTAATCACCATGTCGCCCGCGGCATGCCCGTAGCTATCATTGATTTTTTTAAAGTAATCAATATCGATTAAAATAACCGCCAAAGACTCTTTGCGCATCGCGGCTTCGAGCGCGATTTGATTCATAATCAGGCGAAAATGACGGATGGAATAAAGATTGGTGAGTCCATCCCGTGTCGCAAGCTGAAACAAAACGGAACGCTCTCCCGCCGCATAAATCGATTCGAATGTAAAAAGAGCGCCGCCCGCGAATAATAAAAATAAAAAAATG
The DNA here is from genome assembly GCA_043732705.1 of Candidatus Omnitrophota bacterium. Classification (GTDB taxonomy): domain Bacteria; phylum Omnitrophota; class Omnitrophia; order Omnitrophales; family Aquincolibacteriaceae; genus Multiplicimicrobium. The sequence continues at coordinate 108,185 of JAYTHE010000043.1, read as the reverse complement.
GCCGCGAAAGGAAACCATATTTGAAAAAAAGCGAAGCCGCTCCAAACCAAAGTCACGAGCGCGAATAACCCCGTCCAACCGGCCCAAAACCATCCCCCCGCGCGAATTCCGGCCCAAACAATTAAAAGCCCCGCAACTAAAATAAAAAGCGGCGCGCTTTGCCAAAATGGCGCCATCACATTAATTGTGCCCGCGGACCGGCCCAAGCCGTCAAAAATGGCTGCCATAGCTTCAAAAGGAAAAACTGTTTCGCGCCATGGCGTACGGCCCGAAGCAATGTTTTCTTCATCCGCAAGGCCGATAAAAACAACTTTATTATTAAATAAGGTCGTCGACAAAAGTGACGGAAGGCCTTCGCGCGCCGGCACATAATTTTGCATTAAATCCGAAAACTCAACGCGCGGCCAAGTTTCAAAGCGAACGCGATTCCATGGAATTAAACGCTGTTCTTTTTTTGTGGAGCGAATCAACGCCCGGTCTCTAAAATTAAACCGGAGGTCCATGAGCATGGTTAGTGCCGACAAAGAATAAACATGCCCGGAGCTGTCTTTCATCCAAGGCTGCCAAAAACGAAATACATTGTCGTGCCCAAGTGTCAGCTCATGATGTCCAAAAAATGCATGCTTTGCGATTTCGGAAGGAGGGCCAACCCATTCCATTTTTGAACTTCCGGACTGGTCCGGGTTAGCGTCATTTGCGTTAAAATTATCCGGCCTGGGCAAAAAATCAGCCGCAAGAAAAACCGGAACTTTACATTTTGAAAGCGCCGTCGAAAAAAGCTTTTTTTCTTCTTCGGGCCATTTTTCGGAAAAATTTCTGTCAATATAAATGGCGCGCGCATTCCAGGCTGACAATAACTCTAAAATAGCGCTATACCGTGACGGGGACCATGGCCACTTACCGATGAGCTGAATGCTTTTTTTTGTAATCGGCACCAAAACAACATTGGTTTGTGTCTTCCATTGAGCGCGCGAAAGCCAGTGGTCAAGAAAAAGAAACTCCAGGGGCTCAAAAACTTTTAGCCCAAACAGCAGACCACAGGCCAGCGCGAGAACAGCGACTACCACTTGTCTTTTTACAAGTAAATGCTTCCGCTGCCTTGTCCGTGAAAAAAGCTGTTCTTTTGTTGTCTGTTCGTCGAAGTTCATGCTTTGCTTGGCTTGTTTATTTTAAAATCCACTTTAGATTTTCGGCTGTTTCTTAAAAAACCTTCGTCTCTGGAGGGTTTAATTTCTTCTCAAAAAAGTTCAGATGCAAGGCGCGCTCAAGCTTCTGCGGAGGCGTATCGAGAAAATACACCGAGCAAAGAGGCGATGGGCGCAACACCGCGGATGACTTTTTTCAGAAGAAATTATTTTCCGATACAGAATTGGGCAAAGATAACATCCAGAAGGTCCTCGGAATAAATAGTGCCGATCAATTCTCCAAGCGCATCAATCGCAGCCTTCAAATCTAAGGTTACAAATTCCAATGAAAGCTTTTGATCATAAGCCATACGCGCGCGCGCCAGCGCATCAAGCGCTTGATTCAACGCATTTTGATGACGAAGTTTTGTAATCTGCTCACCGTTATCCGAAGTATTTTTTTCTAAAAAGCCCGCAAGTTGTTTTTCGAGTTCCTCTAAACCTTCGCCCGTTTTAGCAGATACTTTTATGTGGGCAATTGCCGATTCAGCTGAAAGCTCGAATGCAAGATGAGGTAGGTCGGATTTATTAATTAAAATCATTTTAGGTTTATCAGCGGGAATTTTTGCGAGAACAGCGCGGTCGGCTTCATCCAACGACTTCGAACCGTCTGCGACAAATAAAACCAAGTGGCATTTTTCAATCGCTTCGCGGCTACGGAGCATACTCATTTCATCGAGCGGATGTTCCGGCGTCGAAACAATTCCCGCCGTGTCCGCGAGCCGCAGCCAAAAGCCGCCGATTTCAAGCGGCTCTTCAATGACATCGCGCGTGGTATTCGGAATGTCCGAGACAATCGCACGATCGCGTTCAAGCAAGGCATTGAAAAGCGATGATTTGCCGGCATTCGGTTTGCCCGCGAGCACAATCGATGCGCCTTCACGCAGTAAGCTATTTTTTGAAAATCCGCTAAGCAGCCCCTGCATCTGATTTTCAATTTCAATCAATTGATTTTGCATGCCGTCACGAATATCGATTTCCAAATCTTCATCAGGAAAATCGAGATAGGCTTCCATGTTGGCGTAAACACTCATAATGCGGTCGCGCAAATCTTTAAACCGCAGCGAAAGCGCGCCTGAAAGCTGCCTCACCGCGATCTCGCGTGCGCGGTCACTCTTGGCTCGAATTAAATCAAGCACCGCCTCGGCCTGTGTGAGATCAATTTTCCCATTAAGAAATGCGCGCTTGGTAAATTCACCAGGCTCCGCGGGACGCGCGCCGGAATGATAAAGAAGATCCAGAATTTTGCGTGAGACAACCAGCCCGCCATGACAGCTGATTTCAACCGTATCTTCGCCGGTATAGCTGTGCGGATTTTTAAAAAGACTGACCAGAACCTGATCTACCGCTTTGCCGTTTTCATTGATATTTCCAAAATGGATCGTATGGGTTGCAGCGCTTTTCAGCTCCGCGTTATTCTTTGCCTGAAATATTTTTTGAACAGTCTCAAAAGATGCGGGACCGCTCACGCGGATCACCGCGATTCCGCCCTCGCCTACCGGTGTCGCGATTGCCGCAATTGTTTCTTCGAGATCTGCCGCCATACTCACCTTCAACCTTAAGCTCCAGTTTTTAGATTTAAGCTTTACGCTTTAAGTTAGCTCTAATTTCGCCTAATAAATAAAAAGACCCTGTGATTAAAATTCTTTCTTTTTGCTTGGTGAGCTTTTTGGCAATTTCCAAAGCATGCGCGCTGTCTTTCGCGGGAACAATCTTATCAAAGAAAGCTTCCGCCTCCGCGGCTAAATCAGCTAATTTTTTTGACCGCGCGTGCTTTAAGGGCGTCACAATGACAGGAATGTTTATTTGCGCCAAAATTTTAAACATGGCGGCACTTTGCTTATCGCGTAAAGCGCTGAAAATCATACACGCCGGTTTTTGTTTCAAGGCGGCAAGTGTTTGCACAAGAGCTTCGCAGCCGGCGGCATTATGCGCAGCATCCATTAAAAATTTATGTTGCCCGGAGCGGCATACTTCGACTCGGCCGGGCCAGCTTTTCTGGCTTAAACCCTTTTTGATATCCTTCGGGTTAATCCGAAAATCAAATTGCTCTGTTAATACTTTGGCCGCCGCAAACGCATTTCCGGCATTTTGCTTTTGAAACGCGCCGTTTAAGCCGGGTTGAAAGGTTACGGGCTTGGCAATAATCAAGCGGCTGTTTTTAGACAAAGCTTTCTTAAAAATCTGAATCACCTCCGCGCTTTGAGCGGCGGCCACGACAACGGGCGCGGATTTAATAATGCCGGCTTTTTCTTTTGCAATCTTAGCCAGCGTATTTCCCAAAAAAGCCTGATGATCAAAATCAACGCGTGTTAAAACACATAACGGCGCTTCCAAAACGTTGGTCGCATCCAATCTGCCGCCCATGCCGATCTCAAAAATTCCTACGCGCAAATTTTCTTTCGCAAAAATCCAAATCGCAAGCAAAGTCAACATTTCAAAAAATGTCGGCGCACCTAATTTTTTGGGGAAAGGCTTTTGTTTTAAAAGTTTTTGAATCTGCGTGACCGCAGCCGCCCATTTTTTTTCGGGAAGCATTTCGCCGCGTACGCGGATACGCTCGCGGATGTCATCAATATGCGGTGAATGATAAAAACCGGCTAAAATTTTTGCGCTTTGAAGAATTTGCTCTAAAAAAAATCCGGTGGAGCCTTTGCCAACCGTGCCGGCAATTAAAATTGGGAAGAAATTCTGTTCAGGATGATTTAAAACATCAAGGCCATGGCACATGCGCTCCAGATTGAGCTCGGCATGGCTTGCAGGCGGAGTTTTTTCATAATTAATGAACGAATTGAGATATTGAAGAGATTGGCGGTAATTCATAGACAACCCAAAACTTATAGCTCAAAGGTTAGAACCACAGCTTAAAACCCAAAACTGTTCGAACAGCTTTGGCCTTTGCCCTGTAGCTTTTGGCTTTAGCCTTTAACTTTTGGCCTTTAATTAGTGTTTGAAATGGCGTTCACCGGTGAAGATCATCGCAATTCCTAACTTATTACACGTATCAATCGCGTCCTGGTCCTTGATCGATCCGCCCGGCTGAATGATGGCTTCAATACCAAACTTCGCGGCATATTCGATCGAATCAGGCATCGGAAAAAACGCATCACTGCCAACGAAGGCCCCGCGTGTTTTCGCACCGGCTTTATCACAGGCAATTTTTGTCGAATCAACACGCGACATTTGTCCCGCGCCGACACCGACTGTTTTAAAGCCCTGTGTTAAAACAATCGCGTTCGATTTCACGAGCTTCGCGCATTGATAAGCGAAAACCAGCTCATCCAATTTATCTTTGCCGAGTTTATGCTTGGTCACCCATTTCATGTTTTTCTTGAAAGCAGCGAGACGAAAACGGATCGGATGGTTTTTTCCCTGAACCAACGCACCGGTGCGCAGCAATTTAATTTCAAAGCCGCTTTGATTATCCAGCCCCGCGACTTCCATGATGCGCAGATTTTTACGTGCTTGAAGTTTCGCGAGCGCTTTCGGCTTATATCCGGGCGCGACGATGATTTCAAAAAATCCGAGGCGGTCGAGAATGCGCTGTGCGACTTCTTCGGAACAGATACGATTAATACCGACAATACCGCCGAACGCGGAAACAGGGTCGGAATCAATCGCCTCATCGACAGCTTTGACCAGATTTTTATTTTGTGCGAGACCGCAGGGATTCGTATGCTTGATCACGCAAATCGACGGCTCTTTAAATTCAGCGGCACATTCAATTGCCGCTTCCATATCGACTAAATTATTATAAGAAAGCTCTTTGCCATGCAGCTGCTTCCACGCCAACTTATTTTTTCCCTCTGTGCCTCCGGCACAACCGGAAACGGAATAATATGCAGCGCGTTGATGCGGATTTTCGCCGTAACGCAAATCCTGCGTTTTCTTGAGGCCAATCACAAGCGATGTGGGCAATGTCTCTTCGTTCGCAGAAACTTCCGCATTTAAATGCGCCGCGATGGCCGCGTCATACGCGGCCGTACGAGCATAAACTTTGCGTGCAAGCTCGAAACGCAAATCATAGGTTGTTGCGCCTTTATTTTTTTCCATCTCTGCGGTCACGCGATCATAATCTGCAGGATCAGTTACAACCGTCACGGAAGCAAAATTTTTTGCAGCGGAACGCAGCATCGAAGGTCCGCCAATATCAATATTTTCAATCGCATGCGCAAGTTCGACATCAGGATTTTGCGTAACTGCTTCAAACGGGTAAAGATTCACAACCACTAAATCAATCGCAGTGATACCGTGGGCTTTCGCCTGTTTTTCATGCGCTTTGTTGCCGCGCACATATAAAAGCCCGCCGTGAATTTTAGGATTTAAAGTTTTAACGCGGCCGTCCATCATTTCCGGAAAACCGGTAACCTGGTCAATCGCAATCGCGGAAATGCCGGCTTCTTTCAAGGCTTTGAGCGTGCCGCCGGTGGAAATAATTTCAACTTTGAAACGGCGCAGATTTTTCGCGAAAGGAATTAAGCCTTCTTTGTCCGAAACAGAGATGAGCGCGCGTTTAACCTTGGGATTAGCGTTTTTATTTTGGGCTGACATGCAATTTGAACCTTTCTATGAAAACATTGAATGAGTTTTTTTGTCACCGGGCCGGGAACCGTTCCCATAACCGTGCGGCCGTCAAGTGAACGCACCGGCAGAATTTCCCACGAAGTATTGGTGAGGAAAGCTTCATCGGCATTGAACGCTTCATGCCGGGTCAGCGGGGTTTCCTGCACCAAAAGCCCCGATTCGCGGGCGCATTCTATCACAACTCCCCTAGTGATTCCATTCAGCACAAAACGCGCCGGAGGCGTTAAAACCACGCCTTTTTTGACCATAAAAAAGTTGCCCACACGCGATTCAGTTAGGAAATGATTCTCGTCTAGGAAAAGCCAATCATAAGCACCCTCGGGCTTTCCGGTTAAAAGCTGGGTACGGTAAAAACCCGTTTTCGCCTGGACATTGGATTCGCCGGGAGAAGGCATCCTGAAAGAGGATGTTTTAAGGTCAACGCCCGTTTGATAAATTTCGGGCTTATGTTTCCGCGCGCCGATCATGACCAGCGCTTTCCCGCCCTGAAAATTAAGCCGGATAAAACTTTCCATTTCAGCGGAGAGATTCAAAGCGCTTTCAACCGCATTTTTCAAAATAGAGTCTGCCGGAATTTGGATGCCGCAAGACTTGGCGGATTCCGCCAAGCGGTTCAAATGCTCATCGAAACGGAAAATAATTCCGTTATAAACTCGCAGCGATTCAAAAAGACAAATTTGATCTTCGGTAAATTGGCGCAGCAGCGCCTGGTCTTTAATTTCTTTGCCGTCTAAATAACATTTAAAATTCACTTTTTCTCCATCATAATAATGTTATGAATCAATCTAATCCATAGTCTTCAACTACAAGAAAGGCCTTCGCCTCAAAATAATTAGCCGCACTGGCGCTTCAACTACATCTAATGTCTCTGACATTTAAAAAACACTCCGCGCTGTGTCTCATCAAAAATTAAATCGCATGAGACCAAAGGAGTGCTGTTTGCAACGCAGTGAGCGGGCATTTTTCATCAGATTGCGCTAGCTTCGGCTAAAGCTTGTATTAATGCTTCGCCCTTAGCCAGTGTTTCCAAATATTCTTTTTCCGGATCGGAGTCATGCACAATTCCCGCACCGACTTGAAAACTTCCCTTGCCCTGATTAAAAACCAAGGTGCGAATGACGATATTCCAGTCTAGTTTGCTCTGGGCACGGCCCAACCGCGAATCAAAATAACCTACCGAACCGGTATAAAGCCCGCGGCGTGACGGCTCCAGCTCATCAATAATTTCCATGCAGCGGATTTTAGGGCAGCCCGTAATCGTGCCGCCCGGAAACATCGCCGCAAGCAAATCAAGGCCGTCTTTGTTTTTCTGCAGTTTGCCGGTAATGCTCGAAACCAAATGCACGACATGCGAATATTTTTCAAGCGTCATGAATTCTTCGACTTTCACCGAGCGGTATTCGCAAACACGCCCTAAATCATTGCGTTCCAGATCCACGAGCATTAAATGCTCGGCACGTTCTTTGCTGCTGCCCAGCAGTTTATCGCGCCAGGCTTTCAAGGCTTTTTCATTCAATGCCTTCGGACAGGTCCCCGCGATCGGCCTGGTTTCGCAAAGTTGCCCGTGTTTTTGAACCAAACGTTCAGGCGAAGAACTTGCCACTTCCAGACCGCGAATTTTAATGTACGACGAAAAAGGTGACGGATTGATTTTGCGCAAACGGTCATAAATCGCAAGCGGCGAACCGCGGTAGTTAAAATTAAACTTCTGTGAAAGATTGGCCTGATAAATATCGCCCGCTTCAATGTATTCCTTGGCTCGAACCACTTTTTTTAAAAAATCTTTCTTCATCGTCTCAGCCTTGAAATTTTTAATTTTAAATTTTTCAACTGCACCCTCTACCCGCGGATCTCTGATCACTGACCGCTCTCGACCGCTCCAGCGGCCGAGCTTGTGATCATACCAGCAGAGATTTTTAAAACGGCCCAAATAAACCATGGGATATCCGGCCGATTTTTTCACGCGGAATTTAATTTTATCGAAAAGCGCCGCTGCCTCGTAACCGAAATATCCAAAAATAAAACCCTTCTTGCGGATAAATTCGCGAATGCGCTTTTCACCGAGCGCGTTTAAATCTTTTTCATACAGAATTAATTCTGCTTCGGGATCCCAGCCGATCAACGAATAACGCTGGTTTGGTTTTTGATAAGTGATGCTGTCGAGGAAAAAAGAAACTTCATAGGCGGCATGAAGCTTTTGGTAAACCTGCCAGGGAGAAATTGAGGTTGGTCGCATCCCGTTAGAAGCTCCTCAGAGAGAATTTTAATAACTTCAAAATTTTTTAAGCCTTTGTTTTTAAATATTTATAAACATTGCCTGTTAAGCTTCTAACGGGACATAGCACAGTTTAGCGGGACAAGGGATAAGAATCTAGGAACTATCTGTTTTGCTGCGGTACTTTCTGAATTTTAGACCTGTCATAGCCCTCGACGACAGACATATCTACTAATTTCTGGTAGTCCACTTCGGATATTTGCGGGGTGCGCGCCATAATCCAAACATAGTCGCGCTTTTCACGGCCGATAATAGTTTGGGTGTAGTCACTGTTTAAATAAACAATCCGGTAATCCCCTTTAAACGGCCAAATAAACTGCATGCCCCAAACCGCGTTGGATTTTTTATCGCGTACAAAACCTTTGGGAGTATGTGTTTTGAGCTCGCCATCAAAACTGCCCGCGTTAAATGTAAATGTAGTCGCAATTGTACCGTCGGTATTCAATTGATAAGATTCAACCGCATTATGCGCACCTTTTTCAACAAAGGTCGGAATATTAGCAATGACATACCAGCCTCCCATGAACCGCGCCAAGTCTACTTTTTCTTCGACACGAATCGACTGTCGATTGGACATGGCGCAACCTCCGAGAAATATTGCGAGAATCAATAAGGAATTAAGTTTTTTAACCATAAAATTTATACGCCGCAACCCGCAGGCCGCGGTGCATTTTACAAATCAACTTGTTACGTTTATTTTCCCGTGATTACTTTTTCTCCAATCTGGACTTCAATTCAGCGAGACCTTTTTCAAATTGCGAGCCGATCATTTTGTCGCAATTCATGACAACGCTCATCACCTTATTTAGAAAATTACTTGGCCCGTACATACGCCAAGTCAGCCGGGTTGCCTTGCCTTCTGGAGCCAGCGCAAATTCGCCCGTATTTACGGCTTTAAACGGTTTGAAAAATTCGAGTTTTGTTTTAACAAGTTCCGGACGGCTTTCAATGATGGTCATGCGTCCTTCGCCCACATTTTTATTTCCATTCCAATACGACGCAGCGCCAACACCGACAGCAGGCCCTTCATAAACAACCTTGGCATTGGGATCCGCTTTGAGCCAGGGCATCCAACCATTGGCTTTGCGCGGATCATTCACTTGCTCAAAAACCGCGGCGACCGGAGCGTTAATTAAAATATTGCGCTCAACACGGAACTCATTCGGCTTCATCGCGGCCAGAATCAAAACCACCGCAATCGCGGCAGCAAGCACGACTAAAATAATTTTTAACATAATTTCCTTTCTTGTTTTATTTGGGCTCTGAACTTGGGTTCAACCGCGGCTCAACTATTGGCAGCTTTTTCCAGTTTTTTAAGATCGAACTTAACCATCTTCATCATCACTTCCATGTATTCAGAAGGATTTTTCTGCATCAGCTCAGACCATGAAGAAGGCACAATTTGCCAAAACACGCCAAATTTATCCTTGAGCCAGCCGCACTGGATTTCTTCGCCGCCGCCCGCCTTCAATTTATTCCAGTAATAATCGATTTCGTTTTGATCCTTGCAATTGACCATAAGCGAAACCGCTTCGGTGATTTTAAACATCGTCCCACCGTTCAAAGCCATGAAATTCCGGCCCTCGATTTCAAATTCCACCGTCATCACCGAGCCTATAGGCTTATTGCCGGGTGTCGGCACCGAATAGTGTGTGATTCTTCCCATTTTTGAATTCTTGAAAATTGAAGTATAAAACTTCGCGGCTTCTTCGCCTTCATTGTCGAACCATAAACATGTAGAAATTTTATCCACGGTATATCTCCTTGATGATTTAACTGCGATTAAGTTGTCTCAGAGCAAAAGAAGGAAGGCTGTTAGATTTTTTGGTAGGCCAATTTAAACTGAGCAAAATATTGCCGGAAAAGACGCCGGCTTTCGAAATATTTCAGCGCCGCCAATCTTCCTGCTTCGGACTGACGTTCGATTTTGCCTTGGATCACGTCGCGGTATTCCTGTGTGGAAACTTCCCAGTCATGCAACGTCTGCCTGAGCCGCTCATACTGCGCATGAATTAAATCCTGCACGTAAACACGCTCGGGTTCGGAGCTTTTTTTAACGGCAAGTCTTTCTAGCCTTTGCTTCTCGGCATTGATCCGCGCCGCGTAAATACGGAATTTCGACACCCGTATTAAATCACGGGCCAAACCCATGCGCCATAAAAGATTAATGATCCATTTGCTGGGGTCCCAATCATACCAGCGCACGCCGTTGCGATAATCACCCGGAAAGCGATGGTGATAATTGTGATAGCCTTCGCCGTTTGTAAGCAGGGCCGCGAACCAATTATCTTTCGCGGTCGAATCGATGTCATAGGTTGCTTTGCCAAAAGTATGCGCAAAAGAATTAATGCACCAAGTAATGTGATAAACAACCGTCACACGCGCGCAAAACGCGATTAAAAATGCGCCCACTGCACCTACCAGCCCCCCCATCAAAGCGCCGATGATCACCGGCAAAATAATACCTGAAGCAACGGCCCAAAGCGCGTAATGACGGTGCTGGCTCATAATCATGCGGCTCTTTTGGAGGTCGAGAACGTTATCGAATTCGTCGGCATGCTGCCAAAAGGCCATCCATCCGAAATGCGCGTAAAAAAAACCTTTTTTGATATTGTAAGGATCAAGGTCCGTATCCACATACCGATGATGCTTGCGATGCTGTGAACACCAAATGAGCGCGGATTGCTCAAAGCTCGCGGCGCCAAAAAAAAGTGTAAGAAATCGAATAATTGTCTCAGCTTTAAATGAAACATGGGAAAACAAGCGGTGATAACCGACCGTAATACTGAAAATAGTCGCAAACACATAGAAAACAAACAGCAGGATTTCAGACAGTGAAAGTCCGAAATGAATCAAATAAAAAGCGGCGCCAAAGACACCGAAGAATGTGGTGCTGATAAAAAAAAGCAGGTTGCCCCACATGATTTTCCGGACCGGCTCCTGCGGCATTTTCTTCACTGTTGTACTCATAATTAAAGTATACACGCCCTTAATAATTTCATATGTTTTATTCTTCGCTTTGCGTAGAGGAGAATATGCGATTGCGCGCAATACGGAACCTGAATGTGAAGTGCGGTCGCGCGCAGCGCGGAGCAAAAACGACTACGAAAAGCGCGCCTTTTCGATTCTCTGCAAACTTTCTTCTTTATGCTGCCTTTCATCGAGACTGATGCGGCGCAGCAAATCCGCCAGACTCTTGAATGAGCCGTAGTCTTTCTCAAATGTGCTTTCAAAGGGTTCATTTTCAAAAGCGGGGTTCTCACGTATGAATTCCATATATTCATGCTCGGCATGATCTTCAAAGTCCGCGTTTAGCTCATAGCTCCAAGCCGGCTGGATGACATACAGCAGCCAGCTGACATGATAATAAAAAAACGCGCCGAATTGCGGCAGAATCAAATAAAGCCAGAAATTTTCCTTGATGCTTTTTTTCTGGGTTAATTCTTCGATGATCAGCAAATGCCATTGCTCATTATCCTGCTGATGCCGGGCTTCCTGAATAAAATCAAAAATGCGGCGCGCGAAATCCGGCAAGGCGTAAGTATGCGTCATGGAGATATAAGCCACATGCTCCCAGGCCTGGTAAGGAACGCGCGCGACGACTTCCAAAACTTTGAATTTTGAAAATGTGCGCTGCTTTCCGTAAAAAAGATCCATGAAAAAGAAAAGCGCTTTTCCGAAAAATGAATAATTCCGGCGCGGCGCAGAAAGCGTTTTCGCCGCTTCAGCGCGTAAAAACTCAGTGTCAACTTGCGGCAAAGTGGTGGTGTTCATGCGGGCTATTATACAGGAAAAGTGAGCATCCGCCGGTTGCGCAGAGGCAAAAATTAGACGCGCCAAGCTCCGTCGCGATAAACCTGCTTGTCGCCTAAAATAACAGCTTCCGTCACGGCAAACACATCGACGTGATGCCTTGCGGTACGGCGTGAAAAAGCAAAATCAGGCTTAGCGTAAACAGAATGTTTCGCGCCCAGCGAAAGATGCACCCCGCACATACGCTCATAACTTCCGATATCATTCACGATCCGGTCGCAAGAAAAAGCACGGTTCAAACCAAAGCCGAGCTCACGGACCCAAACATCATTCTCATCCGCGACAATATTCGCGAGCACTTCGTTGAATTCCGGAGTTGAATCAAGCGCGTCAATAACGCGGCCCTTTTCAATCACAAGCGTGATCGGCTTGGCCGGCTTATTCACGACAAACCCCGTATCACCGAAAGCAAAAATGCGCACGCGGCCGTTCACGTCTTCTAAAATTTTTGATTCGGTAAAAACTTCGCCGATAGGAAATTGCCCGCCGATATTTTTCATATTTGAATAATCGCCGACATTCATCTTGGCCGGTTCGAAGCCCGCCGCAAAAACCAGTTTTTCACCGCCGCTGTCGACGATACCCGTTGCCGCGCCATCCACCAAAGCGCGCAATGCATTGCCGGTATTTCTGAAATACGGTGCATCATAATCGAGAGCGTCAACATACACACGGATCTGTTCGCCTTCCATCGTATTCAAATGCGGATGCTCAATGACCTTGATCGAAAGATTGAAAAGTTCAATGCGAATACGAAAAGCGCTTAAACGAAAACTGGTGGATTGAATTAAAACCGCCAAGTCGCCCGGCTTTAAAACTTCAAAAAGCGCCAACGCGTCTTCAGGCTTGATAGTTTCAAAATCAATGAACCGGGCATTCGGCAAAACCCGCCGGTAAGTTTCAGTCAGCACTTTCGCAAGATTACAATTTACATCGAAGACGACAATCGCTGCATGCTGATCCGAATGATTAAAAGACAAGGTGAGAATGTCACGCACATTTTTTTCCGCTGCGTCTAAAGTGCCGGGCGGAATATCACCGAAATTTATATTTTTATTAGCTGTCGAAATCATGTTTGTTTTTTGAGCGGCCATGTCAGCGCCCGTGTTTCAAAGATACACAGGCCGGCTGCTTGGCCTAAAAGCCCGAAGGAAAGCTGCTTTGCGGTTAAATCAGAGATATAATGATAAGAGTCGTAATGCCGATAGCGATAAGAACTTTTTTGAACATAAATCCTCCCCTGACTATCTTCTATTTGCTCTCAAAACCCCCTGCTTGAACGCCCGTATTCTCTTTAATATTTTACTCCCACCCTTCTTAAAATATACCATCTTTATTGGGAGAATTGTCCGGAACGGGTTGAATAATATCCCACATTTCGACAATTTTGTTATTCTGAAAGCGGAAGGCATGCACTACGGAAAAACCTTTATTCCCTTCCTGGAGCTGCACATGCGAAAGCGCCGTAACGAAATCATTTTCGCCGATCACTTTTTTCGTCTCAAATTTTTTGTTAGGAAATTGAACATGGCTTGTTTTCATCGCATCCCTTAAAGCCGGAAAGCCCGCCGGAAAATATGCGCTATGATGCTTGCCTTTCATATCGACGAATTTTTCATAAGCTTCGTCGATTTTTCCCGCCACAACAAATTGCAAAAATTGAACGGCGGTTTGTTTATTTACGGCTTCGCTATCAAACATAAACTCAAATCGTTCTTTTTATTTTTTTGAGGCCACAGTGATTGACTTCGCGGACAAATGATCAAATTCGGTTTCAACGCCGTTCACCGAAATGGAATCGCCGGGCTTTAAAGCTTCGGAAGGCTCGGTTCCTAAAATTTGAGTATGCTCATCCACACTGACAAAAAGTGTTTTTTTGTCCTTTGTAAGACTATCCACCTGCGTCATTTTCAGCGTCTGTCCTCCGTCGAGAACTTCCACAATAATACCTTCGTAAGTTGCGGCCCAACCCGCGTTCATAAAAATTCCAAGAATGATAAGAGTCAAAATAAGTTTGCGCATAAATTCCTTTTTCCGGGTTTGAAATATTTTTTTCCGGACCGGCTTGACCGCCCGGGAGAATAAACAATCATAAAGACTTATAAAATTATAGACCTCAAAACAGCGCAAACCAAGAAAAGATCCCTTCTCGCAATTGAAATTAATCCGCGGCTTGCGCGACGGCCGCGGCCTGAACCCCTGCCTTAATAATTCCTTTTTCGATATAAATCGGCCGGATCAGCTTGCGCAATTCAGGCAATTCGCGCGAGAAAATCAGCGCGCCCAACAGACAAAACAAACCTCCCAGAATCAGCGTATTGTCAGGACCGATTTTTTCAGCCGCGAAACCTGCCGTCAAACTCCCGAGCGGTGCCATGCCGACAAACGCCATCGTGAAAAAACTCATGATGCGCCCGCGCTTATCATCCTCGGCAATCGTCTGTAAAATTGTGTTGCTCGCCGCCATCGCCATCATCATGCCGAAGCCGGTAATAAATACCGCGGTAAGCGACAGAAAAATTTCACGCGATAAAACAAATACGATCAACCCACCGCCGCAAAGGGCCGTTGAAATCGGAATCCATTGTCCCAGCCCGCGCACGCTCCTGCGCGATGCAAGAAAAAGTCCCGCGGCCAGCGCGCCGCAGCCCGAAGCGCCGGTCAAAAAGCCAAGCCAATACGGGCCCGCACCGAGCCGGGCCGCATAAATCGGCATTAAAACCGCGTAGGGCATTCCCATAAAACTGATCAATGACAATAAAAGTAAAATCGAACGGATCGGCGTAAAGCGAAAAGCGTAAAGCGCTCCTTCGCGCAAACTATGCAGCATTTTCGCAGAATGCGCGTGCCGGACTTTCGGCAAAACATTCATCGCAAGCAAGGCAAAAACGGCGGCGATGTAGCTGATGCCGTCGATTAAAAAGCACATCCCTTCACCTGAAACGGCGATCACAATTCCCGCAAGTGAAGGTCCCACCAATCGTGCGCCGTTCACAATCGAAGAATTCAGTGCGATCGCGTTCCCCAGATCCGCCGGGTCTTTCACAATCTCATTTAAAAAAGACTGCCGCGCCGGCATATCAAAACCGTTGATCATTCCCTGAAAAATGCTAAGCCAAATAATTTGCGGCAGCGTAATCCAATGCCCTAAGGTTAAGACCGCCAGCAAAAGCGATTGAATCATGGCGAGAATCTGCGTGATAAGAATCGTGCGCCTTAAATTCCAGCGGTCCGCGAGCACCCCGGCAAAGGGCGCCACCAAAAAAGTAGGGATTTGTCCGGCGAAACTGACAACCCCAAGCATCACGGCGGAATGCGTCAACCGGTAAACAAGCCAGGCCGTCGCAATGCGCGTCATCCATGTGCCGATTAAAGAAATGGCCTGCCCCGCAAAAAATAGGCGGTAATTTTTGTGGCGCAAAGCCCGTAAGCTGCTTCTGATAAAAACGTTCATAGATCCCCATAAAAATAAAAAACGCCGTTGATTATACAACGGCGTTTTTTTGAATTGTACCCGGAGCTGTGTTAAATGACGTTGCTATTCACAAGCGCGGAAAGAATAACCGGATTAATATCTGAGTCCGGCGCCAGATTTTCCTGAATTTTTATGCGCGCTTCTTCATACGTCGACTGCATCACAATCGCCATTTCATTGGTCAGGCTTCGCACCAGCTGACTCAACTGCTGGCCTTTGCGCTTATCTTTTATAATTTCCTTGCTGCGTGATTCGGTCCGTAATGTAACCGCCAAATTCCAGGCATTGCCTTGCGCGGACTTATCTTTTTTTCCGGTTTTTAAATAATTTAAAATCGCAAGCGCATCTTTGGGAGAAATCATCCGGTTAAATCCGGAACTTTCCAGCAAATCCAAGGGGACGGTAAAACGCGACCGCGACCGGCTTTGAGGAACAGGCGTAAGTGAACAGCTGCTTTCGGTCGAAGGCGCTGCATGCTTGACCGCGGCAACACGGCATAACCCGTGCACGGAATGAAACAGAAACTCGTTCTTAAGGATTTTTTTTGACATAACCACCTTTGATCGGCTGCGGTAAGAGCCTCTAGGATAACAGAAACAACGCCTAACAGTGTAAGTTTTAAGGATTAGCGTCTAATTCAAAAACGGCTGCTTTTTCATTCCCGCCTGGAAACCGTCACGCCGGAAACAACGTTTGCTTCATTAGTAACCGCTGTTGTCTGCCAATTCGAAGTATGCGTCTCGGAGGTTGAAACACCCCCGCTGCCTGAGGAGGCGTAAACCACGCTTCTTGAAAGGTAAGGCAAAACTTCGCGCGGGATCTTTCCGGTTCCGTGCAATGCCGCAGGGTCCATGGCCAGAACAGTTCCCGACTTGATCGTCGAATTTCCGTCTTTGATTGTAATACCCGAAAAAAGATCATCGTCATCCGTCGGATCCTCGCTTTGCCCCATCTTTTGAGAAAGCACTTCCTTGTACGGCTCTTTTAATTCTTCGGCAGCAGCCGTCCCCACAAAAATAAAAACTCCCAATACCAGAGTTAAAAAGCACCTTTTCATTTTTTTAGTGTGGGCCTATTTTTATTTATCAAAAACTTTCGCACCCGCTTCAGCGACAGCATGATCGTTTTCAACGCTACTGCCGGAAACTCCGATTGCGCCGATAACCGTGCCTTCTTTATTTTTTATCGGAACGCCGCCGGGAAAAGTAATCAGACCTTGATTGGAGTGTTCAATTCCATACAAAGAACCGCCCGGCTGGGACAATCCGCCGATAACGCCGGTATTCATGTCAAAAAAGCGCGCGGTCTTTGCCTTTTTGATCGAAATATCAATTGAACCGAGCCATGCGCCGTCCATACGCGCGAAAGCTTTTAAATTTGCGCCCACGTCCACAACGGCGATATTCATCTTCGTATTAATTTGCTTAGCTTTTTCAATCGCCGCGCTGACAGCGGCGCGCGCCTGCTCCAAAGAAATGTCATTGATTAAAGTTGTTGCTGTGGCTGTAGTCATAAAATCTCCCGCTGGTTAAAATAAGTGCTTCTACCCATAAAATGGCCCGGAAAATTCTAACACAAAAACCAGACTGAAGACCAACGACTAAAGACTAACGACTGTTCGAATTCTGACGCTTTTCTGCTATGATGCGGATTATATGAAAAAAGCATTTCTAATATTTTTATTCATCCTCTGCCTGGGAAGCGTCTCGTCCGTGCATGCCGCTGAAAATCCGCATTATGTTCGCGCTGAAATGCCGACGCCCGTTTTAAACACCGCTGATTTCAGATCAGTCTTCGGCGGCGCAGACGGAAAAACGCTTCAGCGCGATAATCAGGGGCTGATTCGCGCCGTGGAATTTATCGCATTACCCGGAACCGTTTTTGAAATCGAAAACGCTTTCAACGTCCACGGCGCTTTAATTTATCAAGTGCATACGGCCGAATATCCGCCGCAGAAAACGGGGCTTTATATCGACAGCCGTTTTGTTTCGGTTTCAGAAACGCCGCTTCCGCCGCGGGCAAAGCAAATGCCTCCTAAAAACCAAATTTTAGGCCGCATGGCAAACAGCCAAGGCTTGCCTTATGTTTGGGGCGGAAATATTTCACGCGGCATTCCGGAAATGCTTCAATTTTATCCGCCGGCGCAGCGCATTGCGCCTGAGGTGGAAAATATGTGGGCTTTACACGGCCTCGATTGCTCGGGACTTTTGTATGAAGCAGCAGACGGCATGACGCCGCGCAACACATCCGATTTAATTTCATTCGGGAAGCCCGTTGCGATCGCAGAGTTAACAGCAAAACAAATCGCCAAAAAACTTTTGCCGCTCGATTTAATTACGTGGAAAGGTCATGTCATTATTGTACTCGATCAAACACATACCATTGAAAGCTGTATGGGCTGTTCTGCGAACGGTGGCGTCACAATTCGAGACTTAAATGCAGTGATCAAACAAGTCATGAGCACAAGAGCGCCCGTGAACCGCTACCCCAAAAACTCCGCTCAAAAATCTTTCGTTGTTCGGCGCTGGTACGACTAGAACTAAACCTTCCTATACAAGCATTACTTGGTCTGCGCTTTCGGTAAGGGAAACACCCCATATTTTCATTCCATGCCCGCGCGTAGGATGAATTCAGCATAAAAAATGAATTCATCAAATTCGGGAGAAACTCTTTATGAATAAAAAAAGTAAATTAATTTTAGGATTTTTAGCGTTGGTATTGGCGTTCCAATTCAATGCTTTGGCCGAAAACAGCCAAGGAACCATCACAGCCATTGACTCAAACGGGTACTTCGATCTTCTGCCGAGCCACGGGGACACTGAAGGCACCGAAGTCGTTAAAGTACGGACTGCGCCCGGCGTGCAATACACTGGTGTCGGCTCTTTTGACGGATTGCAAGTGGGCGATTATGTTGAGATCGACGCTTCAAGTAAAAGCAAAACGGGCAGCACTTTGGAAGCAAACCAAATTGTTCGGCGCTATGTCGCAGTTGAAAATGTTCATTATGCCGCGGCAATGCGCATCACTCAAACAACCGTGACAACCACAGCGACAGTTCCGGTGATTGTTCAAACAACCGTGCCGGTTGTTGTGCAAACTCCTGTTGCTACCACTTATAAGTCAACCGAGACTACCAAGGATGGCAAAACGACGTCAAGCACAGCGTCCATGTCAACCACTGTACTTTAGTCTTTCAAGAAATTTAAATAAAAAAGGCCGGGGTTCATTCCCCGGTCTTTTTTAATTTTTATTTTGTCTAGCGGAATAGCCAGCGTTGAACAAGCTTGGTATAACGCGGCATAACGACATACGCCATGAGCAAAACAAGCAAGCCGCTGCCAATCAAATAAGTAAAATAATGATTTTGCGGCAAACCCATTTTCTGAATCACGGGCGTCAAAACAATCGGTATAAGCAGCCCCAAAGGATAAATTGCGGACCAAGTCAAAACGGTCTGTTTCCAGCGCTTAGGAGCGTTTTCGGGCATGAACCAAAAATCCAAACCACTGCGGATTTGATAATGATCCTTCATCAAAAAACATTGCGCCTTTTTAATTAAATCTTTGCGGTCTTGCGAAGTGATCCATGCGTGTAAATGCTCATGCGTGTCGAAGCGGATGATAATCGTGTAATGCGTCGTCAAATTTTTAATCGGCCGGACAATTTGCAAATCCAAATGCCCCGGGTAACTTTTACAAACCGCCCCGATCTCATCCAACCAAGCCTCATAGCCTGCCTGCTTGCCCTCCCGCACATGATGCGAGATCACCCCTGTCGCCCCTTTTTCAATCGGATCTAAATTTGTCATTTAATTTAAACCTATCGTATTTAACTGTGATGCCTCTGCCGCAATTATTTTTTTCCCAGACAGCCGCCTGATTGAGAACAAAGCGGAACCGGAATATCCATATTGCCGCGCGCGCCAACCTGAACTTCGACGGGAATTCTAACCCGCAACGGCTCCATAATGCAAAGATTCACATGTTGGCTACAATAATTAACGCGCATGTCCAAAATCAAAACTGTTTTGCCGCGATTCGCGTAATACATCACGGAATGCGGCAGCACGGAGAGATCAAGCGGAGAAAATTTTTCGAGCGGCACCACAGTTTTAATCACCGAAGCATCCGCGGTATTTACCCGAATCACGGATGGCGCGTCGTGAACGAATTTATAACTTCGCGGTAAATTAAAATGAATCCAAAATACTCCCGTTCCGGGAGCGATTTTATAAAGCGGCAATTGAATGATGTTTGCCTTGAAAGGCCGCGCCGCAAACAGAGGGAGGGAAAAGGCGAGAACGTAAAAACTAAGCGCTGAAACAGATCGAATCTTTTTATTCAATTTAAAACCCGTTAACCGCCCTTAACTCCGCGGGAAGTCGTCGTGCCGCGCTTATAAGCGTCCACGCATCCCGGAAGTAGATTTTTCTGCATATAGTCGAGCGTGAATTTCTGGTCTTGCAATTGCGTTACGGTCAATTGAGCCAGCGCTTGATTCACAACACAACCGCAAACCATTTGAGGATTATTTTTAGCGCAGGCTTCAATAAAGCTTTGGGTGAAGCTGGCTCGAAACGACTCATCAAATCCCTTTTTATAATCACGCGTAAAGCGGGATTTCAACCCCGGCGCGGCAAAAAAACCCACGGCGAACAATACTATTAATCCCAAAAAAATTAGCGCGGCTTTTTTCATCCTTTAAATCTCAGCTGACTAATACTTGATCATTGTCCCTTTGCCCGTAATCGATGCCTTCGGAGAAAGATTGATGTAAGCCGGCGTGTAAGTATATTCGGCTGCAATCACCGCATCGGCTCCGTACTCCTTGGCTTTTTTGGACAAGGCTTCAAAAGCAACGTCTTTATATTTAGCCATCTTGGCATCCAGCGCCGCTTTCATTTCGGGCGGCATATTGGCCGAAACCCGCCCGTCACGCGAAAGATATTGTGCTAAACCTTGAATCGTATCCGTGCCCGACCCATCAAGCTCCTGGCTGATTGAAACCGGCCCAATAACATTATGTTTACGCGCAATCTCTTTATCTTCCATCACAAGCACTTTCGAATTGGGTGTCGAAGCGCAACCAATCATCATCGCCAATAAAAAAATCGTCATCATATTTCTGATCATGTTTTCCCCGCTTATTTTGAAAATTGCCTAGATGTTAATTCTACACTAACAGCCAAGCGCGCTTATATTATGCGGGGTTTCCCCCATAGAAGAAAGCCCGGTTTGGGCTTAGCGTATAGACATGCTGACTTTACAAAAAAAATTGGGAATGCTGCTCGCGCTAGTTTTGATTTCCACCCACACTTTGTTGGGAGCTCAAAAAAATGAAACGGCTTCTTGGTACAGCAAATCAGCTCCCGGCGTGCGGAGCAAAACCGCAAGCGGCGAGAAATTTGATGAAAAAAAAATGACCTGCGCCACAAAACATGACAAATTTGGCACGCGTTTAAAAGTAACAAATGTAAAAAATGGTAAGAGCGTCATTTGCCGCGTCAATGACCGCGGCCCGCATAAACGGCTTAAAAAACGCCGTGTCGATTTAACCCAGGCGGCATTTAAACAAATCTCTGACTCGAGGCACGGCTTGGCGGAGGTTTCAGTGACAAAAGTTTCACCCCATTCTTCCGATCCCAAATCTAAAACTTAGTTGTTTGTCCCCATGATACCCGGCAGCTGTTTATTCTTAATCAAGCAATACAGTGGAAAGTGACGACAGACCGATAATCCTCGGCAGTCTTTTTATTAGGACTAGTTTGCTGTGCGGCAAAATTATTGCTTGAAGCACTGGCCGGGCCTGTGAAGGTTCCCGTTCCGCGGAAATCTGTCTGCTGGCTGTCGACAACATAATGCATCATCCAGTCCGAACAGGTCTTCTCCGCGCGATGCAAAGCGCTTTTTTGCGCGCCAAAGTCGGTTGAATCAAGCGCAATCGCATGATAAACACCATTCTGTTCTGGCACGAGAATAGTTTGATCAAACATTGCACAGCCTGCGAAAGCCATGACCAATAAAATTAGCCCAAACTGTTTTTCAATCCGCATAGTATTAATCTCCAAGTTTTTAAATATTATTCCTACCGGAAAAATCCTAGCATGAGAGCCGATCCCAAACCCTCAAGGATACCCTGAATATTTTTGAGCTATTCGAAAAAGTAATTGCGATGGAAAGCCCGCGCCGCGCTTAATGCCGCATTCAACCTGCTCTGAAAATCTTGCTCGTTTTGTTTGTCAGCAACGGCCTCATTGACAGCCTGCATACTGTCGTTTCTCCGGTGAGGGGGAATGATTTTCTGCAAACGTGAAAATAAAAGATCCTGATTCATTATTAAATTGTCTTCGTGGCGAATGAGCCGCATATATTCCTTTGATTGATTGGCAGGGATGACTGCCTCGTGAGGAGTATTATGCATACGGACAATAAAAAGATTATCGGGTATGAACTTTTTATTGGTGGGGGTATTCCTGACAAAACAGGCGGAAATAGTTACGGGGACAGCTGCTGACATCTAGATCTTGTGGAAAAAAGTTGGCCTTTTTTTATAATTTAATACCGGCCTGTTTAAACTCTTCAATTATTTTGGGCACAAGCTGAAAACCCAACGACCGGGCCCTAAGCACGTCTTGCCGGCCTTTTTCATATTCTTTGAGTTTCAAATAAACTAAGGCGCGGTTGTTGTATGTTTGAGCAAACTCAGGTTTGAGTTCGACGGCTTTATTTAAATCGAGAAGGGCCTTTTCAGAATTGCCGTTCGCATCGTAAGCCGTGCCGCGGCCAAAATATCCGGCATAATCCGGAGCCATCTCAATATATTGAGTGTAATCCGCAATCGCTAAACCATAATTTTTTTGCTGGCTATAAAATACCGCACGGTTGAAATAAGCATCCTTATTCTTGGGATCAACCTTAACCGCCTCGTTAAAATCTTGTTTGGCCGTTTCAAAATCGCCTTTTTGATAGGCTTTAATACCCGCGCCAACCCATCTATTTCCCGGGCGCGTAAAGAAACCGCTGAATATTTGCCATAGCACGGCACCGATTACAATAACCGGAGTGAAGAATCTAAGCGCGTCTTTCATATTCCCTTTCACTTAAAACTTAGCTGACTCTTTGCTCATACTGATCCTCTTCTTTCTCTTCTGAAGAAAATAATCCTGCCGTGTAAATGCCTTGAGATTCATTTGCCGGCGTATGCAACAACGCGTCATCATCCACTTTTTTCATCGCAAGCAAGCTGGCCTCATCAAGCTGCGCAATCGCATCGGCCTCACGGTAAGTATTATTAAAACGGTTGTTCGCCGAGGAAAAACCCTGCATATCAAACTGTTCTTTGTTTTTCACCGTCATCAAAGCATCAATGACGCTAAGCAACGCGCGTAATTCAATGAGACGCTTATCCAGCTCGGAAACTTTTGTGGGTTCCTGATTTTGCTTTGCTTTATCCAGCCAGGATTGAACCTTTTCCGCATCCTGATGAAGGCTCGCAACATACTTTTTCCCGTCCACTTCCACTTCCTGCTGAGCCGCTGCCTTTTCCGGCACAGCCGAAACCACTCCCGCAAAAACAAAAACCCCTGAAACTGCGATCAAAAAATATTTCTTCATCATTAATTCTTTTCCGCGACGCCAATTACAAAAAGAACTGCGTAATCTTTTTTGTTACAGCCTTTGACCGCAGGCATTGTAATTCCGGACGCCACAGGAAACGCTTTCTTTTCTACCGTGTCCGGCGAACATGTAGCATTATCTGCCGCCGGTGTATAACGCGCCGCATGACAGGGTAAATGCGTTACATCATACAGCTTCACGCCTTTCTGAAGTTCCCAATGCTGCGCGCCGTTTTTATCCATCGGATCAATCGCAAGCACGCTTGTGATGGTTCTTCCGCCCGTCACAACGTATTTCCCGGGAGGCAAAGGAAAAGTCGGCTTCTCCATAATTAAACCGTGTTCTTCCAGCCACCAATCTTTTTTATCGAATGGCCATTGAGCGGGAGCCACGCCTGTTTTCTCGAGCTGCTTGTAATTTTTCAAACTGCATCCGCGCGGACCCGGATCCTTATCCCAAAGCCCCCAAGATTCCGCACCAGTTCCCGAGTTTGCATTCGCATCACCCAGCGCAACAATGTATTGCGTTTGAACATGTTTAAATTTCGCCGGGGCTTCCGCAAAAGCATTTTGCGTTAAAATCGTGATCATCGTTAAAATCAAACAGCTTAAACGACTATTTATTCTCATATAATTTCTTTTATCTTTTTCCGAGCAAAGCTGAGCCATAAACGGTACCATTTTTATTTCTTCTTAAGTCGTGTAATTTTTTCTTTTAAGTTTTCGTAAGCGGCTTCACCCACAGCCGTCTCTGCCATTTGCTGTAAATAAATTGAATCGTCCACAATTGGTGCGAATTTGTCCCATTCCAAAGGAAGGTTCATTATTTCCGCAATCCACTCAATAGCAAGCTTGTCTTCTTCCCGGACCGACCACTCCCACTTATCTTTAAAAGCACTGTTATATTCATGCTGCTTTTTATCAAGAAAGCTAAACAGCTCAAACATTTCCGAGCTCATGTCTCGCAAATAAAGTGTAATGCCTTTGATCATGTACTTGCTCTGAAAACGGCCAAGCTGCCAATTGTTGTCATCGCCGCCAAAGCGCAGGCGGTAAGTCCATTTAGCGATCAGCTTATCGGGTATTTGCCAAAAATGTTCGCTTTTTGAAAACTTATATATTCCAAAAATGGTTTTATGACAAACAATCTGTTTTTTTTCGAGACAGATTACTGTTTCATCAAAAAAATGCCGTGTTTGAAAAGCATGCTTTGAGAAGTTAAAACAAAAATCATTTGACGTATTAAGCGGAAAAGCTTCCAGAAGATTTTCTTTATTGGCGCTGCACAATTCAGCGAGACCTTTTTGATCCACAGCTTGAACCAACCGCTGAAATCGTTTTTGACCGGCATTGCTTGTTGTAATCTTAAACCACATAAAAATTAATTACCGTCACCAAAGTAAACGGCCCCTTTTTGTTTCACGGGCAAAGACGGTCAGAAAGACCCTGGAATTTCATACGCTTTAACTCGGCTTCAAGGCGGTCAAGATTCTCTTCGTTTTTCTCATTCAGAAAAGCCCGGAATTTTTCTTCGATCGCTTTTGGAAAGCATTGTGTGAAAGAAACTTTAGTTTTCGCCGTCTCGCCTTTTAGCGAGCTAATATTACTGTGGTCTTCAAATGTTATCGTGCCCTGATATTCCGGCACTGAAATATGCTCGTAAACAATCCGTTCCGGCTTTTTAATTTCACGGAACTTGCTGTGATTGTTGTAATTCTTGCCGTCAGGCCCGTGGAAGATGAATTTCCAATCCCCGCCCTCGCAAAAATTAAATTCGTGGAAAGTGCTGGTAAATCCGTTGGGCCCAAACCATTTTGTTAAATGCTCGGGCTCTGCCCATGCCCGCCAGACCAAGTCACGCGGACAATCAATCACCCGACTATTATGAACTTCGCTGGACATAGATTTTTCAGCCTTTAATTTCAGGTTCGACAAGATTAGCGAGCTGCGCCAGTGATTCCTGCCAACCGAGGTAACACATTTCAAGCGGAATGACCGAAGGGATATTCTCCTGAACAATGTTCAGTTCGGTCCCGCAAATCACTTTCTTAAATTCAATCGTTACCTTGATTTCACCGGGTAAGGCCGGATTATCAAATTTATCGGTATAAACAATCCGCTGACCAGGAACCAATTCCTTGTACGTTCCGCTGAAAGACTCATTCTGCCCCGTCGTAAAATTGGTGAAAAACATTCTGAAAGTTCCGCCCACTTTCGCATCAAGCTGCTGGACCGTGCAGGTAAATCCATGCGGCGGAAGCCATTTCGCATTCGCGGCAGGATCAAGAAAAGCCTTATACAATTTTTCCGGTGTTGTTTTCAAAACACGGTGAAATTTTGCTGTTCCTGACATATTGATTCTCCTTTGTGAATCGAA
Organism: Candidatus Omnitrophota bacterium; assembly: GCA_043732705.1. Classification (GTDB taxonomy): domain Bacteria; phylum Omnitrophota; class Omnitrophia; order Omnitrophales; family Aquincolibacteriaceae; genus Multiplicimicrobium. Next base: position 82,862 of record JAYTHE010000043.1, on the reverse strand, counting down.
CCACGCACCACGAGCCACGCAATTTAATCCGGTACTTTTACGCTCGCAAAGCAAGGCGGTTTTCGAGAAGTTCATTGTTCAAGAAATGATCGCCGTCTTTGGCGGTGTAATAAACATCGGCAAGATAGCGGTCATATTTATCGGAACGCGTACTGCAAATAATAATTTTTTGGCCGTTCTTTAAACGTTCCTGCACAAAAGCTTTGGCTTCCTGACCTTCTTCGGTCGGCAGTTCCGGCGCGTCAATGCCGCGCAGGCGCAATTTTTGTTTCGTTGTAAAACCAAAACCCAAATCAACCATGGCCCAGAACGTGTCGCCGTCCGTCACTTCAAACACCGTTGCGGAATAAGTATAAAAATCAAGGCTGGTTCGATCGGGCGCAGGTTCGATTTTCCATTTCTCGGCCTGAACGATATCCCCTTGTTTGTACTTCTTCTCTTCACCGGGAGGAAGCTCCTTGAAACTGCTGAAACCCAAATCGACTCTCAAATGATCGCTTTCGTTAATCACCTGATAAGTATTCAATTTGCCGCGCTGCGGCTCAAGCGGTGTTTCATCAACATGCTCAACCGAAAGTTTTCGTAAATGAACCTGCTGAATCAAAAACTTAACGGCCCAATGCTCGGCAATATCTTCTTTTTCGATTTGCGTTCTTGCTTCCGCATCTTTGACGGTAATCAATACACGATAATGCGACCATGGTAATCCGGAAGGCACTTGAGAATAAGACTTTGCAAATAATGCATACCGATAAATTTCCGCATGGCTCATTTCCAGATCGCGCGCGAGATTATCTAAAACAGATGCGCCATAATCAGCCCGATCCTTATTTAAAAGAAGATTTTGCTGAATCAAGTTCCCCATTTGCCAGGCCTCTTCCACCTTCGCATTATTCGTGGCCGTTTCAATCCGCTCCGCCGTTGCCTTCCGCACATCCCGCAAAGCATGCAGCAAGTCCGAATAAGACTCAACCTCCGGCCCCGCAAATGAAATCGAACCTGAAGAAATGAGGAAAGAAATAACCAAAACCGAAATAAATTTTCGTGGAATCAACATGAAGAATATTTTACCAGACTAACGACCAAAGACCGAGGCCAAAGCCCAATTTCCAAGCTGGCGGAGAGATTTAAATTAACCTGTCCCTTTGGTAAACGGTACCTTTTTTCTATCCGGCAAGTTTGTCCAGGTGTTGGGCCAACCACATCTTAATCAACGCCGTCCTCGTCACGCCAATCCGGGTTGCCTCTTTATCGAGCGCCATTACCATCGGAATCGGAATATCAATATTCACGCGTTGAACTTCAATAATTGCGGGAGGAGCTGTTCTGGCATTTTCGGTATCAAAGTATTGCAAAATTTCTTCACCATTATCAAATTTTCTATCCAGCTCTTCAGCCGAAATCATTTTAGGTTTTTTCTTTTTCATCTTTTGCGATCTCCCGGTAATAGTAATTTACTTCGTCGTCACGGCTACGGCGTAAAGAAATCAATCGAATTCTTTCTCCGCGATACGCAAAGACGCATGTGTAAAACTTTTCGCCAATACTTCCAATTCGGAGCCATCGTTCTTCAGGCGCGTAAAAAGATTTTATTTCTGCTCCGACGTCTTTCCAAAGCCACTTTGCCTCTTCAAGCGAAACACCATGCTTGAGACGGTTTGCTTCGGACTTGTCGTCGTCATATTCAAATTCTACACTAAATTAGTACATTTTCAACCCTATTTTAACGATTTTATATATTTATAATCATATTATATTAATTTTAAAACATATTTCAAGGCAAAAGCCTATTAGGTTAAAGAGGGCGAATCAACAAACCGGGCTTTTCGCGATTCGCGTGGAATCGAGGAAAGATCACATAATGGGAAACTACTTTAAAGTTCGAGGCAAGGAGTAACACCATAAAATAAAAGATCATCGAGCAATTCGGCAAACACGACCTAGTTTCTCCGCTTCTAGCTTCCCCCCTCTTTTGCACGAAACGACTCAAATTAAAATTCTTGGGGTGCGAGTTTTGCGCCGAAAGGACGCAACTGTCTGAGCAGACAAAGATTTTTAATTTGAGTTTTCTGGATTCCCGCCTACGCGGGAATGACAAGCACCCTGATTAGGTCAGGGATGACACTCGGTCAAACCGAATGATGATGGAATACGATGCCGCTGGCAAGTTTTGGGTAGAAGTACGTCGACTTCTGCGGCATTCTCTCCTGCACAGCTCCGAGCTTCTCAAGCATGGCAATCGGGGCGGCTTTCAAGATAAACGCGGCTTCGGCTTCTCCGTTCTTAACGGCTTCGATGGCGGGCTTGGCTTCATGTTCAAATTTCAAATTCCCTTCCCATGCTGTGTCAGGAAAATTAAGAAGTTTCGCGAACACTAAATGTCCGAGAATATTCACATTCAAATCTAAACAAACATCCGGTTTATCCCATGCGAGAACTTTTTTCGCGGCTTGCGGATCTTTGAGCGTGAGCAAATAACTTTTATCTTTGAAAACCAAACCGATACGCACCGGAAGATCGGCGCCGGTATCCAAAGTTTTTTCAATCGCTTCAGCGGCCACTTCCTGGAGATCAAATTGTGTTTTGAGTTTTTCAATCATTTGATCTTTGGGAACGGTTAACTTGATCATCAATCGATGCGTTGGCATAACCATGAAACCGGGATCAGAAAAAGAAACGAATGCCATAAGCGTGTAGTCGTAAGGCTGCGGGCCTTTAGCCGCCCCACCTTTTTTAACACTGTTCTCTTGTTCGCGCTTCCAACCGGCATATTCAAGTGAGGTTTCATAACGATGATGGCCGTCGGCGATGTAGATTTTCTTATCGCGAAGGCTTTCGGAAATATCTTTGCAAATCGTAGGATCAGTCGTGACCCAAAGTGTTTGGCCGATACCGTCTTCATCAATCAAATCAAATATAGGTTTGCCGGCTTGACGGATCGCACTATCAAGCAGTTTTCCCGTGACGCCCGCTTCATCTTTATAAAGTCCAAACACAGGCGATAAATTGGTTTCAATCATCTTGATCAAATTCATTCTGTCGGCGCGCGGGCCTTTCAAAGTTTTTTCATGCGGAATGATAATGCCTTTTTCAAACGGTTCGACTTTGACGCGGCCTAAGAGCGCCGTGCGTTCTTTCGTTTTGCCGTCGAGCGGGCTTTTATAACTTTGGCGGTAAATATAAAAACTAGAATTGTCGTCGCGCATCAGAATCTGTTCCTGGATCCAATTATTGAAAGCATCGCGGGCTCGTGAGTAAGTATTGTGCTCGGCGTTATCGGCGGGTTCTTTTTTATTGAGAATCAGGCGCACGACATTGAAAGGCGAAAGGCCGTAGAGATGGTCCTGCTTCGCGGGTGAAATGACGTCATACGGCGGAGCAATGACTTTTTTGAAATCAACGCGCTTTTCGCTATAGCGATAGCCGCGGAATGGTTTGACGTCTAATTGAGTCACTGCAAGTGTTTCGGTGTTCATAAGGGGCAAATTATATGAGAATTACAATCGCAAGTCTACTTACAAGTCTATTGGAGAAACTGTTCTGGATTCGTTCAAGCCCCGGCTTCCAATCTGCTCAAACAGCGGATACTTCGTTCCGAACTCGCAGCTTGGAAGCCGAGGCTTGAACCGTCGATTTCAAAATGGGGTGGTTGGCAATTAGCAGTGAAACAAGGTGGGCTGCTTAGCAATGAGAGATTCACCCGTGAGCTTGCTGCTCTATTCCTCGAATCTTTTTGTAGTTTCCCGCCTTACTTTTTCCCGGCCCTACAAGTTAGCACCGAGAAAAAAGATTTCTGAAAGACCTCAAAACCCCTCACCTTTAGCTGGCCCGTTTCCGGCCTTACCTTTTTGCGCAGCGAAAAGGCTAAGCGCTCGATGTCATGGCACAGCTATGCCGAGCCATGAGAAGGTGTAATGGGAAGCTATTTAAAAGTTCGAGGTAGGTTGTGGGAAGAGAATATGAAAGAGTCTTCGAGCAATTGAGCAAACTTCTCTTAGCTTCTCCGCTTAATGCCCCCACCCCACTTCGCAAAAATTCCAAGAAAATATATTCAAGATGTGAGTTCCGCAGGGCAAAGCCCGAGGACTGTTCGAAACAGATTGAATGTTTTTTCTTGGAGCTCTTACTACTGCGTTAAGCGTCTGTCACTTCACGGGTCATGAGGTGGCGGAGGATTTTGTGGTACAGCGGAAAATCTTGCAGGTTGCTATGCCCCGCCCCGGGAACGGAGAAATAACGGCGATGCGGATTGTCTTTCGCTGCGTCCGCCAGCCACTCGGAGTGATGATAAGAGATAGTTCTATCTTTCGTGCCGTGAATAATAAAAACCGGGCCTTTGATTTGTTTGATCCACAGGTTGTTCGGGAAATGATATTTCAAAAGAAAGTCGGGCAAATAGGGATAGCGGATGTCTTTCATCGCGATGACATTATAAAACGGCGCAATAATTAAAGTGAGCCTGGGGCTATGCTTCGCGCCTAAATAAGTTGCGGGCACGGAGCCCATCGAGCGGCCGGCGACATAAATTTTGTTTTCGGGATAATGCGCACTCGCCCATTCGTAAAACTCTTCGACGTCATTCAGAAATTGTTTTTCGTTTGTGATCTTGCCCGAGCTTTTTCCGTAACCGCGATAATCGGGGACAAAATAATCAAAGCCTTGGTCGGTGAATTCATTCGCTGTATCTCCGAATTGCGCAGCGCTCTCCGTGTTGCCGTGAAAAAACATGATTATCCCACGCGCCTGTTTCGCGTGAAAATAAAGCGCGTGCAGTTTCGCGGCGTCCGTTTCAATCCACACTTCTTCGAACGGTGTTGCGAAATGATATTTCTGTTCAACCGGCGTATGTCCGCGCGAAGGAAAAAGAATGTGCTCCTGGGAAAAATAGAGGAAGCAACAAGCAGATATATATATTGCCAAAAATATAAATGGAACGACTTTGAGTATTTTTTTGAACATGTGAAATTTTTCCCAGCTTAAAAGTTAAATCTAAAAGGTCAAAACCATAACTAAAAGGCTTTTAACTATCCGGACAGTTTTGACCTTTGGGCTATGGTTTTTAGATTTAACCTTTAAGTTTTAACCTACTCTTGCGCCGTCGTCGATCTGACGTTCCGGCCCAACGAGAGATAATACGGTTTTCTCTGCATTCGATGCGGCGAGCAGCATACCGTTTGATTCCACGCCGCGGATCACGGAAGGCTCGAGATTATTCACGATCACGATTTTACGGCCGCGCAATTCGTCAATGCCGTAAAACTTGCGGACACCCGCCACAATTTGTTTCTTTTCTGTGCCGACTTGCAGCTGTAAAACATATAAACGGTCGGCCTGCGGATGCAGCGCGACATCCAAAATGGTCGCAACGCGTAAATCCAGCTTGCCAAACTCTTCGATTTTTATCTTTTCCATATTGTCCTTTGTTGGTTATAAGACATCATGCCGGTTGCGGCTCAGCCGCAGAGGCAAAATATTACCGTATTTAAGGAATTGAATGAATTCATGCCCGCCCTTACAATACCCGCTCATTCGCGAGTCCGGCCCTGTTTGCGGGTGCCATAATAGCCTATTCCGATTCTGAATTGAAGGAGAGACCATGCTAAGAGAAAAATTGCACCCAAAATTATCGGCCTTTTTTAACCGCTGTGCCGACGCATTGAACCGCAAGGGCATTACGCCCAACCAGCTGACTTTGGCGGGCGCGGCCTTAAGCCTTATGGCGGGCATTTCTTTTTCAACCAGCAGCCTGCTGACCGGCTCGCTTTTCATGGCTTTGGCCGGCCTTTGTGATGCCGTGGACGGAGCACTCGCGCGCATTTCAGGCAAAGCTTCTAAGTTTGGGGCTTTCTTTGATTCGACCATGGACCGCTTCGCCGACGGCTTTTTTCTTGCCGGGCTCACGATGCATTTTTTTAATCAGGACGAACCTTTCTGGATGTGGGTCACGCTCAGTCTTTTGATTTTCTCTTTCATGGTGAGCTATGCGAAAGCGCGTGCGGAAAACTTCATTGAAAAATGTTCCGTGGGACTTTTCTCACGTGAAACCCGTTATGCCGCGATCGGCATCGGCGCTTTGATCTCTCCGCTGTTGAAACCGCTTTTATTGATCGCTCTTTTTGGCACGACCTACACAGCCTATCAGCGCATCATCTACACGCAGGAACAGCTGGAAAGCTTAAAGGTTGAAGGTAAAGTCTAAAAGCTATAACTTAAAACCCAAAACTGTTCGAACAGTTGGATGCTTTTGGGCTATAGATTTGACCTTTTAGTTTTAAGTTATGGGCTTACATAAACACAAATGACATCCAAAAATAAAATCATTCTTTGCTCTTCACTCTTCGCTCTTGCCATGCATGCCGTATTTGCTGCCGAGCCCAAAACGGTTTTAGAAGTTAAGCAAGCTACGGATACTTATTTCCACAATAAAAACTGGACGCCTTTCGCCGCGTCAATTGAACTTGCCTTCTACAAGCAGGACGTTTTGAAAGACACCTGCACCGGAACTTTACTTTTTGATCCACTGCAAAAGAAGCTGCTGATGGATTGTTTCGACCGCTTAAATCAACCTGTGTTTGTTTTTCGAAACAACGACACTGATTTTCTGCTTTATCTTCCGGGAATACACAACGCATGGCATGGCGATATGTTTCAGCTCGAATACTCGACGGAGTTTAACAGTCACTTAAAGCCGCTCGATCTTTATCGTGCGGTTTCGCCCGAGGCTTTTTCGGAAAACCAGGTCGGCGCCGCAAACGGCATGTCGGACGGCATGGAGCTTGAAATCGTCAAACCTTATCAGGGAACCAACTATCTCGCGCGGCGGCTAATCCTGGATGAGAAAGGACAGGTCGAAAATGAAACTTTTTTTGCTCCTGACGGGGTGGCAACCACGGTTGTCATTCGCGATTCATTCAAGAAGTTGAAAAATAAAATGGATGCCGTGAATTCAAAATTTTATTACGCGCAGCAAACCACGGTCACCCATCCCGAGAACGGCGATAAAACTATTTTGCGGATGAAAAATATTACCTTGCGCGAAAGATTTCCGGATGATGCTTGGGTGGTTTCGATGCCTGAAGAAGTACCGCTTAATCCGATCGATGAAGGCAAGCCGGTTTTCTTGACGCCAGAGCAGGCTAAAGACGGACGGGCTTCGGAGGAAGCGTAAATCGGAGAGCATCCGCTGATCAGAAGAGCTAAAACCAAGTTCATAAGATCATCAAAAAATAAATTGATCTGCTCAAACAGTCCTCGCTTCGCTGCGGAACTCGCATTTTCAATTTACTTTTTGATGATATCCGCGCAAGTGTGGGTGATGGCAAGAATAATGTGAAACTAGCTGGTAAATTCTAAATTTCTCGAAGGCTCTGTAATTATTTTGCGACGATATTCCTCAGCCTCAGCCAACTAGTTTCCCGTTATATCTTTTATTGGCTCGTCAAAACTGCGCCAATAAAACGATTCATCAAATGCAATTCAATGTCTTACCCTTAACCAGCCAAATTCCGGCCTTACCTTTTTTCGCTCTCGAAAAAAGGATAAGTAATCATTTTGCATGGCACAGCTTGTCGGGCCATAAGAAGACATAACGGGAAGCTATTTAAAAGTTCGAGGAATAAAGCAGCAATAACCAGATCGAATCTCAAACTGTTTGGCAGCGCAGCTTGCTTCTCTGATTCATGCCACCACCCCACGCTGCGGAAAACTTCTCACAAATGAATTCGAATTTACGAGCTTTGCCTGAAAAGGCAACTGTTTGAGTAAATTCGAGTTTTTTGTGAGAAAGTTAAATGATTTTTTTTGGCGAAAACTGAAGAGTTAAGCTGGCAAGGGTGTTCGCTCGGCAGCGGCACCTGCCGCGCCGCGCTTGCGGATAAACGCGATTTGTTTCTCGCCTGTTTTCCAAGCGAAGAAAACCCTTTCGCCGTGATGCGAGCCCGGAAAATCAACGAGTCCCGCGTCCATGCTGCGCAAAATACAACCGAGCTCAATCAGCGAATCGATTTCCTTGGCGAGCTCATAAATAGTCTCTTCAAGGTTTTGAATGTCTTCTTCCAGATTGGAGTCAAATAAATCCGCGCCGGATTTTTTTTCGGCGTCCTGCGCGAGCTCTTGCACAAAAACGGCGTCATGAATACGGAGATAAACGGATCTTTTTTCGCAGATTAATTTGAGCCGGCGCTCCACTTCCGGAAGCAGTTGATTGGCTTGATCAAGAGTAAAAGATTTAGACATAGATAAATTATAGAGAGAACTTTTTTAGTAGCAACTTTTTTAATATTCTGTCGTAACTTTCCTAGGAAATGGCCAAGCTCTTAAACGCGGCCTGAATAAAAGCAACGCTCAATTAGCTAAAAGACCCCCGGAACAGCCGGATGCTTCGGCCTTCACAGGCTGAGTGCTTTTTGCCGAGGTATACAGAATGTTGTTTTGATCAATGCAGTAAGTATTAATCGCGGCTTTATTTGGCTCAACGGGAACCGCCAAAATAGAAAATGTGGCCGGCTGAGATGCAAAGATATATCGATATCCATGGTAACTTTGCTTTTCTGAAAGCCACGCCAAATCCGTACCGGCAACTAAAGCCTCAATGTGCGGCGGATAGGCCTGCGGATTTTGGCTTTTGCGAAAATTTTCCGTAAAGGCTGCAATTTTTCTTAACTCTATTGCCACACTTTTTTCGTTAGCATTAATTCTCGCTCTCAACAAATTAGGAATGGCAATCGCGGCCAGCAATCCGATAAGCGGAACAATAAGTAAACAGCACAGCACAACAGCGATACCCGGAGAATCGGGCATTGAGCTTTTATAAGGAGTGGGCACCGGCGAAACGGCCAGGCTCTTTTTTAAGACTTGAATCAAATATGAAAGAACGCCGAAGGCCATCAAAAACCATACGACGCCATCAATTCTTCTGGCAGCAAACGATAAAAGTAGCAAGTAGCCCGGAACCGAGGCTTTCCATGTTTTAACTTCAGCGCTCCGGAGCTTGATAAAATTTAAAATCTCGGCCGGCCATTTAAATATCCAATAAAGATTAAAAAAAGGAATAAACCCAAACCCCACGGCTTTCCCCGGTGTGATGGGATAACAATTATCTGACATCACTCTCAATGATTGATGCAGTTTATAAAGGCAAACCGCCCAGTAAACAAATCCGGCGAGGCCCAACGCGACAAAAACCAATGTAAAGACAGCAGCCAGCCTGGGGCCAAAGTGAACAAGAAACGGCATTAATTCTAGTGCGCCGAAAATACCCGCTATGATATATCCCGGAATGAGATTGGGGAAAGCAGCGTCCTCAACAGAAAGCGGCGGCTTCTGGTCGCGGACAAGCATCTCGGCACAAAACCTGCATTTTACTGCTTCGTCTTGAATTTCCTGATCACAGTAAGGACATTTTTTCATGTGCCGCTCCGTTGCTTGTTTAAATGCCTAAACCACGCGCGCTGAAATTATCGACATTATTGAAAGGCGTCGGTGGGTTGATCGGACCAAAAGGCAGGAATCAATCCCCCCTGATCGGCAACTCGAATCACATTCGTATCGCTTAAGCGGCTGAAGGCGCCGCAAAGCTTGCCCGCGACGGCGATGGCGCTGAAATTATATTTTTTATAATCCCATTCGAGTTTGCCGTCGATGAATTTGGGCACGGTGGTGGTCGGGATTTTAACAAATTCCTGCATCACGGCATTTTCAGTCATTGCCCAGGAAATAGTTTCGTTCCAAACATCATCGAAGGTGTCCGCGCCGACGCGGATTTCACGGTTCGTGTCTTTGCGTGAGGGTTTCACGACCAGCGAATCTTTTTCGTCTTTTAAAAAGTCCACAAGATACATTTTCTGATGGCCAAAAAAATCTTCGGCGTCGAGAACCTGGCGCGTCCAGGGTAAATGCTCATGCTTGATTTGATTTTCGGACTGCGTAAAAAAAGAATCGAAATAAGGGTGCGTCAAAATCGAAAGCATGCCTTTGTGGCTGCCGATGGCGGAACGCAGCGGATTAACCACGCATACCGCGCGTTCTTTATAAGCGTTCAAAAAATCCTGAATTTCATCACGATGCAAAGCGAGCTCTTCCACCAGCGCGCGGCGGTAAATCAAATGAATGCGCGTATCTTTGGAATAAAGTTTGCCGCCTTTAAAAGAAAGTTCGCGGGGATCGACAATCAAAGTGCGATAGCCGCGTTCTTCAAAACGTTTTTGCAGCATGACAAATTCGGAGCGCGTGCGCACATTTTTCCAGTCCATGATCGCGATCGTCGGCGTTTCAAAACCGCCGAAATCTTCATAAACTCCGAGAAGCGCGTTCAAAATATCATCGGCCGGGCGAAAGGACTCGAGCGTGTTTTCTTCGGTGAAGGTTTTAAAGAAGGGTTCAGAAAGCAAGGTGTCGGAAAGCAAAGTGGAATAAGCCGCGCCCACCGGCGAATCGCAGTTGAATTCGGTAAATTTCAAACGGCCGCCCTCGAGAATGCCGTCAAAGCGCGCGAAAATTACCGCGGGTGAATATCCGGGATCGATTTTAATCAGCTCTTCGACTTCGGGCGTAAAACGGAAATAACGCGCGAAGCGGTTGTCTTCAAAATAAATGCGGATGGCGGTGTTTACTACCTGCTGCATCGCGGCGGTGACGCGTTTCACGAGATGCGTTTGGCGCGCGGTCAGAAAAACAGGTTTGAAAAATGTCGGGATCGTATTTTTGCCGTATTTGAGTTCGGAGGCGGCGATTTTTTTCTGGAAAGAATTGAGCGATTTTTGGGCTTCGGCGGGTTTTACTTTCAAATACTCATCATAAGCATGATCAAAGTTTTCACTCATGTTCATCACGGAGCTTTTGCCCCGAATCCTTCGTCTCTCGTCGCTCGCGTATTTTTCCGCGATACGCGTCGCTCCTCGTTCCCTGCCTGCCGGCAGGCAGGCTCGGGCTCGAACCAAAATCTCTCGCGCTGAATTTATTTTGCATGAGGCGCAAAACTCTTCGATCTTGCCATCGCCTCTTGGACCGTTTTTCCAATCAATGCGGGCGACGGCGCGATAAAAACTCCTGCGGCTTTAAGGCATGCGATTTTGTCTTCGGCTTTGCCCGAACCGCCGGAAATAATCGCTCCGGCATGACCCATGCGTTTACCCTTCGGCGCGGTAGCACCGGCAATAAAACTGATCACGGGTTTTTTAACATTTTTTTTGATGAAGGCAGCGGCTTCTTCTTCCGCACTACCGCCGATTTCACCAATCATAACAATGGCTTCGGTTTCAGGGTCTTTGTTGAAAAGATCGAGCACATCCACAAAGTTCGTTCCGATAATCGGGTCGCCACCGATACCAACGCAAGTGGATTGTCCAATACCGAGACCTGTGAGCTGCCAAACCGCTTCATAAGTTAAAGTACCGCTGCGTGAAACCACGCCAACAGGGCCTTTTTTATGAATGTAGCCGGGCATGATTCCGACCTTGCATTCACCAGGTGTAATGAGCCCCGGGCAATTCGGCCCGATTAACCGCACGCCTTTTGCGGCAAGCGTCGGTTTGATTTTCGCCATATCGAGCGCGGGAATACCTTCAGTAATACAAATCACAAGTTCAATGCCAGCGTCTGCCGCTTCTTGAATCGCGGCGACCGCGAATTTAGCGGGAACATAAATGATAGTCGCGTTAGCACCGGTTTTTTCACGGCCTTCTTTCACGGTATTAAAAACCGGAACACCGCCCACCGCGGTTTGTCCGCCCTTGCCCGGAGTCACCCCGCCGACAATCTTGGTGCCGTATTCGATCATTTTTTCGGCATGAAAAGCGCCGTGCGTGCCGGTGATGCCCTGAACCAAAACTTTTGTATTTTTGTTAACTAATATGCTCATATTTTTTTTGCTCTGCGCCGCTTTATTTTTTTCTTAGCGCAACCGCGGTTACTTCTTTAATTCGGCGACTACTTTTTCAGCTGCTTCTTTAAAATCAGAAACAGAAAAAAGTTTGATGTTTGATTTGGCTAAAATTTCACGGCCTTCTTTGGCATTGGTGCCTTCGAGACGCACCACAATCGGCGTATTATCGAGCTGTTTGCGACGTTCGGGCGATAAACTTTGCACGGCTTGTAAAATTCCGTTCGCAAGCACATCGCAGCGCATGATTCCGCCAAAAATATTAATCAAAATCGCTTTCACGCGCTTATCGCTCAAAAGAATATTAAACGCCGCGGCAACTTTTTCCTGACTAGCTCCGCCGCCCACATCGAGAAAATTCGCGGGTTCCGCGCCTTCATATTTTATGATATCCATCGTCGCCATCGCGAGGCCAGCGCCGTTCACAACACAGCCGATTTCGCCGTCGAGGCCGACATAACTCAGATCAAATTTTTTCGCTTCAACTTCGCGGGCATCGTCCTGGCTCGGGTCATACATCGCGGCGATTTCCGGATGACGGAAAAGAGCGTTGTCGTCAAAATTGATTTTAGCGTCGATTGCAATCAAAAGCCCGTCGTCCATAACAGCCAGCGGATTGATTTCGATCAAAGATACGTCGTTTTCGATAAAGATCATCGAAAGCTTAGAAAAAACACTGGCAAGCTGCGTCTTAATATTGTCATCGGTTTCAACTTTCGCAGCGAGCTCGGCGGCTTCGGCCGGTGTCATGCCTTTCTCAACCGAGAAAAGCTGGCGGATCATTTTTTCAGGATGTTTTTCGGCAACTTCTTCAATGTCCATGCCGCCCGCGTTTGAAACGATCATGCTTGGCTTGCAGGCGCCGCGGTCGAGAACGATACCGACATAAAATTCTTTTTTGATGCCGACGGAGGATTCAAGCCAAATGGAGTTGACCGGTTTGCCTTCGGGACCGGTTTGCGGCGTCACTAAATTCGTACCGAGAATTTTTTGAGCGAAAGCTTTGGACTCTTCGGGATTTTTCGCGATCTTGATACCGCCGCCTTTACCGCGCGCGCCCGCATGGACCTGGGCTTTGGTCGCAATAATTTCGCCGGGCTTATAAAGCGCTTTAGCCGCTTCGTAAACTTCGTCAGGAGTGGTTGCGAAACGGCCGGGATTCGTGGGAATGCCGTACTTTTTAAAAATCCCTTTGGCTTGGTACTCGTGAATATTCATTATTTATTATCGTTTCGTGGTGAGAGCTTTATCGAGCACCACATTTTAACGCCGCTCTATGGGTATATAGGTTTCGTTCGTCGGGCCGGTATAAATGGCTTCGGGGCGAATCAAACGATTATTCGAAAGTTGTTCGATAACATGCGCGGTCCATCCGGAGACGCGGCTCGCGGCGAAAACGGTCGTAAAAAAATCAATCGGAAAGCCGACGGTGTATAAAACGTAAGAAGAAAAGAAATCGACGTTGCACGGAATTTTTTTAATCGCGTGTACGGCTTTTTCAATATTGGCCGCCATTTGCACCCACTTCTTTTCGCCGCCCTTCACATTCGAAATTGCCTCGGCAACGCTGCGGAAAGCGGTCGCGCGCGGATCAACGTCTTTATAAACACGATGGCCGAAACCCATAATTTTCTTTTTATGCGCGAAAGCTTCTTTGACATAGTCTTCCGCTTTTTCAGGCGTACCGATTTCAAGAAACATTTCCATCACGTTTTGAACCGCGGAGCCATGCAAATCGCCTTTCAAGCAGCCGACGCCGGCCACGATTCCGGAATACATATCGGACAAAGTCGCGACGGTAACGCGCGCGGCAAATGTCGAAGCATTGAAGCCGTGATCCGCGAGCAGCACAAGATAAGTGTCGAGCGCATTTTCCATTTGGGGCGCGGGTTTAACGCCGTTCAACATATAGAGAAAATTTCCGGCATGCGAAAGTTTTAAGTCGGGATGGATTGGCGCTTTGCCGTCGCGTAAACGGCTGAAGGCCGCAACGATTGTCGGGATTTGCGCGGTTAATTCGAGGGCAATGCGGCGTAAATTGGTGTTGTCGATTTTGTCGGCATTAACGTCGAGCAGGCCCAGCTGTGAAACGGCACTGCGCAAAACACCCATCGGATGCGCTTTTTTGGGGACATTCGCGAGCCAATCATACATAGCGGCCGGAATTTCGCGGTGAACTGCAAGTTCGGCTTTAAATTTTTCGAGTTCATCTTTGCGCGGCAGGCGCAGATTCCAAAGTAAAAAAACAACTTCTTCAAAAGAGGATTTACCGACGAATTGTTCGATTGAGATGCCGCGGTAATAGAGCTGGCTATTCTTGCCGTCAACGAGTGAAAGGGATGTTTCGCCAGCAATAATGCCTTCGAGGCCTTTGGCGAATTCCGCTTTGTCGTTTGCTGTAACTGGTGTCATAGGCGGACATTATACTCAAATTCCCCTCTCTTGCGAGAGAGGAATTTAAGTATTTTTATCCGTAAATTTTTGCTCTGCGCGCATACGCGCAACCGCATTTTCTTTATACCAGTTCAAGAAGTTGAATTCCGCAGGAGCCAGGAACCAAATGGCAACAAAATTACTACGTCGCCGGAACATTTTGAAAATCTTATTCAAAAATTATGAATGCCCTTAGCCTTTGACGAGAGATTCATACTGCTCAAACAGCGCCGTCCCGAGGCGGCGAACTCGCATTATGCGCCTTCATTCTAAAGACATAAGCGCAATGTAGGAGGAGAGGCGATAAAAGGAGAAACAAGGTGGAAAAATCAGAATTTTTCGAAGGTTCGTCTATTAATATTGCCACACTGTGCTTCAAACCCAGCAAACAAGTTTCCTGTTTTACCTTCTCTTGGTTCGGCAAAGCCGCACCAAGAGAAAGGATTTGAAATGCGGTGGGGCCCGGTGGTTGTTCGCGCCAGCGAACAGAACTAAAAATTACGCCGTGGTTGGGCAGAGCCCAGAATAAAAATATGTCAGGCGGCTCTGAAGGAAAAGGTATAAACCACGAAGACGCAAACCAAAACCATCAGAAAAAGGCCGGACAAAAATACACGGTCGGCCAGTTTTTCAAGAAATAGCCGTCTCTTTTTGTCTTTGGTTTTCATAGCCATATAAGCCAGATAGCAGGAGAAGATAAATACCACCGCATCGATCGCGGTTAAATCATCGCCGAGCGTGTTGCTTTTCCGGATGGCGCTGCTGATATTAATAAGGCTGATGACCGTTAGGCAAACGCCGATCATGCCTGCCGACACGGAAAAAATATGCGGCGCAATATTATCTTCCTGTTTTTCCATGAAAGACGGTTGATTCATGAACGCAGCAGATGAACGCTTTTGAATTTACCGGTCATGTAATCAGCAGAATATTTAACGTAGCGTTTGCCCCAGGCTTTGAGTTTTTTGATTTCATCGGGTTTCAGCGGGCGGATGTATTTGGCGGGACGGCCCATATAAAGCGAACAGGGTTTCAGTTTTTGATTATGCGTGACAAGCGCGCCAGCGCCCACCAGGCAGCATTCCCCCACCACCGCGCCGTCCAGAACAATGGCTTGAATACCGACTAAGGCGTAACGTTTAACCGTGCAGCTGTGCAAAGTCACTTGATGGCCGATCGTCACATCATCACCCAAAATGCAGGCGCGGTTGTTTTCAACATGCAAAACTGAAAGATCCTGAATATTTGTGCGTTTTCCAATTTTGATGGCATTAATATCACCGCGCAAAACACAGTTGGGCCAAACGGAAGAGTAATCACCGATCGTGACACGGCCTTCAACCACCGCAGACGGGTGCACAAAAACGTGTCGCCCGATTTTTGGTTTGTAGATTTTCTTATCTGCGCTCATTTGAGAAGTTGGCGCAGAACGTATTGAAGAATTCCGCCGTGTTTGTAATAGTCTAATTCCACGGGCGTATCAATGCGGCATTTGACGGTGAATGTTTTCTCTGCGCCCGCGGTTGAATTTCCAGAGCGGGCGCGGATATGTAACATTTGCCCGGGCGTAATGCTTGGAATACCTTCGATCGTGAAAGCTTCTTCGCCGGTTAAGCCAAGCGAAGCAGGCGTTTGTCCGGCAGTAAAGATAAGCGGCAAAATTCCCATGCCGATTAAATTACTGCGGTGAATGCGTTCAAAGCTTTCCGCGATCACGGCTTTAATACCAAGCAGCATCGGACCTTTCGCGGCCCAATCGCGCGAAGAGCCGGAACCATATTCTTTGCCGGCAATGACAATCAGCGGAGCTTTGTTTTTCTTATATTCCTGCGCGGCATCAAAAATGGACATGGGCTTGCCTTCAGGAAGCAGGCGCGTCACCCCGCCTTCGGTGCCGGGCGCGAGTAAATTTTTTAAACGGATATTGGCGAAAGTTCCGCGAACCATGACTTCATGATTGCCGCGGCGCGCACCGTAGGAATTGAAATCTTTTTCACTTACGCCGTTTTCCATTAAATACTTCGCGGCCGGGCCGTCTTTTGCAATATTGCCCGCGGGAGAAATATGGTCGGTGGTCACGGAATCGCCCACCATCACGAGCACGCGCGCGTCTTTAATATCCGTGAGTGGCGCGGGAACCGCGGCCATGCCGTCAAAGTACGGGGCTTTTTTGATGTAAGTCGATTTCGGATTCCATTTGAATGTGTCGCCCAACGCAACCTGGATCGACTGCCAATTTTTATCACCGTCAAAAACAACGGCATATTCTTTTTCAAACATTTTGCGCGTCACCTGCTGAACGGCGGCGGCAACTTCCTGATTGCTCGGCCAAATATCTTTGAGATAAACCGGCTTGCCGGTGTGGTCAGTGCCGAGCGATTCTTTAGTGAGATCGCGTTCGACTGTTCCTGCTAACGCATACGCCACAACCAGCGGCGGCGATGCGAGATAGTTTGCTTTCACAAGCGGATTCACACGGCCTTCAAAATTGCGATTGCCGGAAATAACAGCGGAAGCAACGAGGCTGTGTTCTTTCACGGCTTTGCCGATTTCAGGCGGCAGCGGCCCGGAATTTCCGATGCAGGTGGTGCAGCCATAACCCACGAGATAGAAACCGATTTTTTCAAGTTCGGGCAAAAGGCCGGACGCGCGTAAATATTCGGTGACGACTTTGGATCCGGGCGCGAGCGATGTTTTAACCCACGGTTTGGATTTGAGCCCGAGCGCAGCGGCTTTTTTCGCGAGCAGGCCCGCGGCCATCAGAACGCTCGGGTTCGATGTATTCGTGCAGCTTGTGATTGCGGCGATCGCGACAAAGCCGTCTTCGAGTATAAATTCTTGGCCCGCGTATTTAACCAGCGCGCGGTCAACCACGGCGGTTGCGCCAGCTTTTTGATTTTGCAAACCGGGCAAGGCCGTCTTGAAATTACTTTTAACATCGGGCAATGCGACGCGATCCTGCGGGCGTTTCGGGCCGGCAAGGCAAGGCACGACAGTTCCAAGATCAAGTTCGAGCGTATCATTGAAAACAGGGTCGGGCGAATTTGCGGTGCGGAAAAGCCCCTGCTCTTTCAAATAAGTTTCAATGAGGCTGACTTGTGCTTCGCTGCGGCCGGTGACGCGTAAATAATTAAGCGTTTCATTGTCGACCGGAAAAAATCCCATAGTCGCGCCGTACTCGGGTGCCATATTCGCAACCGTCGCGCGGTCGGCAAGTGACAAGGCATCGAGGCCCGCGCCGTAAAATTCAACAAATTTTTCGACGACGCCTTTTTTGCGCAGCATTTGCGTAACGGTCAAAACCAAATCAGTGGCGGTTGCGCCTTCGGGAAGCTTGCCGGTGAGTTTAAATCCGACCACTTCGGGAATAAGCATGGATGAAGGCTGGCCGAGCATCGCAGCTTCGGCTTCGATGCCGCCCACGCCCCAACCGAGAACGCCGAGGCCGTTGATCATCACAGTGTGCGAGTCGGTGCCGACCAAGGTGTCGGGATAAGCAAGCACCTCTTCACTTTCCCCTCTCCCTTCGGGAGAGGGCGAGGGTGAGGGCTTGGAAAGTCGCTTGGTGATGACGACTGACGCAAGATATTCAAGATTCACCTGATGCACAATGCCCATGCCCGGCGGCACGGCACGAAAATCAGAGAGCGCTTTTTGGCCCCACTTTAAAAATTCGTAACGCTCCTGATTGCGCTCAAACTCAATGCGCGTGTTATCGGCAAGCGCGTTGGCGTTGCCGAACATATCAACCTGGATCGAATGGTCAATAACGAGGTCAACGGGCTCAAGCGGATTAATTTTTTTCGGATCTTTGCCGAGTTCTTGCATTTTGTCGCGCATCGCGGCGAGATCGACAACGCAAGGCACGCCGGTAAAATCCTGCAAGATCACGCGCGCGGGCGTGAAAGCAATCTCCTTCAGGGATTTTTCTTTCGGGCTCCAATTGCGCAGCGCTTCAATATCGGCTTTGGTAACGGCTTTGCCGTCTTCGCGGCGCAAAAGATTTTCGAGAAGAATACGCACCGAATAAGGTAATTGCTCGAGCGGTAGGCCCGGAAGATTTTTCACCGCCGCTAATTTAAAAATGGCGAAAGTTTTTCCGCCAACATTCAAAACAGATTTGCTTTTAAAGGAATCCACATTTCCCACCTTGCACACATCCGATGTGTACAACCTTGTACACATCGGATGTGTGCAAGGTTGCTTCTGGTTGATTAAAATTTCAATTTGCTGCAGTTTTCTTTGACGTGCGCGGCTGACACGTTTAAAGCCGTTTGTTCTTCGGGTGTCAGAGAAAGTTCAACAACTTTTTCAACGCCGTTTCTGCCGAGCACGACCGGAACGCCGACAAAAACATCTTTGATGCCGTATTCGCCTTTCAGCAAAACACAGCTCGCAATCGTTTCTTTTTTGTCCTGAAGAATCGAGCGCACCATGCGGGTCGTCGAAGCGGAAGGCGCGTAATAAGCTGAGCCGGTTTTGAGAAGGGCAACAATTTCGGCCCCGCCGTCGCGTGTACGCTGATTAATTTTTTCAATCGTGTCTTTATCAAGGACTTGCGCCACGGGCTTACCCTTAACTTTTGTATGCGCGGGAACGGGAACCATTTGGTCGCCGTGGCCGCCGAGCACAACCGCGTCAACTTCGGCCGCGGATGCGCCTGTCTTTTCAGCAATAAAATAAGCCATACGCGCAGAGTCAAGCTCGCCTGCCATACCGATCACGCGTTTCGGATCAAAGCCGGATTTTTTCCAGGCCAGGTAAACCATAACGTCGAGCGGATTCGTCACGATAATCAAAATACATTTCGGCGAATGCTTCACGATGTTTTCAACAATGCCGCCAACGATTTCAGCGTTCTTGAAAAGCAAATCATCACGTGTCATTCCGGGTTTGCGCGCGAGACCGGCGGTAATCACAACAACATCAGAGTTCGCGGTATCAGCGTAATTATTTGTACCCGTGATTTTAGTTTTAAATTTTTCGGTCGGCGCGGATTCCATCATATCAAGCGCTTTGCCCTGCGGCAGGCCGTCAACAACGTCAATCAAAACCACGTCGGCAATTTCTTTTTCTAAAATGCGCTGCGCTGTTGTGGCCCCTACGAAACCCGCGCCCACAACCGTTACTTTCGGATAACTCATAATAAATTCCTTTCAGAAATTTAAGCCCGGAGGCCGAAGCCCCGAGGCTCGAGACTTAAAAACTACTTCGGCCTAGAAAAATCAAAAGCTTTTGACTTTTCTTGCAATTGCTTCGGCCATTTGCTTGGTACCAACCGCGCTCGGATCATTGCGTTCCGGCTTCATATCATAAGTAACATCTTTGCCTTCTTTGATAATCGCGGCAACGGCTTTTTCAAGCTTGTCGGCCGCGGCAGTTTCGCCGATATAACGCAGCATTAACATTCCGGAAAGAATAACCGCGGTCGGATTAACTTTGTTCTGGCCTTTGTACTTCGGCGCGGAACCGTGCGTCGCTTCAAAAAGCATTCCGCCTTCACCTATGTTGGCTCCGGGAGCTACGCCCAACCCGCCGATTAACCCCGCGCATAAATCAGAAACGATATCACCGTACAAATTCGGCAACACAAGCACGTCGTAATCTTCCGGCTTTTGAACGAGCTGCATACACATATTGTCAACAATGCGGTCTTCAAATTGAATATCGTTATATTTTTTTGCGACTTCACGCGCGACTTCAAGAAAAAGTCCGTCGGAAAATTTCATAATGTTAGCTTTGTGAACGGCTGTGACTTTTTTGCGGCCGTATTTGCGCGCGTATTCAAAAGCATATTTCACAATGCGTTCGGAACCGAAAACCGAAATCGGCTTAATACTTACGCCGGAGTCAGGGCGGATCGCTTTGCCGGAAAGTTTCGAAGACAAATCTAAAATCTGCTTCGCTTCGTCGGTTCCCTTTTGAAATTCAATGCCCGCGTAAAGATCTTCCGTATTTTCGCGCACAATCACGAGATCAATATTGCGGTAGCGCGAACGCACGCCCTCGTAGCTTTTGCACGGGCGCACACACGCGTAAAGATCAAGTTCTTTGCGCAGCGCGACATTCACGGAACGAAAACCTTTTCCGACCGGAGTCGTGATCGGCGACTTCAGCGCGATTTTATTTTTGCGGATAGAATCAATCACGCGCTGCGGAAGCGGCGTGCCTTCTTTTTCCATAATATCAATGCCGGCGGTTTGAATGTCCCATTCGATTTTAACGCCAGTGGACTCAATCGCGATTTTAGCCGCGTCCGCGATTTCCGGCCCAACTCCGTCGCCCGGAATTAATGTAATTTTGTATGACATGAAAAATCTCCCGTGCTTATTAAAAAATGATTTAGTACAAAGTTAAAGGTTAAAAGTAAAAGGCAAAAACTATAGTCCAAAACTTCAAACTGCCCGGACAGTTTTGGGCTTTAAGCTATGGTTTTTACTTTTGAGCTTTGACTTTTAAGCTTATTCCTCATTGTTGCTTCAAGCTCAATAAGCCCTTACAATGGCGGCCTTTAGGGCTCAAAGGAGATCGAATTCTACATGAACAGAGACAAAATTAAAAGCGTGCTGATGGACGCAGCGCTTGAAGCCGGCGCGCTGATGAAGTCTAAAATCGCGGGACGCGGCGGATTTTCAGAAAAATCCGAGATCAGCATTGTCACCGAAACAGACCTGGCTTGCGAAAAAATCGTGATCGGCAAGATTTTGGGCGCTTTTCCCGACCATTCGATCCTTTCTGAAGAGTCTGATGCCAAGGAAGGCTCACATCACCGCTGGGTTATCGATCCGATTGACGGCACGACCAACTTCGCGCATACCTTTCCCGCCTCCTGCGTTTCCATCGGCTATGAAGAAGAAGGCCAAATGGTCATGGGCGCGGTTTACGACCCTTTCCGCGCTGAAATGTTCTTTGCCGAAAAAGGCCAGGGCGCTTATTTAAACGGTGAACGCATTTATGTTTCGAAAGTTAAAACACTTTCGCATTCTTTGCTCGCCACCGGCTTCCCTTATGACCGCAAAGAAAAAATTGATCTTTATCTCGCCATCATCAAAACCTTCTTACTTAAAACACATGATATCCGGCGTGTAGGCGCCGCCGCTCTCGACATGTGTTATGTCGCCTGCGGAAGATTTGACGGATATTGGGA
This sequence comes from Candidatus Omnitrophota bacterium, assembly GCA_043732705.1. Taxonomy (GTDB): domain Bacteria; phylum Omnitrophota; class Omnitrophia; order Omnitrophales; family Aquincolibacteriaceae; genus Multiplicimicrobium. Next base: position 61,404 of record JAYTHE010000043.1, on the reverse strand, counting down.
AGCGAACATCGAAGCCTGGGATAAAGCCGCGGGCATGCTGCTGGTTACGGAAGCAGGCGGAAAAGTTTCGGATTATTCAGGGGGCCCCATGACATTGAAAGGCCGGCAAAACCTTGCCTCAAATGGTTTGATTCACGAAGCCATGCTCAAAGAATTGGCGCCTTACACCCATATCAGTGCCGCACCGCTTAAATAATCTTCAAAAAATATTTCATGGATCGGCATTTAAAATAAAGCTTCCCGTCATGCGTTTTTTTGCTCGGCTCAGCAGAGCAAAAAAAAGATACAACAGGAAACTACTTTGATGTTCGAGGCAGAAGGGGAGAAAATTGAGATTGCGTCTCCGCTAACTTAGATTACGAAGCCTTGTTTCTCTGCTAATTGTTTCTTGCCCACCATTGCGAATAAGCTTTCAAAAAAATATCCCGAATTACGAGTTCCGAGCGCAGCATCGGCTGCCTGAGTAATTCGGGATATGTTTTTGAAGACAATCTAACTAAGTTTTGCTTGAAGCCGCTTGCGTTGTTTCGTCAGCCGTTTTTATTCGAAGGTAGTTCCTCCGCCGGGCAGACGAATATCAACCGGAACCGGAAAAGTCACAACATGCAAAGCGCCGCCGACCGTGTTCGTCACAACACGCGCAATCGCGCGCAGGCCTAAGGCAGCAATATTATCCTGCGGCGGTTCATAAAATTCGCTGACCACCGCAGTCCAGCCGCCGGCGACATTCATCAGGCCAAACCCCAGCTTGCTCACGGTTTTCGCGACATAGCCGTCCTTTTTTGTCCAGGGGCTCGCGGGAAAGTCGCTCATCGGCAAAGCAAAACTAATTTTCGGAATAAGAAAAAGAATAAAAACGAAACAAGCCATTGAATTTCTAAAACCGGATCTTTTCATAAATGCCCCCATTGAATGCTGTTTGAGAAATTATCGGCGGTTTACCCGATTCGCTTTATGCCGATAAATAAGCTATGTTTTAAGAGGCACAAGGAGCTTTTATGAATATGTCTTTTGCTAATATATTCGCGGGAATTCTATTCGGCACCATCGGTTTCAGCGCGTTTATCTATGGCAAAAAGCAGGTCAATGTCAAAGCCATGATGCTTGGCGTTTTATTAATGGTCTATTCCTATTTCATTCCGAATACAATCGCAAACTACGCGGTCGGAACCGTCCTCACCGCCGCCCTCTTCTTTTAAACCACTTAAAATAAAGCCCGCTGTTTCGCGCGCAAGATAAAACTGCTAGCGTTTGCCAAAATTAAATTCTTGCTTACTTCCTCTAGCTCGTTCCGAGCCAGAGGAAGGGATATGAGAGGAAACTATGCCTGCACACCTTGAGGAATTTATTTAGGAAAAAGCATGTATGCGTTTCGATAGAATTTGCAGAGCAGCTTGTTTCTCTGCTAATTGCCACCCAACCATACCGCGAAAAAGCTCAGGTTAAAAAGATTGAATTTACGAGTTCCGCAGGCGAAGCCGACTAGCGCTTCGTTTAAGTAAATGGCTTAGCCATTAAAAAATACTCAGCGCTGTGTCTCATCTCAAAACAAATAGGATGAGACTGACTGTTTGAGCAGTATTAATGATTGATTGGAATCAAATCCGGCGAATCGTACAGAGCAATGTCTGTATTTTTTTCGCGGTAATAATTCAATGACCATTCATTCGAAAAAATAATCACGCGCCGGCCCTGCTCATCTAGCGCCATGGCTCCGCCCGCCGGAATTTTAAGCTTCAAAGCCTGATCGTCAAGCTGCGTATCCAGCCAGCGCAAAAATTGCCAGGGCGCGCGTGTGAGCGTGGACTTCGCGCCATATTCACTTTCCAAACGAAACTGCAAAACTTCAAATTGTAACGGCCCCACCGCCCCGAGCAGCGCATCGCTTTTCCAGGGTTCTTTTTGTTCAAAAACCTGCACGATATCTTCCGCGAGCAATTGTTCAATGCCTTTGCGATAAGCCTTATATTTTCCCGGCTCGGGATTTGTCAAATATCCGAAACATTCCGGCGCGAATTTCGGAATTTCGCGATAAACAATGCTTGTATCTTCCGTCACCGTATCACCAACACGAAAATCGGTTTTCACAACCACGCCCAAAATATCGCCGGCATATGCGTCTTCCACCACTTCACGGTTTTGCCCAAAAAGTTTATGCGTGCTACCGAGCCGCACTTTATCGCCTGTCCGCACATTAATCACCTGCAGATCACGTGTAAATTTTCCTCCGCAAACACGGATGAAAGCAATGCGATCGCGATGCATCGGATCCATATTGGTTTGCATTTTAAAAACAAAGCCCGAAAACTTTTTATCATCCACCGGAACAATCACGCCACCACTTTTGCGGGCAGTCGGCCCCGGAGAGTATTTAAGAAAACCTTTTAACAAAAGCTCCACGCCAAAGTTATTGGCCGCGCTGCCGAAGAAAACCGGCGTGGTTTCCCCGCTAATGACCGCGTCGGTATCAAAATCAACATGCGCCTGCTCTAAAATCTCCAACTCTTCGGCCGCATTCGCGTAGCTTTGTTCATCCATTTTGCTTTTGACGAAGGGGTCGGAAAATCCGCCGACTGAAACCGGCGCGCGATAAGATCCGCCCGGCACACGTTCAAACAAATGCGCTTCTTTGTTCACGCGGTCATAAATACCTTTAAAATCTTTACCGTTTCCAAGCGGCCAATTAATCGGATAGGCATTGATTTTTAAAACGGTTTCAAGCTGGTCAATGAGCTCAAGCGGTGACAAACTCGGGCGGTCCATTTTGTTGACGAAAGTAAAAATCGGAATTTTGCGGCGATGGCAGATTTCAAAAAGTTTACGCGTTTGGCTTTCAATGCCTTTGCTCCCGTCCATCACCATGATAACCGCGTCAACCGCCATCAAAACCCGGTAAGTGTCTTCGGAGAAATCTTTATGCCCCGGGGTATCGAGCAGGTTAATGCGCCACGGGCCATAATCAAATTGCAGCAAAGTCGAGCTGATTGAAATGCCGCGCTGCTTTTCAAGCTCCATCCAGTCGGAGGCTGTATCGCGCTGCTGCTTGCGCGCCGTAACAGAGCCTGCGAGCTGCACCGCACCACCGTAAAGCAAAAACTTTTCGGTGAGCGTAGTTTTACCCGCATCAGGATGCGCGATAATCGCGAGCGTACGCCGTTTTGAGATTTCGTTTTCCATTTGTTTTGACTCTGCGCCAAAGGCGCAACCGTATCCTTTTTCTTAAATTTGAGCGCGTGAAACTACCCTATATAGGAGGAGAAATCAAGCTTCCGCTTTGGTCCGGGAAAGGCTGGCAAGCCAGGGGAAAATCAATATCGCCGACGACGCTGCGGCCAAAGATCCGCAGATCACGAAAAAACCAAATCTCTGGGTAGGCGGAAATTGCGACAGCATAAAAATTCCGAAGCCCGAGCAAACCACCAGCAGCGAGGTGCCGATCGGCCGCCAAAGCTCGCCGCAAACCTGCGCCCATACTTTCCATGAATTAATTTTCCCCGCGTTGGAGCGGCGCGCGAAAACCGACATATAAATCATGGCGTCCACGCCGATGCCGATTGCCAAATTCACCGCCGGGGCGGAAATCACATCAATCGGAATTTTTAAAAAGCCGACCAGCCCTAAAATACTTACGGGAATAACAACCAAACTGACCAGCAGCGCGGCCGCGACCTGAATTGATTTTGAAAGCATCCAAACCATCGCTACAAATAAAATCAGCAGCAGGATAATCCCTTCTATCAGGCTGGAGCCGACCAGCTCGGAAAGTTTGGACTGCAGAACATAAGCTCCCCCGATGATGTCGGCGTTAAATCCTTGATTGCTTAAAATTTCGCGCACGCTCTCAATGATTTTTTCGCGCGGCATCAGACGCCCGCTTTCCTGCATCATCAAAACAAAAAAGGCCTGGCTTCGGTCTTCCGAAACAAAATATTTCGCAATTTGCCCGAACTTGGGGCTTTCCATAATTTTCAGCAGCCATTTTGTGGAAATCAAAAAACTCATCGGCGAACGCCGGCCTTCGGCCAGAACCACGGGCAGAGAAACGACATTCCCAACCGCTGGCGCTTTTTCAAGGGCCTCGTTCAGCGCTTGAAGTCTTTGGTAGGCTTTTTCGGTATTAAACGGTTCTTTGCCGCAGTCGGACACAACCATTTTGATAGGACTGCTACCGCCATGCGTATCGACATATTCCAAACCACTGCGAAGCTCGCTGCCCTTTTTAAAGTAGGAAACCAAATCAGGATCGGTATTGATATGCCGCATTCCAATCGAAGCAAGCAATGTCAGCAGGATCATGCCGGCGGCAAGCCGTCCGTGTTTGTGGCTGAAAAAAGCTTTAAATTTTAAATCCAAGTCCCCTTTTGAATGGGTCACGCCTGCGGTTTTTTCAGCTAGCGGCAAAAACCAGGGATAAAAAATATAGGCCGAGAGAAAAGCAATAATCGCCCCGACCGCGCCAGATAACCCCAACTGCCGCATCGGCTCGGCCTTAACAAATAGCAGGCTGCCAAAACCGATGAAGGTTGTCGACATACTCCAAAAAGACGGGAACGCCGTGACCTTCACCGCTTCCCACACCGCGGCCAGTCCCGTGTTTGCTTTTTTTAATAAAATTTTCTTCCAGTTAAACGTTAAAAAAACAATCGGCGATAAAGTTAAAACAAAAACCATGGTTGAGAGATTAGCGGTTAACGGTCCGATCGGAATATGCATAAAATGCGCCGCGATCAATGTCAGCGCGCTGGAGTTCAAACATGCGATTAAAGTTCCGAGAAGAACCGTGAAACTGCGGAAAATAATCAGCAGCACAATGCCAAAAATAACCAGCGCCGCGCCGCTGAATAATTCTAAATCCCGCAGAAGATTGCGGGCAATCAATTCAGTTGCGTAAGGCCCGCCGGCAATCATTATTTTTGTTCCCTGTCGCTGAAATTTTTCTTTAATTTTTTCGATTTTTTCGACGGCTGTTTGGGTTTCACCGTTTTTTATAAAAATGGAAATAAAAGAAGATTGGCCGTCGGTCGCGAAAAGAATCCGCCTCCAGAGCGGGCTGGTTTCGGCATCCTGCAGATTCTTGGGGCCTTTGGTTAAAGACTGAACTCCGGAAACTTCCGGAAGGCTTTCAAGTTCATTTGAAATAGCTTTGATTTTTTCGAGATATTCCGGAGCGTGCAGGTCGCCCTTCACACCAATAATAACCTGCAGGGGCTGAGGAAAAATTTTTGAGATGAGAAGATCCGCGCGATATTGAGGGTCTTTTTCGGAAAAAAAGAAACTGCCTTCGACCTTCGGCCGGAGATCGACAACACGCAGAAAAATCATACCGGAAAAAAAGGTCAGCCCAAAGCAAACAAGAATTGTCAGCCCGGCTGCTTTCTTCGGGTTTTGGCCGCTCCATCTTAATACAGCATTAATCATCTTCAATTTTTCCAAAAATAAATCAAACCATGTCCGGTAGGGACACGATATAAAGCTCTTCGACCTGTTTGCGGGCCCAAGGCGTCTTACGCAGAAAACGCAGGCTTGAAGTGATGCTCGGGTCAAAGCGAAAACTATTAATCTTCACAAACTTACCCAGTTCTTCCCAGCCGTAATGCGCGACGAGCTTTTCCAGAATTTGCTCAAGCGTTACGCCGTGTAATGGATCTTTTTCAGATTGATTGGGCATATTGGCTATAGGTGAATGTTTTTTGATGCGGTAAAAGTATAGAATAGGCCGATGAAAATAAACAGGTTTGTATCCGTCTTTCTTTTATGCGTGTTTTTTGCAGCTTCTTCATTTGCGGAGGAGTCGCAGGAATCTCCCCTGCATCAAGTCATTCAAAAAGGCAAAGCCGTCGTCAGCATTGAAGCTATTGACGCCGCGATTTATAAGGACGGCAAACCACAGGCCGTGCGGGATCCCGCCACCGGCAGAATTTTAGTCATTCAGAGAATGCACCGCGTTGCGGCCGTTCAAATCGGCGGAGGAATTGTTCTCAGCTCAAACGGAGTCATTGTCACTGCAGCCCATACACTCAAGAACAAAAAAAATATCACCGTCACACTTTTTGACGGAACCAAATTGCCTGCAAAAATTCTGCATCAAGTAGCCGGACAAGATACGGCTTTTATTTCGGTCACTCCGCCGTTCGCGCTCGACACCATTCGATTCGCAAATTCTGACGCCGCGCCGGTGGGCATGGATGTTTACGCGATGGGACGCGCGCAGTGGATTAAAGGAACGCTCACAGGCGGAAAAATCAGCGCGCTTGGTTTTGAAAAGATTGACGGAGCCATGCGTGTCACATCGCTGCAAATTAACTTCAAGGCCTATCACGGAGACAGCGGCTCGCCCATCCTCGACGGCAACGGCAATTTACTCGGCATGATCAGCGCCGGGCAGGTCGTCGGCGAAGAAACTTACGCGGTTACTTCAAATATGATCGGCACCGCTTACGAAAAATACCTGCGCTCACTGTGACTGTAATATTTACGCTCTGAGCTTCGCTCAACCGCATAAGCTGCAATATTTCTACAACTTTTCTTTTGGCACTGCTTTGCAGAACCAAAAGAAGATATGACAGGAAGCTACTTAGAAAGCCTTGAGACCTACGGCAGGCATAACGCAGGCAGCATTTCAAATTACTTAGCAGCGCACTTTGCTTCTCTGCTTCTTGCCTCCACCCCACTTTGGCTGAAAAGTAAAAAGAAATAATAAGAGGGCGAGTTCCGCAGGCGAAGCCGAGGACTGTTTGAGCCCTCTGATTGTTTCTTTTTGCTTCTGCCGCAGCTTGCGAGTTTAGAGAGACTTCTTCAGCGCTTCTAACGCTTCCCAGCGAGCATAGGCCTCCGGCAGCAATTCTTTTTCAATTTTCTTAAGCCGGTCCGTAGTTTCTTTAATCTCTTCGGGTTTCCCATGGCGGAAAATAGGATAAGCCATTTTTAAATAAATTTCTTTTTGCTCGGCTTCGAGCTTTTCGATTTGTGCCGGAAGTTTTTCGAGCTCCAGCTTTTCCGCCATAGTCAGCTTCTTTTTCGCGGGAGCTTCTTTTACGGGCTTCTGTTCGGCTTCTTTTTTCGGAGGCTCTTTTTCTTCTTCTCTTTCCAGCTCTTCCTGAACCGTAGCCTTTTTCGCATTGTGCTGCACAACCCAGTCGTCATAACCGCCGATGTATTCTTCGATTTTGCCTTTGCCGTCGAGCACAATCGTTGACGTCACGACTTTATTTAAAAATTCGCGGTCATGGCTCACAACAATCACAGTCCCGGAATATTCAATGATCAGCTCTTCGAGCAATTCCAACGTTTCAATATCAAGGTCATTGGTTGGTTCATCCATCACAAGCACATTGCAGGGTTTGGTAAAAAGACGGGCCAGGAAAAGACGGTTGCGTTCACCACCTGATAAAACTTTCGCGGGGGTGCGCGCGCGGTCGGGCGAAAATAAAAAATCCATCAAATAGCCCATCGCATGGCGCGGCTTGCCGTTAATCGTCACAAAATCGCCTTCGTCTGCGACGTTCTGCATTACGGTTTTTTCGCCGTCAAGTTCTTCGCGCAGCTGATCGTAATAGGCGATTTGCAAATTCGTTCCCAAATGCACGGTGCCTTTTTGCGGCTGAAGCTGTCCCAATAAAATTTTAAGCAAAGTCGTCTTGCCGCTGCCGTTCGCGCCAATGATTCCGATTTTGTCGCCGCGCATAATCCGCGTTGAAAAATTTTCGATCAAATTTTTATCGCCATAGGCCTGATAAATATGGTCGGCCTTGGTCACAGCCTGGCCCGAAACGTCCGCTTCCTGCGCCTGCATTTTGACTTTGCCAATGTGCTTACGTTGAGCTTTTTTTTGCAGCCGCAGCTTTTCAAGTTCGCGCACGCGGCCTTCATTGCGAGTTCGACGGGCTTTAATCCCCTGACGAATCCAAACTTCTTCCTGCGCTAGTTTCTTGTCAAAGCGTGCGCCCTCGGCCGCTTCGGCATCAAGCGCCATTTGTTTGCGCTCTAAAAATGTTTGATAATCGCAAGACCAGCTGAAAAGCTTGCCGCGATCAAGCTCCACGATCGTGGTCGCGAGCCGATTCATAAACATACGGTCATGGGTCACAAAAATAATCGTCCCCTTAAACTCCTTAAGAAAGGCTTCAAGCCAATCGATAGACTCAATATCTAAGTGGTTGGTCGGCTCATCCAAAAGTAAACAATCGGGCTTTAAGACTAACGCTCTTGCTAAAAGAGCTCGACGCTTTTGACCTCCGGACAAAGTTCCAAAATCGCTTTCGGGGTCAAGCCGGAGCTGGGCCACAACCTGTTCAACCTGTTGATTAATTTCCCAGCCGTTGGTGCGGTCCATTTCGGACTGTAAGGTATCTAGGCGCTTCATCAGCTGCTCAGTGTATTCAGTTTCAAGCGCATGCGCGACATGATGATAATCTTTTACAAGTTTCACCTGCTCGCCCAAACCGGACAGCACGACATCAAAGACAGTCCCTTTCAAATCCACCGGCACTTCTTGCGGCAAATAAGCAACACTAATTCCCTTTTGATAAATGATATTACCTTCATTCAGAGAAATTTCTTTCGCGATCACGCGCATCAAAGTGGTTTTGCCCGTGCCGTTGCGGCCGAGTAATGCGACGCGCTCGCCGAGCTCGATTTGAAGCGTCATTTCATCGAAAAGTTTGGGGCCTCCAAATGCGAGCGAGACACCTTGCAGACTAATGAGAGCCATATATTCCTAGGTTAAAGCTAATAGCTAAAAGGCCAAAACTATGGCGCAAGACTTAAAATCGTTTCGAACATTTTATATTCTGCGTTATAGCTTTGAGCTTTTAGATTTAAATTTTTAGTTACTAAAGTAGTTTTTCGGGAGAGCCGTCGAGGAGAGCTTTATAAATTTGAATTTGCATGGGCCTCTGTAGCAAATCAGGCAATTTTTTAAATAGCTCCACAATATGCGACGCCTTTAAATGCTGGTCAAGCGCTTCCTGAGAAGCCCATTTTTCAATCATCACGAATGTCTGCTTGTCAGCAACGGATTGATGAAAAGCATATTTCAAACAGCCTGCTTCGGCATGCGTCGGCTTAATCGCCGCGCGCACTGTTTTTTCAAGTTCAACTTCCCTGCCGTTTTTCGAACGCGCATGGGCCAAGACAATAATTTCAGTCATTTAAATTCCCCTGTTCGGATTGACAGAATCTGTAATCCATTTTTCACGACGCGGAAAGAAACAAGCAAAGGCGCCGAGTGAAATTACGGCAAAAACCGCGTAATCCATAAAATTTTTGCTGATAAAAAAAAGAACAAGCCCAAATAAAGCGACCGCCTCGCAAAAAGCATTAATCATGATTTGAAACGTAACCAAGCGCTTTTTGTCCGTTAAGGCGCCCATCATTTTATGCATCGCAAAAGCCAGCATAATTTGAACAATCACCACGAAAGCGACGATCATCCGCATAAAATTCATTTTACCTTCGGAAGTCGCCCCATAACCCTGGCCTTTCAATACAAAAGCAATTGCGCCGTAAAGAAAAACAGCGGCAATCATAGCGATTGTCAGCGTTCTTGCGGTTTTATATTGAGCTTCCATTTTGATCCTTGTATTTAAAAACCGCTAAAAAAGCTTCAGCTGCAAGGCTTGCGCAAGCGCCCGCGGAGGCGTATGCGGTAATACGCCGCACAAGAAAGCGCAGCGCATAACGCAGCAGATGAATTTTTTTATCGGTTTTTCTGACATGATGGACAGAAATGCGTACTGCGTTGGCCAACAATGATGCGCTCGATTCTAACACGACAGGCCGGGCATGGCTCGCCTGTTCTGCGGAAAACTTTGAGGGCTTCCTGGTTGCTGCCGCGTTTGCCGCCGACGCTGTAGAAGTTCGCTTTGCCCTCGCCCATGGAAGTTCCTGCATTTTTTATTCCAGCTGAAATCGCTTTGACAATCCCCGCGTGCAAAGCTTGAATTTCCGCGTCATTTAGCCGCGAAGAATTAATCGTGGGATTGAGCTTCGCGTACCACAGCGCTTCGTCAGCATAAATATTACCGATACCCGCCACCAAAGTTTGGTCCAAAAGCAGCGGCTTTAACGTGCGCTTTTTATTTTTCAATTTTCCCGCCAGCCAAGCCGCGGTAAATTTTTTATCCATCGGCTCAATACCGAGCTTGCCGACAATCTTCTCGGCATCATCCGTAAAATACCAGCGGCCGAATTTGCGCGTATCGTGAAAAAGCAATTGCGCGCCATCCGAGAATACCAGCCGTGCCCGGTCATGCACGCGCGGATCAAAAGGTTTGGTTTTAAAATCAATACGCCCGCTCATCCGCAAATGCATAATGAGGCATCCTTTGTCTAAATTGAAAATGAGATACTTGCCGCGCCTTGCGAGGTCTTTGATTTTTGCCCCGGCAATTTTTTCCTGAAACTCTTTCAAGGACGGGACCGCAAGCGTGCGATGCCAAAATAAATCCGCGCTTTGAATCACGTGTCCCGGCAAACCCAAGCGGATCAAATCTTTTCTGACAGTTTCAACTTCAGGCAGTTCGGGCATCACGACTCCGGCGAACTCAAAGGTTAAAGGTCAAAGCTCAAAACTGACCGAACAGCTTTGGGCTTTAAGTTATAGTTTTAAGCTTTAAGATTTTAGTTTTGGCCTTGCAAAGGTGTGCTCTTCACCTTTGCAACATGCATTTTGTAAAAATCGGTTTCGGTCTCAATAATCTTTGATTCAGACTCACGATTGTAATCATCAGGCAGATTCTTGTAATGCTCTTGATAAGCATTCGCCGCTGCCGCTAAAGCACTGCCGCCCACGCCCGCCGCAATCGCGGGGCCGGCCGCGCTGCCCACAGCTCCCGTTGCCGCGGCAGCCGGAAATAACGCCGGCCCGACCACGGCCGCCGTGGCTCCGGCAGTTGCAAGGGTTGCGGCAAGAATATAAATTTTTTTCTTGGAGCTGTACGGCCCGTCATAATTCACGTCTTTGGCATTCACACCTTTTTGTAGCATGCGGTAATCCGGACGGCGATACTTATTGGAATCAAGCAACGCCAAATCTTTACGCGGATTCAGCGGGTCGCTCAGCACAATATAAGGCGTACCCGTTTTTGAATTTTCGCGCACCATCACTTGCGCGCCGCGTTCCGGCATTTTAATTTCCCGCGAATTCAAAACTTCATTCGCGCTCAGCGATAAACCGCCGCTGAGACAATAGACTATCGACCATAGACAACAGACCTTCCATTTGTCGATTGTCCATAGTCTATAGTCCATGGTCATTTCAAAGCTTCCTGAACTTGCATCACAATTTCCCTGAGGTTGCCTTCCATCGCGGCATTCAAATTCACTTCCAAGCCGCCCTTTTTGGCGAAAGTTCCGGGTGCTTCGCTTGTACCGCGCGCTTCAAACCGGCGTACAAGTTTTAAATCGGGATTAAACAAAGTCGTGTCGGTGTAAATGTCCAGCCCCTGGCTTTTCATGGTTTTACGGTTTTTAAAATCTTTGATTTCACAAACCGCGAGAGTCTCGATTCCATATTGCCGCATGATTTCAGGCGTGGGGACGGCTTCCATAAGTACAAACTCTTTGAAGCCGCTTTGAAAAGATTCGATCAGCATCGGCACAAAAGCTTCACCGAGATAATAGGCCTGCGGATCAGAAAGGCGCGTCCCTTTGTCTTTTGAAACAATTTCCTTTTGGCCTTCGGGAACATAAAGCGCAACACGATGCGGCGATTGCGGCACATCCTGCGCGAATTCGGCGGAAAGAATTCCGGGCGCGTGAATATTCCAGCCATAAATCGCCGTGCAGCTTGATAAAATGACCAACATGCTGCCTGCATAAAATGCCGAGAAAAGTTTAGCTGCAAGACGCAGATGAGCGCCCGCGGAGGCGTATACGGTAATACGCCGCACAAGCGAAATCGTTTGGCGATTTGATAAATCAACTCGCGGAAATCTGCAACGCAGCAGATGAGCTTTTATCGGCATTTTAAAATCGGCTGACGCGTTTCACTTTGGCGCGCACATCCAGCTCCCGTTCCTTGTCATGCGCTTTCTTAGGAACATCCATTTGCAAAACAAAAGCTTTGGTTTCAAGCGGTTCCAGCACCGCATTGTCGTTCTGGGCCTGAACCCCATGAAAAACCCGTCCACCCAAACTAGTTTCTCCCAGCTGGACGCGGACAACCGCCTTAGCCTTCGTTTTTTTGGTGTTTTCAAGCGAGTAGGAAATAAAATACTGGTCTTTATCGTGATAAGCCGTGAACTTGAAAGTAACGCGCGCGTCCAATACTCTGACCGCGGAAGGCGAAATTCCGGAAAACAGTTCGAAGACAATAAAAAGCACGACAGCGGCCACGGCGAGGGCCGCGCCGGAAAGCTTAAATTTCTTTTTTACAGATTCGGCCGGCATATTGCCCTTTAAAAATTAATCCATTTGCTGCTGTGCGACGCTGATCCCGTATTATAATGACAAATCATGAAGAGCATCGCAAAATTTCAAAAGCAGCTTTCCGCCTGGTATCAAATATCCAAACGCGATTTGCCTTGGCGCAGAACCTCCGACTCTTACAAAATCCTGGTTTCTGAAATCATGCTGCAGCAAACCCGGGTTGATACGGTCATTCCCTATTATGAACGCTGGCTTAAACGCTTTCCCGATTTTAAAACGCTGGCCGCCGCGAAAGAGCCGGAGGTTTTAAAATTCTGGCAAGGCCTGGGGTATTACCGCCGCGCGAAAATGCTGCACCGTAACGCTCAGGCTGTTTGCGCGCAGCATAATGGAAAACTTCCTGAAAGCGCCGAAGAGCTCCTCGCGCTTCCCGGCATCGGCCGTTACACCGCCGGCGCGGTAGGCAGCATTGCCTTCAATCGAAAAGTTCCGCTGCTCGACGGCAATGTCATCCGAATCTTAACGCGCTTGTTTGCAATTTCAGAAAATGTTTCCGATAAAAAAACAATCGCCCGCCTTTGGGAAATCGCTGAAAAAATTCTTCCCGAAAAACAAACTGGCGATTTTAATCAGGCGCTCATGGAGCTGGGCGCAACAGTTTGTTTTCCGCGCAGTCCAGATTGCGAAAAATGCCCCGTCTCCAATTTATGCGAAGCCTTCCGCTTGGGGAAACAGGAAAGTTTTCCCGTGAAGTCACAAGCCGTCAAAACAACCAAACTGAAACATTTTGCTTTTGTGCTGCGCGATAAAAAGAAACGCCTGCTAGTCAGAAAGCAAAAAGCCGGCGAACGCTGGGCCGACCTGTGGACCTTGCCGCACTTTGAAAACCTCAACTCCGGCCTTAAAAACTTTGAAATTAAAAAAACTGATTTGAAAAAATTGCGCACAGACAAACACGGTTTTACACGCTATCAAATTACTTTGAGCACATTTGCTTTCCAAAGCCCGTTTGAAAATACCGTGAAAGAGCCGGGCTATCAATGGATGACACACGCGGAAATTAAAAAATCAACTTTTCCCGCTGTTTATCAGAAAATTCTGGATGAAATATTATGAACCTTGATTTAGAGCTCTATGAAAAAGCGCGGACAAGCGCTGTAATTTTTGACCGTACTGACTGCGCTAAAATCCAAGTCTCAGGCGCGGACCATGCCGTTTTCCTGCACAACATTTTGTCACAGGATATTCTGGCAATGCGCCCCGGTGAATGGCGCGAAACGGCCCTGCTCTCCGCCACAAGCCATGTGCTGGCCTATATGTTTGCCGTGAAACTTGCAGATTCGGTTTTACTTCTCAGCGTACCCGAGACAAATTCCAAAATTTGTGGGCTGCTTGAAAAATTCTTGATCACCGAAGACGTTCAAATCCGTGATGCAGGCAAAGATTGGAATTTATTCGAAATCTGGGGCCCTGCGGCAGAAAAAATGATCCGAGTAAATGCGCCGCAAGCCATGACTTATAAACCCGAAGGAAACCGCGGCCCGCGCGCCGTGGCTCTCACACCATCAACATCGGTAACTTTTAAAAGTGAAAACTGTGGCGATGAAGCGCTACGTGAAACTCTGCGGATTGAAAACGGAATTTTAGAATTCGGAAAAGATTTTAACGAGACAATTATGCTTTCTGAAACGCGGCTTGAAAAAAAATCCGCGAGCGAAACAAAAGGCTGTTATCCGGGGCAGGAAGTTGTCGCGAAAATCGAAACTTATAAAAGATTAAACCGAAGCTTTGTGGGACTGATGTTTAATTTATCCTCTGCGGTTGATAATTCTGCCTCTGAGCCTTCGGCTCAACCGGCGGCGGGGTCTGCGATTATTGATCCGAAAAGCGGAGAAGAAATCGGGCGCTTGACCAGCCGAGCCTATTCACCGTTCCACAAAAAAACGGTTGGACTCGGCTGGTTAAAACGCGGATTTTTTGAGCAGCCAATAGAAGTTTCCATCAAAGCCGAAACTGCAATACCGGCCCAAACCACGCTCTTTAAAAATTGAAACTGTGACAGGTTCCATCCAATCACCTCCTCAATTTTTATTTCATACGGCTCATAAGCCATTCATCAAGAATGTCTTTCTTAAAACGCCATTGCCCGCCAATTTTCGTTGCTGGAATTTCTGACTTTTTCAGCAAACGATAAATTGTTACGAGATGGAAGCCAAGATACTTAGCAGCTTCCTTAGGTGTCATAATCTGGGTTCTTTCCCGGCGTGGGAATTGACCCTGTTCTTCAGGCTTTTGATCCATAACTCTACTCCTTGTTTTAAATTGCTAGTTTGATGCTCTATTATGCTAGTTCTCACTCCTTAAAGTACTTTAGATACTATAAATTGTCAAGACTTGATATAAATGTTATATACGCTACTTTTTGTAAGGTATTATTATAAAAAGGGTTAAGTTAATGGCGACTTTGAATAAAAATATTGCCTGAAGCCCTTCTTACATGTATTATTTCGAACTGTCGCAATCTTTTTTACCTGAACTTATTTTGAAACTGAATCTAGGAGGAATCTATGAAATCACTCAAACAGCTTGGATGTCTTGCTCTTATCCTTGCCATGACCACCTCAAACGCTCACGCCGCTGATATTTGGACCATGGCTGAATCACCTTCTTATGGCCGCAAAGCGGTTGGTATGCTTGGCCGCGGTTTTGTGAATGTTATCACCAGCCCGGTAGACATTATTGTTCAGACTGTAGACAAAACAAAAAGCGGCCCTCCAATCATCGGAACTTTAGCCGGACTTGGCAGCGGGTTGGGTTGCGCTGTTCTCCGTATTGGTTCAGGCGCTGTTGATATCGTTACTTTCTGGGTTCCAAGTTTCAACGGTATTCCCGTTGCGCGTTCATACAGCAACTGTCTTGAATCAAGCAGCGATACCAACAAAAACTGGGAAGGCTCTCAATATGCCGCACCCGCTGCCGCCGCAACTTGGGCCGCATCAACGACTCCATCAGGCGCAACAACTTGGGCCGCTCCGAATGACGGCGCCAACCGCTATGTCGACAAGAACGGTGTAAACCGTTATGTTGATAAGAATGGTTCTCCTTACGCAAGCAACGGTACGAATAAATACGTAAGCAAGTAAGACTTCTTTTTTAAAAAGCCGCATCTGAAAAAGGTGCGGCTTTTTTTATGTCTATGCTCTGCGCTTTTTGATTTATTCTTTTCGTGTTTATTTTTAAATTAAGATTTATCCTGCTCAAACAACTGCGTCCTACGGCGCAGAACTCGCAATCTAAATCCTAATTTAAAAGTACTGCTGCATAAGGGTCGGTGGAAGCAATTAGCAGAGAAACAAGCTAGTGAATTCTGAATTTCTCGAAAGCTCTATGATTATTTTGCAACGATACCCCTCAACCTCAGCAAACTAGTTTCCCATTTTATCTTTTACCGGCTTAGCAAAGCGATGCCGGTAAAACGGTTGCGCTTAGCGCAGAGGAAAATAAAACAGTGGCTCGTCAAAACTGCGCCCATAAAACGATTTATGAACGCAATTCAATGTCTCCCCTTTAACCAGCCAAGGTCCTTCCTTACCTTTTTTCGCTCTCAAAAAAAGGTAAGCATTCGTTTCACAGTTTCTGATTTTCCGAAACTGTGAAAAACAAGACGGGAAGCTACTTTGACAGCCTTGTTCATCTTTCTTTTGGCCCTGCTTTGCAGAGCCAAAAAGAAGGTATGGTGGGAAGCTATTTGAAGAACCTTAAGACTTTATGCGGCGACAAATGCGGTTGCGCCTCTCATCATTTAGCAGCGCACTTTGCTTCTCTGATCACAACCCAACACCCCAGCTATGCGCAGAAGGCTTTGGAAGAAAAATTCAGTCCGCGAGTTCGCCGCGTTAAGACGGCGCTGTCTGAGCGGATGAATTTTTCTTTAAAGACTCTTACCCTTTTGAGTACGATCTTAAATTAAGAAAGCTCGAACATTTCTGTTCAGGCTTTCTTAAATCAATTCTATTTAAATATTAACTAACCCCGAGATCCTCAAGAGTAAAAATCGGCGAATACCCATAAGCATCTAAAGTTTCTTTCGCGCCTTCGTTACGATCCACAAGGCAAAGTGTCTTCACAACTTTTGCGCCAAGCGCTTCAACTTCTTTGATCGCTTTCAATACTGAGCCGCCGGTTGTAATTACATCTTCCAGCATCACGACATGATCGCCTTTTTGCAGCGCGGGTCCTTCGATCATTTTTTGCGTTCCATGCAATTTTGCTTCTTTGCGCACAATAAACGCGCGCAGCGGCTTGCCGCTCTGTGAACTTAAAAGCGCAAGCGCCGCAGCGATCGGATCCGCGCCCAATGTCGGGCCGCCAACCGCATCCACTTTGACGCCATGCAGCATCGCGAGCATGATTTTCCCCGTCAGCATCAATCCCTGAGGGTCCAAGGTAATTTGCTTGCCGTCCAGATAGAATTTTGCTTTTTTACCTGAAGCAAGCGTGAAATCGCCGCGGCGCAGGGCTTTTTCCTGAATTAATTTTAAAAGTGCGCTGCGTAATTCTGTTTCGTCCATAAAATTTCTTGTGCCTCTTTGATTTATTATTTCTTTTGTGCTGTGCGCTCAATGATGCGCGCCGAAACACCTTTTAACATTTGCGCTTCATAGTCAAACATGCCGGCGCGTTTAAAAATAGCTTCTGTCACTTTCATAATTTTATCCAAGCGCCCGTCTTTGCCGCCGTAAAAACCGATACATTCTAAGGCCTTCGCGAAAGACTGCATAGCGCTTTGAACGCCGGATTTATCCAAAAGGGGCTTTTCCGCATGCATCGATACAACGGTCTTTGCCCCCGACAAACGCTTTCGTGAAAGAGAAAAAAGCGTAACCATAACGGCTTGCGCTAAATTAAGCGAGGGATATGCCTCATCGGCAGGCAGACTGACCAGCTGATCACAGTGTTCCAGCTCTTCCGCGTTCAGGCCTTTGGATTCACGACCGAAAACAAGCCCCACTTTCAGACCGCGGCTTTTTTTACCGGCAACATCGATAAAAGATTCGAACGCCAAAAATTTAGCGGCTTTACCGCGGACGCGGCGCGTGGTTCCACAAGTCCAATTTAAATCAGCAGTTGCTTCGCCCAGCGTTGCAAAAACACGTGCATGCTCAACAACTTCGGACGCGTTGCGCGCCAAAACATAAGCGCGTTTCTTCCAGTTACGGCGCGGCGCCACCAAACGCAAATTTGAAAAACCCATGTTCTTCATCGCACGCGCCGCGGCACCGATATTATCTGCTGTAAACGGATGACAAAGAATGATGTAAAAATTGGAAGGCTTCATAAATGTAAAAATTGTGGCAACGGCTCAAAAAGGATCAGTCGCTAGGCGAGGGCAAGCGCCCGACCAAGGTGTATCGATAATACATCGCGGAAGGAAGCGAAGGCCTCAACGACGCGAATGGCCTTTTTCAGCTGTTGCTTGGTTTCTGCCAGGGGAATTCGCCCCAGCCCAGGCCGACTGGGATAGAATCGTCATACTTCGTAAAAGGATACGCCACGGGAAGAAAAGCAATATCTGTTAAACCCGAAAAAAGACGTCCGCCTAAATGTGTCAGCCCCACAAGCGGATAACCGAGAACGCCGCCGTATTCGGGTTTGGGTAAATGTCCCCACTCAGCGGGAAATAAAAAAACATTCGAAAACCCGCGGCCCTCCAAATGTCCGATTGCGGCAAGGACACTTCGGTCTGATGTTTTTTGCTCAGATGCGAATAAAGCCGGCGCTAAGCAAAGCATAAAAAAAACGATCCAAATCTTTTTCATCTTATCTCCTTTTTTTTTAAAAAATCTCACCGGAATTTAAAACAAGCCATAAAAAAACCATCCGTATTTTTGCGATGGGGCCAAATTCTAAGCCCTTGGGCCGCACAGCCGCCCAAATCATCCAAAACTAGTTCCGAATGCCGCTTTAAAAAACTTTCCGTCACGCCTTCATTTTCAGTGCGGTCAATCGAACAGGTAATATAGTACATTTTCCCCGATGGCTTTAAATAAGGCAGCGCCATCTCGAGAATCTCCATTTGCTTGACAGCATAATCATCAAAGCTCTTTTCTTCAAGCCGCCATTTTAAATCAGGCGCACGTCCGAGCGTTCCGGAGCCCGAGCAAGGCGCATCGACCATTATTTTATCAAATCGCTCGGTCACTTCCCCGTTATAAAAACGCTGAATATCTGCGGCTTTAATGTTCACCGCGCCCGCGCGTTCCGCGCGTAATTTTAACTCTTTAATTGCAAGCGAGCGCAAATCCGTCGCCATCACCTGGCCTTCGTTTTGCATCAGCGCCGCGAGAAACAATGTTTTGCCGCCGCCGCCCGCACAAACATCCCAAACCTTTTCTCCCGGCTTCGGCGCGATTAATTCAACAACCTGCTGGCTGGCTTCGGACTGAATCTCAAAATAACCTTCCGTAAAAAGCGGTGAATTCTTAACCTGGGCATGTTCACGAAAACGAATCGCGCCGACGGTACCCGCAATTGCTTCGGGCCCGGACGCAGGATCCAACTGTTGGATTAATTCCTCGCGGGACATCTTCAAAGTGTTGGCACGAATTACAAGCGGCGGCCGGTCATGCGTGGCTTTGAGCAGCGCTTCACATTCAGCATCGCCAAAAGCTTTGGTCCAGCGCTCAACAAGCCAACCCGGAAAGGAATAACGCAGCGCAAGCCAGCCGGTACGCGAAACGGAGGCCTCCGCTTCGGAAATAGTATGCTCTTTGATAATTTTAAAAAGATCGCCTGGCTTTTCTAATTCTGCCTGGTCTTTGATTTCATTCCAGGCCGCCGTAAAAACCGGTTCTTCAATGGAGCTGTCTTCCACCGCGCCCAGCAAGCATAAAAATTTTGCGTATTTAACAGGATCGCGAACATCGCTTTGCGCGAATTTTTGAATCCAATAATCATAAAAACTTTGATTTCTGAAAACCTGATGAACACAGCCGGAAATAAAACGGCGGTCGCGGGAACCGATTACTTTCCGGTTCTCGGCAAAAATCCGCGCAAGCCAACGGTCCGCGGGCAGCGACTTATCACGGTTCCATTCGCGCCAGGCTTTGGCCGCAAATTTTAACTGTGAAAGCAGGCGTTGAACCTGAGTTGCGATTGTGGGAGAAAAAGGTTCCATTGATTTAATTTTCCTCTGCGCTTCGCGCAACCGGGGCCTAACTACAGAGGAAAGCTTCGCCGGTAAATTAGAACGACTTCAAAAAAAGTAGCGCGTTTGCGGTTGAGCTTTGCTCAGAGCCAAAAAAATTAGCCGTTGTTGGCTTGTTCGGCCGCGAGACGCATTCTTTCGCGCAAACTTAAATTCTGATTATTCACGGCATCGTAACGCTGCTGGCGCGCCAAATCGAGATCACGGCGCGCATCATAAACTTGTCCGCCGTCTGTTGGGTAGTTGGCATTAGGGTCTTCATTTTTTTCTTTGGCTGTTTTGTAAGCATCGTAACCGCTCCAAGTATGATTTGCAATCAGCGGCCCAATACCGGCCCAAACAATGGGTCCGCCCACAACGGTTGCAAGAATAACTGTGGTTGTGATAGCGGCAACTTCCATGCCGGCCATGAGCTTGGTTTTACCTTCGTTGAATTCGCCATTCATGTACTGACCGGTTGTCGGCAAAACAAAAGAAGCCGCGCCTTGCTTAGCGCCGTCCGCGCGTGATGTGCTTTGAAACGCGGACAACAGCATTAAAAATAAAACAAAATATGAAACCGTTTTTTTCATAAATCCTCCTTCAATTGACCTTTTAGCTATCATTTCATTAACGGCCTTTTAGCCTAAAACTGAATGAGCCCCTTGTTTGCATGCGGTTGTTCGCATCAGCGAACAGAGCAAGATTATCGCCGCCAGGCGGTAATCAACTCTGCAAAAAGACGCACGCCTAGGCCTGTCGCACCTTTTTGACAGTCGAAGCGTGCGCTTCCCGTCCAAGCCGTGCCGGCCACATCCAAATGCGCCCAGGCTGTCTTTTCAGGCACGAATTCTTTCAGAAACATCGCAGCCGTGATGGTACCGCCGTAAGGACCGCCCACATTATAAAGGTCGGAGTGATGGCCTTTGATTGTCTCGCCGTATTCATCCCAAAGCGGCAGCTCCCAAACGCGTTCGCCTGAAATTTCACCCGCTTTTTTAAGCTGGTCTTTGAGCTTGTCATTATTGCCGAGCAATCCCGATGCTTTGTCACCCAGCGTCGCCACCACCGCGCCCGTTAATGTCGCGATATCGATAATCGCATCCGGTTCATATTTGGCGGCATAGCTCAACGCGTCGCCCAAAATCAAGCGGCCTTCCGCGTCGGTGTTAATAACTTCCACCGTTTTTCCGTTATGCAAGGTGATGATGTCGCCGGGACGCTGCGGATCTTCCGAAACGTTGTTTTCCGCGAGCGGCGTCAGTCCGACCACATGCACGGCAGGTTTCAAATCCGCAAGCAGGGCCAAAGTGGAAATCACCGCAACCGCGCCGGATTTATCATATTTCATTTCTTCCATGCGTCCGGCCGGTTTAATCGAAATTCCGCCTGTATCAAAAGTCACGCCCTTGCCGACAAGGCAAATTGTACCTTTTGATTTATATTCTTTTCCGTATTCAAGAATCACAAGCCGCGGCGGATTTTCACTACCCATGCCCACGCCGAGAATTCCGCCCATTTTATGTTTCTTGAGTTCAGGCACCGCAAAAACTTCACAGCCCAATTTTTTTTCTTTGGCGAGCTTCACCGCGATTTTGGCCAGAGCTTCAGGCGTCATAATATTTGCGGGCTGGTTGTTAATGTCGCGCGCGCGGATAACCGCCTCGGTTATTTTTTCGGACCGTTCGGCAACCTGCGTCAAAAGACGCGTATTTTGTTTTGCCGTGCAAACAATTTCGATTTTCTGCGGCAAATTATCAAGCCAGCTTTTTTTGACTCCGTCTTTTTTCTGCATATAAGTATCAAACTTATAAAGCGCGAGATTCGGCACTTCCACCGCGCTGTAAACCACATCCTCGGCTTTGACTTCTCCGCCGGTGAAGCTTTCGAGCACGACACGGATTTTTCTAGCTTTTCTGGCGCTCGCGATCTGTGCAATGCCCGCGAGAGCTTTGCGCATGCACATTTTTTTATAATTCTTTTTTTGCCCGAGGCCGAATACCATGACTTCCGTAGCAAGCTTTGATTTGCCGTAAATTTCCATGGTGGAGGCAAAAGAACCGATAAAACGCTTGCTGGCTTTCGCATCCGAAAGCATTTCGGAAAACGCGGGCTCGATTTTAGCGGCCTGTTTTTCATAGGCTTCGCCTTCAAAAACTCCGATAACAAATAAATCCGCTTTGTCCTTTAAACTCGAAAGCGAGCTGAGCTGAAAATTCATGTTCTGTCTCCTTGCGCTGTATTAATTAAGGCTCTGTCTTTCAGGCAGCGGCCTCGTAAACTTTAAAAATAATAGCGAATCTCTGAAGAAACTGTATCGGCAAAAACAGCGTATTTTTGAAGCCTTCTTTCTCTTTTCTTGGCCCGGCTGCGGCTGGGCCAAGAAAAGGATATAACAGAAAACTATTTATCTCTTCGACGCCTAGAGCAGCTTGAAAATATGGAATCTTCGAGTAATAAAGTAGGACGGCGTTGTTTTTCCGCTTATTGCCTCTCCACCCCTATATTGCGCCGTATCTCAAAAGTAAATTCAGAGATGTGAGTTCGCCGCGCCAAAACGGCGCTGTCTGAACAGATCTGAATTTATCTTTTGAGATAAATCACACATTCGAGTCTAACTTTGGCGTTTTAGCGCTGGTAAAGCATCCAATAAATGATTACTCCCGTCACGGAGATATAGAGCCAAATCGGAAAAGTAATCTGCGCGATTTTTCTGTGCTTATCAAAGTTTCCTGTCAGCGCAAACCACAACGTTCTGATAATTAGCGGAAGATTGGCCACGGCCAAAATCGTATGCGTGATCAAAATCGTGAAATAAACCGGCCTTGTCCAATCGTGATGAGGATATTTTGTGGCGCCGTGATGCGCGTGATAATAAAGATAACAGCCGAGAAAAACCGCCGATACAACTGCGGCACAAACCATCGAAAAGCGATGCGCGGGAACATTTTTATTTTTTATAAAATAAAACCCCAGCAATAAAAAAACAGCGCTACTGCCGTTGAGCGTCGCATTGATTACGGGAAAATCGCTGATCTGCATTTTTTAGAGGATCGCGCGAATGTCGCGCTCGAGCCGCTCTGCGGCATCAGCATCTGAAATACTATAAAATCCGCGGACACGTCCTTTGTCATCCACAAGCGAAAGCCGGGTACCATGCATGAAACGCGCCTGGATGTCTTTTTGCGACGGATCCTGCGAAGCGGTTTGCATGAAAGTTTTAACCGCAATTTCATAAATCTTTTCTTTCGCGCCTGTCAGAAAATACCAGGACGGCCTGCCTTCTCTTTCAAATTTTACGGAATATTCTTTCAGTTTTTCGGGCGTATCGTAATCTGGGTCCACGGTAAAAGAAACCAGCGAAAAGCGGTCGGAGTAATGGAGACGTTTTTTTAATTCGGCCATTTTGGCCGAAATCAAAGGGCATGGCCCCATACAGCGCGTAAAAATAAAACCGGCAACCCAGACACGATTAGAAAGCATTACGCTTGAAAAAGGCTTTCCGTTCTGATCTTGAAATTCAAACGCGGGGACTTGCGTGTAAACCGGTAAATCCTGATGAACTTTTTTAACCGCCGCAAAAAATCCAGCGACCACCAATAACACCGCGACAAGCCATAATTGCCAATTACGCATTAGGATTCCATGCCAGTTTTCTTTGATACCTGAATAGCAGCAATAATCCAAAGCACAATAACGGAAGCAATCATAACCGCGCTTGAAGTCCAGCCGGTTTGAGCGGGCGTGCCCGGAATAGCCAGCGCAGAACAAAGCAATTTGTGTCCGTAAAACAACGGATTGAGATGCATCAAAATACGAATCCAGACCGCTGCGCCGGTATCAGGAAAAATGGCGCCCGACAAAAACCACATCGGCATGAGCAGCATATTCATGACAGCATGAAAACCCTGAATCGAACGGAATTGCCAGGCCATTAAAAACCCGAGAGTTGAAAGCAAAAAGGAGCTGAGTAAAACCGCAAATACGGTCGCCGCAAGCTGGGTTCCGTGCAGTCGCATGCCCATCACCACTGCCAACCCCATAAAAAGCACGGACTGAAAAAAAGCCAGACTCGTGCTGCCTAAAATTTTTCCAAGCGGAATGGAAGCGCGTGAAACGGGCGCTACCATCACCGATTGCAAAAAGCCTTCGCGCCGGTCTTCAATGATTGAAATGGTTGAAAAAACAGCGGCAAATAAAATCACGAGCAAAATCGCTCCGGGGAAAAAATATTCCAGGTAATGGCTGCTCCCGCCGCCCGATGAAAAAGTGCGCCCCACGCCGGAGCCGATCAAAAACCAAAAAAGAAACGGCGATAAAATCGCGGCCGCCACGCGGCTCGGCTGGCGGTAAAAACGGATGATCTCGCGCCACCATAACATTGTGGCCGCGCCCCAGTTATTCGATACGGTTTTATTTTTTTCCATGGACCACAACCTCTCCGGCTTCAAAAATGCGCCCGGTTTTTTGTAAAAATACATCTTCCAAGCTGGGCTTGTGAAAAGCGACCGAGTCCATCTTGCCGGGAAAAGCCTCGATCAAATCGGCGATCAAGCGGTGCGGTTCGGCATGATTCAATTTCAGCCCCGTCGGAACGCGTACAGGTTTAATTTGAAATCTTTTTTGAATCGCCGAATCCAGATCGGCAAGCTCTTCGGTTTCAATCCAAATTGATCCCACGCCAAGTCCCGATTTTAATTCGGACGGCGTTCCCTGCGCGATAACACGGCCCTCGTCCATAATCACAAGGCGTGAGCATTTTTCGGCTTCTTCCATCAAATGCGTCGTCACAAGCATGGTCGTTTTCTTTTCACGGTTTAACTCCAAAAGGAAATTCCAAAGTTCGGCGCGCGCGCGCGGGTCCAAACCAGTGGAAGGTTCGTCTAAAAGCAAAACCTGCGGCTCATGGATTAAGGCTTTCGCAAGCTCAACACGGCGTTTCAAGCCACCCGAAAGTTCCCGTGCTTTTGAAGTACGGCGATCCCAAACCCCTAGCTTTTTTAAGCGGTCTTCGATTTTAGCCTGCAGCTCTTTTCCTCCGAGACCGTATAAAGCGCCCTGGCATTTTAAGTTTTCTTCGATAGTAAGCTGCGGGTCCAAACTCGGATATTGAAAAACCACGCCTAAAGTTGCACGGACTGCGGCGGCCTCACGCGCCAGGTCATAGCCGAGCCAAGTCACACTGCCTTTTTGCGGAGCAAGCATGGTGCTTAAAATTCGAAATAAAGTTGTCTTGCCGGAGCCGTTCGGTCCAAGCATGCCAAAAACAGTTCCGTCCGGAATTTCCAGGCTGAGACCGTTTAAAACTTTTTTTGTTTTATAACTGAATTCGAGATTTTCGATACGAATCACTGAGTTACCGCCTGAAGACTGACTTCATGTTGTTTGTCAAAAACCATTAAGAGCTGAAGCAAAAATAAATAAAAAATCGAATAAAAGAAAAAAGGCTTTGCGCCTTTATCCAAATCGCGCAAATCTTTCAGCGCTTTCCAGCAAAAACCGATTCCAAGTCCCAGCGCGCCAAAAAAATAAATCTTTCCGGTTAATCCCGTAAGCGACGGCAGAAGGCTTACGGGCACTAAAGCAAAAGTATACAGCATGACTTTTTCACGGATACGCGCCGGATTTTTTTCTTCCACGGTCAGCATCACGAAGCCGGCTTTTTCATAATCCGCGCGGTATACCCACGCCAAAGACAAAAAGTGCGGCAGCTGCCATAAAAAAATAATGCTCGCTAAAATCCACGCTTCAAAAGACAAATGCCCCGTACTTGCGGCCCAGCCGGCAACCGGCGGCAAAGCGCCCGGGACTGCCCCAATGATCGTATTCAGCGATGATTTTTTCTTTGCGGGCGTATAAGCAAAAAGATAAGAACCTACAATACTGATTGTCACCAGCGCGCAAAGCCCGGGCAAAGTTAAAATCAAAATCGCGAAACCCAAAATACAAAGAATAAATCCGATCCAAAAAGCGTGGGCGGGCTTCACCTTGCCGGAAGGCAGCGGACGCTTTTCAGTGCGCTTCATTTTCCGGTCTTCTTCGATTTCCATCCACTCATTCAGGGCCATCGCGCCGGCTGCGGCGATTCCTGTTCCGAAAGCCATGCAAAGAAAAGCAAAAAAATTAAATTTTCCGGGCGCCAGATAAAACCCGGCCATTGCACTTAAAAGCGTTAAAAAAACCAGCCGGATTTTCGTCAATTCCGCGAGGGTTTTCAGCATTAACGCGCGCCTGAAGAAATCTTGACCCGTTTCGCCAGCATCAAAGTTAAAAGTGCGATGGTTGCCAGAAGTGCAGCGCCCAAACTTTGATGGAAAGTCGTAAACCAAATTTGCATGGTGGAAGGCTGAAGGCCGCGTTCCATAAATTGCGTAAAACCAAGGCTCCCTGCGCCGAGCACGAGTTGCAGCATAACCGCGCCGAGTAAAAATACCGACGCGCGCAAAGGCGCTTGATCTTCCAGATGCAGTCCGGAAACCCGCAAGAAAACCAAAACAACATGCGTTGCAACGATTAAGGCGAAGCCCGCGTGCGTCCAGGCCACATGCATGTGTTTCATATGCCGAGTCGCGGCACCTAAAAAAAGTTGAAAGAGAAAAATAAAAGCGGTGACACGAGCGATCCGGAAAGCTTTAACAAGAAGAGGCTTCTTCTCATCGGAAATCTGAAACAATAACGGCTCGGCTTCGCATTTAACGGCATAAGCAAAACAAACCAGCGAACTAAAAAAAATCTGGCCGAGCGAAGCGTGCAAGATTGAAACTGCGTGCGGCAAATTGTAAAGCACGGTGAGGCCGCCGAAAACGCCCTGCAAAATTACAAGCTCAACCAATACCCGTGAAAAGCTTTTCAGTTTCGCGCTCGCACCGCTTTGGCAATGCGTCCAGATACACATCACAAGCGTGAGAAACCCGACAAAGCTCGCGATCATGCGATGCCCATGTTCCCAGAAAATTTTTCCGATCATCGGCGGCATCAGCTTGCCGTAAGACAGCGGCCAATCAGGGACGGAAAGCCCCGCCTGATGACTCGTTACAAGACCACCGGCAACAATCAGCACCATTCCCGAAAATGCCGCGAACAAACTAAGATTGTGTAATTTTTTCATACTCTTTTCTTAAACTCTAAATTCTAACACCGCGTCATTGCGAGGAGGCTGAAAGCCGACGTGGCAATCTCGAGATTGCTTCGGTCGCTACGCTCTCTCGCAATGACAACGAATAAATCCCAAGCACAAAAATGTTTTGCGTTCGAGCAGGACAAAAAATTATTTTGAATCAACTTTTTCTTTTATGTTTCCATGCCGCAAAACCAACCAACAATAAGTCCGCCAAAACAAACGACGCAACGTAAGGATATCCGCCGCCGCCAAATCCATAACTATGCAGTCCGGCCGCAAGCACAAAGTTGACGCCATACCACGCCATCACAATCCCCATAAAAGCGAGCACCGCGCCCATCGCAATTCCAAAGGGGCCATACCAGCCGATAAATCTTCCGTGCAAAACAACCAGATAGCCGAGCAAGGCAATCAAAGCCCAAGTCTCTTTCGGATCCCAGCCCCAAAAACGGCCCCACGAATAATTTGCCCAAACTCCGCCGAGAATAGTTCCGGCAGCAAGCAGGACTACGCCGATTTGAAGCGCGCGGTAAACCGCGTTCGCAAGCGTGTTTAAACTTTCCGCTTTGGCGGCGGTATTTCTAAAAGCATAACCAAAAACAACCGCATGACCCAAGCCCCAGCCCAGCGCGAAAGCACCGTAACTCATCGTAATCGTCAACACGTGAATGGTCAGCCATAAATTGCTGCGCAATACAGGCACAAGCGGCGAAAGCGCCGGATCAAGCACGGCCGGAAAAGATTCGGCAAGCAATAAACCCAAAGCCGCAACGAAAGAGGAAATCACAAGCACGGTCAGATGCCGCGAATGATAATAAATCGGCAGCGAAAAAACCGCGACGGCGAGCGAAACCCAAACCAGCGATTCGTACATGTTCGTCACAGGCGCGCGGCCGGAAATCGTACAGCGTAAATAAAATCCAAGCGCATGCAGTAAAAGCGCGCCGGCATAAGCCGCCAAGCCCAAAATCAAAGAATAACTGCGGTCACGCTTCCGGCTGCGGCGCGAAAATAAATTAAGAAGAAAGAAAAGCGCCGCAAGCAAATAAAGTTTAGAGCCGCGGCCAAAAGCATGCAGGCGGTTATAAAAAATTTCTTTATCGACAATACTTTGGTCCATGACCATGCCCGCGCGCGACCAAACAGCCTCGAGTGTTTTTCTGAAGTTCTGCGCGGCAATCGCCTTTGCGGCATCGTCGGTTTTTTCGGCTTTAAAGGGCGCGGCAAATTCTTCCGCGGATTTTTTAAAATTCTGTAATTCTGTCTGCGGCAAGTCGCGCATCCATTCCGCAGGCGCGGCGGCAAAATCAGCAAACTTGAGCCAGGCGCCCTGCGGAGTTTGCGGCTGAGGAATCCAGCCGGGAAACTCGCCGTCGCCCAGCTGGGATAAAAATACCGCACGCTCATAAACTTCAATGCGTTTTTTATCGGTAAAAGAAAGTGATCCGTGTTTCTCGCGGCGCTGGATAGCATCTTCCACTTTTTGGACAAAAGCTTTCTCGCCCATAACAACTTCAGCCGAAACGCGTTTTCCGATCAGTTTTAAACCGAATTCACTCCGCACCTGCGGCGCAGCCACATAAATCAACGGCTCGGAAATCCATTTTTCGGGAGTCACAATCCATTCCCAAACTGTTTGCGTGGCAGGCTGTTTATGCCAGGCGGTTCGGCTCGTAACGTATAAAATCGCTTCACGCGCGAAAGACTCAAACGGTTTAACGCGTCCGCCCTGCTGGACGGGAATAGAGGACAGTGTTTCTTGCCAGCTTTTTTCGGCAGCCCAGGCTTGTCCCATGCAAACGGTCGTTAGCAAAAAGCCAACTGCTAACAAACGAAATCCGGAAATAATTTTTTTATTTATACTGATTTGAACTGTCATTTGAGTCCTTTTTCATTGCGGAGCGAATAAGGCCGCGTATAAAACATCAATAAAATGCCTGCCACCATAATTATTGCGCCGGCATATTTCACCGGAACACCGGGATCACGGCCGACAGCAAAAACCGAAACATCCTTACCGCCGGGATTCGGCGTATAGCCCGCCTGATAAATTTTAAATCCGCGGTACGCCAGGGGCTGATTCATCGAAATCGTTTTTTCAACCGAGGTTCCGCGCGCAAAATCTTTTAAAACAACGTCGCTTTCAAAAGAGGCCGGTTTATTGGTGCCCGGATCGTTTTTCACGCGAAAATCTTTTAACGCGAGTTCAAAACCGAGGCCGAGCTGACGCCGGCCAAAAATAATTTCAAAAAGCCCGTCGTCAAACATCACGCTTTTATGAACGCCTTCCACGACCCAAAACTTTTTTGATTCCGTAGCAGATTTAATTTCAATCTCAGCCGCGCCGGCAGCAGAGTCACTTTTGTCATCATCATCAAGCGGGATAACGTTTAAATCGGAGACGGCATGCGGTAAAACCTGCTCCACGCGGAATTGCAAATCCATCCAGCCTGTCCCAATTTCGCGTCCTAGCTCAACCGGCCCCTGCTGCAATTTTGTTCCGGTTTGAATTTGATATTGAATTCCGCCCGGCATCGCGACAAAACGCAACTCATGGCTTTCGCCTTTGGAACCTGAATTCGGACGGCGGTATTGAACAACAACGCCCAACGCGCTGTCAGGGCGTCCATGCACCGTGGGAAAATCAGGAAAATTTGCGAACACCGTATGCTGTTCCGTTAGCGGTTGCGCTGAAAGCGCAGAGCTAGAATTAAGTTGTGCCGAAGGCACAGAGGCAGATATTTGCAGTACCGCTGCGGGATTTTCGGCGTGTTCAGGCGCCGACCCTTCTTTCAAAACATTTTCTTCGACATAAGCATGGTCATAAAGTTCAGTAACCTTGACGCTGACCCCGTTATCAAAAGTTTTTTCATAAGGCAGCGCTTTCTTTTCGGGAACAGGAATTTGCAGCTTTTCATCGCCGCGTTGAATTTCCAGATAAGGCTTATCGCTCATGTCGGCAACGGGCTGCAGTAATTCGGAAGCAAATCTTAACGTGGCAGGCCCCATTTGAACTTCGCGGCTGAGCTCTGCATCCACGACCCACTGCGTCACATTCATTCTCTGATTATGCAAAGTGACTTGGATTGCCGCCGGGCCCTCGGCCGCCGGAACCCACTTTGTTTCCGAATTCACTTTGGGCCAAAACTGCGTTATATTAACTTCCACGGATTTATTTTCAGCAGACGCCGGGCGAGTTTTATCGAGCACGGCCGAATATACCCGCTCGCGCCCTTTCCATTTAAACGCGTGTTCTCTAAAAGCAAGCATGCGCTCGTCTTTGAAATTTTGGGAATAAAGATAAAGCATGGGCTGCTTGAGCGTCACCCATTTCCCGGTGCCGCCCTCTTCCAGCATAATTTGCCCGTCGACTGCGGATGTTTGCGTCGCGAGAGATCCGGCAAGAATCGTAATAATTCCCAAATGTGTCAGAACAAAACCAATATGTTTTTTCTGCCAAGGCAGGCGGTCCGCCGCGGAACACGCTAAATTAATCACAAGTACAATTAAAATAAGGCCGAACCAGGGCGTGTTATAAACCAAAATTTTTGCGGCTTCGGCGCTGTACCGCGACTCAACGATGGTCCCGGCGGCAAGCACAATCATGAGCGTAACTAAAGTCCCGACCGCAAGCTGCAGCGAGGCTAAAAATTTAAAAATGAGGCGTGGGATTTCCCCGTTAAAAAAAAGACTGCGCCCCGCTATTTTTTCAGTAGATTTTGAGTTCATGACTTTTATTCGTCCGTTCTGAAGAATGAAGAGCGGGTATTCTACAGGCCAGAAGGCACGCGGGACAAGTAACAACTCAGGTCTTAAAATAGGTCAAAATCGGGTCAATATTATCGGACGCATGTAATGATTTTTCTCTTTGAAGTAAGTATTAAATAAACGCTGGATTACGCTCAAAAAGAGAAGTCCATTTACTCAGACAGTTGTGTCCTTTGGCACAAAACTCGTAAATTGGCCTTCTTTTTTTGAGTATCTTCGCAATGTTGGGGAGAGAGGCTATAAGGTGAGAAACAAGTCTTGAAATTCAAAGGTAATGGAAACGCAATCTCACCGTTTCCACACTTAGGCATCAAGGTCATCAAAATAGTTTCCCGTCATACCTTTTTTCATCTCGGGAAACCCGAAATGGAAAAACGTTCCCATGGCTCAGCTCGGCCGAGCCATGGGAAGATAAAGCCGGAAACTTCTTCTAAGAATGAGCTATGGCGTGGCAAGGTTGAATAGCGGCATCTTCGACAGACTTGGCTTTCTCAACCTTGTTTCTCTGATCCAAGCCCCACCCCCCCCTATCGCGAAAGTTATGAAAAAGTAATTGGAAATGCGAGTTCGGTGCGCAGCATCCGTTGTTTGAGCAGTGCCATTTACTTTTTCATGACCTAACTCGGGCATAATTCGCAGAGAAAAAGAGGTTAGTAGCCGGCTTCGTCGAGGGCACGATTCACTTGCCGATCAGCCCGTCTCATTTGGGGATGTTCGCGCGGCACATGGACATAAGAGATTTTCTTAAATTTCTTTTCGAGATCTTTCACTTTAAGAAAAAGCGGGCGCAAATGCTCGGCTTTCAGGCGGTATTCCCCCGTCAGCTGCTTTTTGACAAGCTCACTATCCATATGATGGGTAATATCATGCGCGCCAAATTCTCCGGCAAGTGTCAAAGCTTTAATGACGGCTTCATATTCGGCAACATTATTGGTGGTATCACCGATAACTTCGCCCTGCTCAAAAAGAGATATTCCCTTTTCATCGCAAATAAGAACGCCGATTGCCGCGGGGCCGGGATTACCGCGCGCGCCGCCGTCAGAATAGGAAAATATTTTGGAGTGCATTTTTATTTTATTGAAGCGCGGTTGCGCCGGCACCGCCCGAACAGGGTGAGCCGGAAAAAGCACCTGCAGATGAGGCAGAAATCCAAACAACTCCTGTTTCATCCACACAGAGAGAACTGATGCCCGTAATATTGGCCTGCACTGGTTCGGCATAAATCGCATATTGAGCTGCGCCGCCAAAAACATAAGTAAAATTATATCCACTCTTAGTGGTTGTCATGCCCGCGCCCCAGGTGGTATCCAAATAGGCCGGTGTGGCCGCGGTTAAGCTGCTGATATCCGCAGGATAGGACGGAACGGTTTGCGCAGCACGATAGGCTTCAATGGCGCTGGAAAAAGTTCTCAGATTCGATTTAGTGGCGGATTCATTCGCATTTACGCGGCTGCGCAATAATGCCGGAATAGCAACGGTCACAACAATTCCGATAATCGCGACCACAATCATTATTTCCACCAAAGTAAAACCTTTTTGACTCCGCTGCGATTCAGGCATTCACGCACCCTCTTAATTCTTATTTTATAAGTCTTGCTACAAGCCTAACACTCAAACCAAACCGGAAGCGCGCTCTTATTAATCTATTTTTGTCTCTTTTGCTTGTTTATGAAGCTAAGAAGCGGATTTGTCAGTTTGGTCTTTGAGATGCGATTCAAGCGTCTCAACTTCTTTTTGAAGCGCGCGAATACGGTTTTTAAGTTCGCGTACGGGATCAGGCAAATCGCCATGTTCAAGATCGATTAGATTTACTTTCTTGCCGTCTTTGCGCACAATTTCAGCGGGAACGCCCACCACTGTACAATGATCCGGGACCGAATGCACAACCACGGAACCGGCGCCCACTTTCACGCAATTACCAATCCGAATATTCCCGAGCACTTTCGCGCCGGCGCCCACAACAACGCAATTTCCTAGAGTCGGATGGCGCTTGCCGCGCTCATTCCCTGTTCCGCCTAAAGTCACGCCTTGATAAAGCGTCGCATTTTCCCCAATTTCGGAAGTTTCTCCGATGACAACCCCCATGCCATGATCTATAAAAAGCCCCGGGCCGATTTTAGCGCCGGAATGAATTTCGACTCCGGTAAAAAACCTTCCCAGCTGCGAAAGCAGGCGTGGAATAAAAGGGATTTTCCAGGATTGAATCACATGCGCGAAACGGTAAAGCAAAACAGCGTGAAAGCCGGGATAGAGCAACACGACTTCCAGCCACCCGAACGGGGTTTGTGCCGCGGGATCACGGTCAATGCAAGCGCGAAAATCGCTTTTTACTTTATAAATGAAATTTGACATGCGGGATTATACTAGCGCTTCCGGCTAACTTCAAACGGCGATTATGCCGTTTGAAAAAAACACTCAGCGCTGTGTCTCGTCTCAAAAACAAATCGGACGAGACTGGGTGGAAATATAACCTAAACACTGAACCGAAACAACATCACGTCGCCGTCTTTCACTATATATTCCTTACCTTCGACGCGCAAAAGACCTTTCTCTTTGACGGCTTTTTCCGAGCCGCAGGCAACCAAGTCTTCATAGCTCATGACTTCAGCGCGTATAAATCCACGTTCAAAATCACTGTGAATTACGCCGGCCGCTTGGGGCGCGGTCATGCCTCTGATAATGGTCCACGCGCGAACTTCTTTTTCGCCGGCCGTAAGATAAGTGATTAAGTTCAAGGTTTCATATCCGCAGCGGATGAGCTTATGCATGCCGGGTTCTTCCAATCCCAAGCTTTCCAAAAAATCTTTTTGTTCGGCTTCGGACAATTCAATAATTTCGGATTCTACTTTTCCGGAAATCACAACGACCTTCGCGCCTTCGGCCGCGGCAATTTTGCGAACCTCTTCAACAAGCGGCCCGCCCTTTGGCAAATCACTCTCGGCCACATTCGCGCAATAAAAAATGGGCTTTAAAGTTAGAAAGCTGCATTCTTTGACGGCGAGCTGTTCTTCGGCGGTAAGCTCAAGTTTGCGAAGCGGTGTTCCGGCTTCGAGCGCTTTTTTAATTTTTTCTAAGGTCGGCTGAACCGCAAGCGCTTCTTTGTCACCTGAGCGCGCAAGCTTGTCATTTTTTGTAAAACGCGTGCCGATGGTTTCGAGATCTTTTAAACAAAGTTCGGTATCGATCACTTCAATGTCGCGCGCGGGATTCACGCTGCCCGAAACATGCAAAATATTCGGGTCTTCAAAACAGCGCACCACATGCATGATGGCTTCGACTTCACGGATATGCGTTAAGAATTTATTGCCCAGGCCTTCGCCTTCGGCCGCGCCTTTCACAAGGCCCGCGATATCATAAAATTCAACCGTGGTCGGAACTTTGGATTGCGGCTTGATCAGCTTGGTAAGAGTTTCAAGGCGATGATCGGGAACAGGAACAATGCCCTTGTTCGGTTCAATCGTGCAAAACGGATAATTTGCCGCCTGTGCACGTGACTCTTTATTAATCGCATTGAAAATCGTGGACTTGCCCACATTCGGCAGCCCTACAATTCCGCATTTAAAACCCATTTTTGCCTCCGGCAAGGCCCAGGGCCGGAGGCCCGAGACCCGAGAAATGATCTATAGAAGAGCGCGCATTATATAAGGTGTCAGCGTAAGGAACAAGCAGACAGTGCGACTAAACAAGCCTTTCTTACTACCCTCCTAGCACCGGGAGCTAGGAGGGTAGTAAATACCCTACGCACCATTAAGCGGCTGAGGCAAAAACAAGCTGGGACAAAAAGGCTCGAGTCATTTCAGTAAAACGCCCGGAAGGATCGCTTAAAAAACCATTCTTC
The DNA here is from genome assembly GCA_043732705.1 of Candidatus Omnitrophota bacterium. Lineage (GTDB taxonomy): Bacteria > Omnitrophota > Omnitrophia > Omnitrophales > Aquincolibacteriaceae > Multiplicimicrobium. The sequence goes on along the minus strand of JAYTHE010000043.1, from coordinate 27,123 downwards.
TGACTAAGTGGAGTATCGCTCACTGTCCACAAAAGCCCTAAGGCCAACATTGCGGCTTGGCCTTGAGCCGCTACTCGCGAAACTCCTTTGCGCAGAGTTAAAAAGCGAGCCTCGCTTCTTCCCGTTATGATCACCGCTCGTTCAGAAACCGGAACCCGCATCAAAGCTTTGGGTTCGTTACCACCGATAAAGTTGACGCGTACCCTCCCGTTGGGAATCGTGGTGAGCATCTGAGCGCGGGGGTCTTCGGAGTCAGTTAATGAATCCTCGCCATAAACTAAAAAACGCAGCTCGGAACGTGTGTAGGCGGTTTTATAAAGCGCCAGAAAATTTTCTTCGGGAAGATTCCGCAATTCGGCGCGTGAAATTAAAACTGTTCCGACTTTTTGCATTGGCCAAATCATAATCGCTGGATTATTTTTTTGGATTTCTCGCATTTCGGAGCGTGGCTTGGTTTTTGTTTCACCAGACTTTATTTCATTAACGACAGCTTCTTCTCGCGCGGAAGGTTTCCGATAGGTAACAGTCGTGGCCGCCTTTAAACCACTGCCCTGGGCCGTTGCTTTCAAATCTGATAAATACAGATCTACGGTTTCGGATTTTGTTTTGTCGGGGCTGGTAAGTAAAATTCCTAGTTTTAATAGCTGGTCTTGTTCGGTAATCGAAACAAGTCTTGGAGTATAGCCTGAATATCCCCGTCTGCCGCCAATTTTAATTTCGGCCTCAACACTTTTCTCCAGCCAAACTTTGCCGTATCCGGAATTATTAAGCGCTCCAAGATCAACACCCTCAAATTTTCCGCTTGGCTCGATGGCTTGGCTCCATGAAAGCTCGTCGGGCTTTGTTAAAAGCTCAGCAAAAAAACGCGCATTCCATTCTTCCAAAGTTAAAAGCTCAAAAGTTTCTTTGTCCAGATTTTTACCGAGAGCGACACCAAACAAACTCTTTCCCCGGTAGCGTCCAATCCAGAATGCTTTTTCTTCGTTCACACCTTCAATGCGGAGCACCAACTTGTATTTTTTGTTTTCAGCGCCGCCGCTTTTAATAAATACTTTGTGCTTTCCTTTAATCCCTAAGTTGGTGATCACAAGCGAAGCACCGGGAAGAATTTTAGTTAAATTTAAATACCCGCGTTCCGTTGTCGTAGCCAGCTCTTCGTCTTCCTTGAAAATCGGTAATGCTTCCGTTGGATTTTCCCAATCGATGTCGGCTGGACTCGTAATGATCACGCCCAGCTTCGCTTGCGTTTCATAAATCGGATTAGGTTTGAATATAGGTGCTGTCTTTTTCGTTTTATTTCCCATATCTGCTCGCTTGGGTGCTTTGGGCGCCACTTCCGAAATTTTCTTTCCCCTCAACGCGGGATGAAAAGGATCGAGAGCAAGAAGCCGAAACTTTGCTTTCCTCAAACGAGGAGAACCAGGCTGGCTTTGCGCCAGATGATACTCATTTACCGCTTCATCTATTAAACTGCGAATATATTCAGCGCGCTGCTTATCACGGCGCTTCAGTTTCTCCTGTATCCATTTTTGCTGCGCCGCCAGATATTTTTCGGTTTCGGGGGATATTCGTTTTTTCCAGCTCTGTCCTATGTGATTTTTGTGAGGAGTCCAAACAGTCATAATTTCGTTTATGGCCTCAGCTGATATTTTTTTGCCAAACAAAACCTCAGCATATCGATCTAACCATTCCCGAAGGTCATTCGAATTTGTGTTTGCTTTAAAAACCCCATAAGAAGCGAGATCTTTAATTTTAAGAAAATTCATTTCGAATGCAAATCCACTCATAGATTTAAAACGTCCCATTTCTAAAATTAAATCCTCTTCGGCAAAGGGCATATATTGATGCTGTGGGTTTTCCGCCCGTAAGCGGTCGGCCGCGGCCTTTATTTCTTGTAGGACTTTTTCGCGTTGCCCCCTCAGGCCAGGTTCCCTTGTGTAAATATGCAATCGGCTGAGTCGAATTGAATTATCGTTTGCAAATCGGACAAGCACTCCTTGCGCAACGCCCAATTGCTTTGCAACGGTTTTTGTGCTTACAAGAAAACCATCCCCGTTTTCTTGGCGAACAACTTCGGCCGCTTCCATTACTTTTCGCAATGACATCTGCTTGCTTTTCTGTCCGCTGAGCGCGGGAGAAAACACTTCTTTGAATCCGGGTAAAATCATTTGTGGCGACACAACGGACGGCTGCTCTTCCTGTATCAAAATATTTTTGATTTCTACCGCCAGCCGCCGAAAATCGCGATGCTTGCGATATCCTTCAAGAGCTGTCTTCACACGGTCCTTCTTCCAGCCTGAAAAATTTGTTATGGTGATCCAATTGTGTATTCCAATCGCCGCAGATGAAACTATGGCGGCCAAGCCGCTTGCTTCGAGCCTTTGCATAAGATGCGGAAGCAACCATTTGGAGCTGTTAATGAGTCGCGCTCCTAGAGCCGCAAATTTAACCGGCTGCTTCAAAGAAATCCATGGCTTCCATTCTTCCCACAGCCACTCAACGAAAGCGACAAAGCCTTCGGTGTGTGAAAAATCTCCCTCCTTGGGTTTTCCGGGGCGCAGAATTTCGTGTTCTTTTTTTTGAATAGAAAACACTCGCGCAATAAGCGACTTAGCGAGCTTTTCGTCATATTTATCAGTCCAACTTTCCAATGCGAATTCAAGCGCCTCCGTTTGATCCGCCCTAAATTCTTTTAGTTTATACGCTTTCTCTGAGCTCGAAATCCTGGGCTTAGTTTTGACTTGCTCAACTTTTTCAATTAACCCCGCTGTCAGAAAAGATTGAAGCCTCCCATCAATAACAGATTTAGATTTATTGGAAAATTCTGCATAGAGTTCCTGTCTTGAAAAAGCTTGAAACTGAAATTTTTGACAAACGGTTTTAAACATTGTTAGATAGGGCCGTGGTTCCCGTTCTCGCGTTGATGCTTCTGCCTGCTCCCCCGCCGACGCAGGGACTTCGGCTGCAGGTTTAGTTTCTAGCACAGCTGTCAGGGCTTCCGACACAGAAACTTGGTCGGCCGGAGCAAGAACTTCAGGCGCGGGCTTGATATCTTTCGCTTCTTTTGTGGTTATCGGACTTTCCGGTGGCACAATGCTTTTTTCATCTTCCCGATTCACCGCAACTATTTTGGGGACAGGCTTTGCTTTTGGCAATTTGCCATCCTGGTAAGCATTTTTTAAATAAGCTGCTGCCATACTTAGTTTGCCGATGGATTCGGTTGCTGTCATTTTAAGCTCTGCGGCCAAATGAATTTTGTTGGTCGCCGGGATATTTCCTTGCAAGCCAAAATAAGTAATTATTGCGGTGCGCATGCCCTCATCTAAATATTTTTTCCAAACTTCGTGCAAAAGACTCGCATTCCGATTATCTGGCTGAAAATCTCCTGAAATAAAAGCTTCCATCTCAGCGCTCTTAAGGCCGATTTTGCCTATCAGCTCCTCTTCACGCTCGGCGCGTAAAGCGGCCAGCTCTTCAGGGGTTTTGATTTTTAGTTTCGCAAGCATTTCCTGCGTGTAAGACTCCAAAGCCAAATCACCTTCACGATCATCATCGCGGTTGCGGGCAGAATTCAAAACAGCCGTTAAGACATCACCGTTATTGATCGGATCAAATGTGTCCGCGACAGGCTTTACTTCGAAATTCAAATGGTATCGAAGCCGAATTATTGAGCTTTGATAACCCAATTGATAGAGAATGCCTTTTAAGGTATCAACATCCCCTGCCTCGCGAGCATTCCATGTAATTTCAAAAGTCCGGTATTCTTTAACAACGGGCTTCGCTTTTTCCTTCGCACTAACATTGGCATTTGATCCAACATAGCTGGTTTCCTTGCCCGGTTCATCCTCCAGCCCCTTTTCTTCCTCTGCCGCAGCGGTGGCAAGTTCGTCAATCCGAATAGTCTCGGTTTTTATTTCTTTTACCAGTGAAATGAATTTTAATTGGTTGCGCGGTTTCTCGGCACGCTCCGCTTCTGGCGTTGCGAACCATTCGGCATAATTTTCCAAACGCTGCGTCATCAAATCATCCAGCGGAAGCTTCAAGGAAAATGTTATTTTTTCTGGTCGACGCGATGAAGGCTTCGCAAAAATTCTCAGGCCTTTTTGCTCTGTTTTTACCGCCGCCAAAATTGTTTTTGGAGATTCGCTTGAAACAGGTTTGGACTTCTGGGGCTCTTCGTAATCTTTGTGGCGCACAATAATATTTTGTGAGTTTCTTAAAATTCCTGCTGTGTCCCAAAATTTTCCTAAATTAATCCCGTCTAATAAAACTTCGCCGATATCGGCCAAGCGCAGCGCGCCTTTCTTTTCACGTCCAAATCCTGCTTTGATCAGAATCGCTTTTACATCGCCCGAATCTTCCGGCTTGAACAGCACCCTAACTTCCGTGTTTTGCCGGAAGCCCTGCAAAATTAATTTGATTTCTCGCGCTTCGGAACGAACCATTTGCAGTTCGCGTTTGAATATAGCCATATCGCCTGCCGCGGCAATCGCGGCATCTAAAATTTCCTGCGGATTAATTCTTGGATTTATTGCCAGGGTCTCATCAACCGCTTGAAACCACGCATCCGCTTCCGCGGGCTGCTTTTTAAGTTCCCGCAAAGCTGATAAAATTGCCGGCAGCGGATAGGCGACAAAGCCATGCGGATAAAGTTTCTTTTTTAAAATGAGCCGTGCGCCCTGCGCAAGCTTTTCAATCCATTTCGCATCCGCATCAAGGTTTCCGAGCGCTTCTTTCACAAAAGCATGTAAATAACTTTCGACTGTTGTTGGTGCCATTCCAAATTTTTTATCAAGCACTGCCTCTTCATAATCAGCGGCCATAATCGAAAAGATACGCAAAAGTTCCGCTCTTTTCGAGGGGTCGACAACGGCCCGTTCATCCAGCGCTTGCTCAACCCACGCTTTTAACGGTTCCCGCATTTCAGAGCGCTGTAGAAATCTCGCTCGGATAAGCTCTTGAACAAGCCGAAGATAGCGGCCCTTCGCAGTACGCGCGGCAATGTCTTCCAGCTCTTTAAGAGCCTTGCGGGTCATAATTTTTTGAATCGTCTTTTCTCTCGAGTGCAGGAAATTATATTGAAACTGCAAGTTGTCATTATAAATCTCCCCATATCCGCCCACACCATCATCAAACCACAGCTTAAAGCGAATGGATTGATACAACGCGAATTGAAAAAGAATATTGCGCGCCAGCATTCTGCGAATCAAGCGCGGCTCAATCAGATGAATAAACTTATGCAAATAACTTTCAGTTTCGCGGACATATTCCTCTTCGCCCCATCCTGCCCGCAAAAGCTGCTGCATCAACCGCAGGGCATTCATATAGCCGTAATCAAGCCGCCGCATCCATTTAAAATAATATTTCCAAAGGGCCTCGTTTTGGCGGAGCAGGGCAAGCGCGCTTCCATAGTGGCCGCTTTCAAGCAACTCCACAAATTTTCCGCGATCCAAATCGGTCAGTTTTTGCTTTTCGTCCAAATCAGTTTTTATCGCTTTGGCAATGTCTTGGAGACTGGCAATAAGACCGCCCAAAGCTTGCGTCACGATCGCTCTGAATTCAGCTTCGTTCAGCTCTTGAGTAAAGTTTTGCATAACTTCTCCCGAAAGCCCCGACAAAAACCGGAGATAAGACTGCAGAATTATTTCCCGCAGAGGGAAATTGACCGGCCATTGAATTGCCTGGCCGTCATGAAGCTCAAATAAATACCAAACTATAAAGCCATTTAATTCTTTGGCCGCTTCCACGCCCATTTCTGCTGGCAAAAGGCCGGGCCAAAAGTCAGCAATCCCAATTAAGCGCTGTGCTCCACCAAGAAAAGGGGGAAAGAAAATCGGATGCTGATTAAAAAAAGCGTCCAGCAGTTTTATTTTCCAGAAATTCGACGCAAACGGTCGGAAAGCATTTTCCGATAATTCTGACTGCTTTAGCATAAAAATATGGCCCGCATTGATTTTACCTTCACGCATCATGCGCAAATATTTTATCCATGCGCGCGCAGCCGGGTGCGCACCCAAAGCTGAGAGCTGACGAACCGCCATTTCCATGTCATCCACAACTTTTTTAATTCCAGCCGGGTTATGCGAAGCCAAAATGCGGGAAATTTCTTCACGCGAAAGACCATACATTTCCTTCCGCATTTCGGAGCGGGCGAAAGAATCGCCATCATCGCCGTCAAATGCGTCCGGCCGCCGGTTATTCTGTAAATCAAGATAAAGCGCGGCCAGCAAGGACCATTCATTAAACATGACTTCGGTGTTAGCAGCCATTAACAGGACGAGCGGGCGTCCCGGATGGTTCGGCAATTTTATTTTAATCGTAAGCGCCAAGCGCTCTCCATCTTCATAAATGGTGTATTTAATCACACCGCTCAGTCCGGAATAATAGGGGGCCATATCTATTTTAAATTTTTGAGTAACTTCATGCGTGAATTTTGTCGCTTTTGCTTTCCACCGCGCGGGAGTTTTTTGTTTCGACAGACTTCCTTCTCCTTCGTACAATAACTTGATAAGTTCCAGCCAGCGCCGCGTTTCGCCTTCATCCAATAAAGGCGAATCGTTTTTCTTAAAATAGTTCGCGATGCTTTTTACCGACCCGCCCTGCAAAACATCTAACTTTTTAACGCGGTCCAAAAACGCATCCGCTTGTTCAGCGCGGCGCTTGCCATATCCATCAAAAAAATCATGCACTGCTTTCCTTGCGGTAGCCTTATCCAGAAGACCATCATCATCAAACATATAGGCAAAAGCAGATAAAACCGAAAAGTGCTTCCAAGGCGAAAGCGCGTCGATCATCCTCCAAACATAGCTTGAGGCTCCCAGATTGGCCGCAAGAATTAAAAGCTGTTTTAAATCCTCAATTTGCTGTCGATACTCCCCATTGGGCGGCAGCGGCGGCAGGCTTTCAATTTCATTCCAAAGATAAGCGGCGGCGCGCTGCATTTTTTTCCGCGCGGCTTCCGGCCAGGTTGCTGCCGTAGTTTCTCTAAATTTAAAATGTTTGGCGAAACGATCATGGTAGACGGTGGAAACCTCATGCAAAACGCCCGTAATCCACGCACGATACGCATGCGCTTGGCTTTCATCCGCTGCCGGTGTCACCGCCTGGAATAAATAGACATAAGCTTTGATTTGCTGTGACTTCGCGCCGCGCCGTAAAAAATCATCGATCAACAAATATTCAAGCCCTGTGACCTCCATCATCTCGGCCGTTTTCCAAAGTACAAGCCGCTGCCGCATTTCATTTTTTGGTAATAGCAGCCAGCCGGAAAGGAATTTGACTTCTTCGCTCAATCCGCCCCGACGGCTTTTTAGTTGGTCGAGGCCCAAGAGAACATCTACCATCGCCGGTCTGGGTTCCCCGCTGAGTTGCCGCATTGTTTCATCGAACGCCAAAACAGCATGCAAGCCTTCCGTGGAATGGCTCAATCCGGCGATCAAGCCCTTTTCAGCAATTGATTCTGGAGCCCGGCTCCGGTCATAAACCGTTTCCGCGGCTTCTTTGAGCTTTTTAGGTGCCGCTTTCGGATAAATATTTTTTTCGTACTCTTTTATCCGCGCCCGGACGTCTTTCCCGCTGCGTGGAAAATGATTTATCGCCACGAGCACCGGAATCCACTTTGCATCTAAATTTTTTTCTAACGCAACTTGGGCGGAAAGCAAAAGCGTTGTTAAGCCTTCGGGACGCGGAGTCCGAGTCGAAAATTTTTCCAATATTTCTTTGGCGACGCGCCCGGAAAAACGTCCTCGCAAAAAAAGATCCAGAATTAATCGCGCTTCGGAAGGCCATTGTCTGCCGTCCATTTTACCTTCTTTAAACGCACGCAATATCGCACTGCGTCGCACGGCTTCGTCTTTTTTATTTTGCGTTCGCATTTCAGAGCGCGAAATCGCAAACGGATACGCAATGACACGGTCAAAATCGCGATACCCTTTACCTTTTAGCCATTGATCGATTTCGATTTTTTTACGAAACCAGAAAGGCAAAGGCTTTTCATTCAAAAGACGCCCGCGAATATCACGCAAAATCAACGCGACTTCGAAAAAAGTTTTTGGCAGGCGCTTGCTCGGCTCTTTTAAAACCATGCCTTCAATTAAAAGACCTAGCCCATACTTTTCTAAGTAAGAAAAATTTTTTTCTGTCGCGTTCTTTTTAAAATATTCCGTTAGGTGCTGTTTTGCAAAAATTCCAAAAACAGACTCTAACGTTCTTCCAAAACTAAAAACATCAAAAGGGGTTTTGGCGGGCGTAAACTCATTGATTTCGGGCGGAGCAAATAGCTCCGACCCGTGATGGCGAATATATTCACCTAATTTTGCGGCTGATCCAAAATCAATCAACATTGCCTGTGGTTTGCCGGTGCTTCCCCGAGCAAATAGAAAGTTTTTGGGCTTCAAATCCATATGCAAAAATCCTTGCACGTGGACACTTGCAATGATATCTGCCATTTGTGCTAAAAGTTCAAGTTGGTCTTCTATGTCGAGACTGTCCCAGGCGTCAGTAATAAACATCTGGGCATCAGGAATGCCTGCCATGCGAAGCCAAATCTGTCCGCCTGCCGTTATGCCGATTTGGATCAGCTTAGGAATTCCTGCGACTCCTTTTTGGTTTAACTCAACAAGCGTCTTGGCTTCTCTCAAAAGATGCTTATTGGCACTGTCATATTGGTCATCGCCTGGCGCATGCGGGTTAATTTTAATAAATAACTGGCTTCCATCAGCTTGTTTTCTTCCCGGATAAATTTGCCCATGATTTTTATGATCAGACAAAGGCTTAGAAAGAACAAGCTGCTCATCGGTAAATTTTTCTCTCAGAAAATCATTTTCTAAAATTTGTTCGCGCAACGTGCGCATTTCGGAGCGGGCGGGAGAAAAAATAACTTTGCCCGCCGCGGACTTGGGGGGAACCATTTTCTGTAAAGCGGTAGTCACCCAATGAAATTTGTCCTTCTCATTTTTTTCCAAAACTTTGAGTTTTTGTAAATGCCGCAGATAAATAAGGCGCAGCAATTCCGCTAAATTAAGCGGCTCAGCCGTTCCAACCCCCATTTTAAGGCCTTCCTCCGCTAAGATTTTGGTAACCTTGGATTCATTTTCCGACTGCCACTCGCGCGCCTGCGTTTCGAGTGTGTTTTGAAAAAGCGCGGTAACTGTACGGCGATATACCGGCCGGTCACTTCCATTTTTTTCTCTCAGCCGGGCAAAAGCATAGAGCAGCGCATTGCGCTTATTGCGCGCGGCGCGGCGCGGGTCAAAATGAAGCAGACCGGGAATGCGTTTTTCATTTAACGCGTCAAGTGACATAAGCGGATTTATAAAATGTTTGATCCAGGCTTCGGGCTGCGATTCATATTTATAATTTGTTACCTTGTCCGCAAGAATATTCGCGGCATAGGCGCGCACAAAAAAATCTTCATCCATCAGCGCGAAGAAAATCGCATCTTCGCGCAAGTCCGCGTAAGCCGACTCGCTGAGAATTTTTTCCAACTCGCGCAAACGCGCTTCCGGAAAAGGATGCCTAAGCATGGTTTCGCGGGTTAATTCAACCGCTGCGGGCGCAGGCAAATGCGGCGCTTCTTTTTTTCGTTTAAGCTTAATAATTTTATAAGGCGCCATTTTTTCGGCTTCGTCAAAATGAACGGAAACGACTTCCGGATCGCCGCCTTCTCCCAACCATCGCCCCCACGCGAGACTTCTCCCTTCCGAATCAACCGCATCATAATCTTGATATTTAAAATGGGTTTCCGGAGTGCTCGGGGGCATTCCTACTTTGACGAATTCTTTCTTTTCTCCCAATCTGTCGTCATGCGCCCAAAAATCCAACAAGACAATGACCCAATCGCCATCTTCATTCAGCCAGCCCAAGCTAAAATAACGTTCGCGTTTTTCATTGTTCAAAATATCAAAATAGCGTTCTTTTTTTCCGGGGTGAATGTTTTGGAAATCTTTGAGAACTTTTCCGAGAGCGGCATTTCCAACCTCGGAGATTAAAGCCTCAGTGCCGCCATACATTTTAAAATCGCTTTCGCCGGCAAAAGCATGATGATGCGAGTCATTCGCGTCCCAGGTTCCCCCTACAATTTTAGCGATTTGGCCGTGATGCAGCATCAGATCCCGCAAGTCGATCATAGACGGAACGCCCAAATGGGAAAGAGCAACAAGCAACATAAATCCGGCTTGGGATGGGCCGCCAAACTTGGCCAACGAGAGCTGGTCAAAGTTGGTTAAAAAAGAAAGAGCCCAAGGGCGATCGTGAAAAACATGTTTCACGGGATCATCAAACTTGTACGCGCGCAAATCCCCCTTCGCAATTTCTCCGTACGTATCTAAAATGGATTTGTTGTAGCTTGCATTAACACCTTGCGCAAAAAGTGTTTGCTTCTCTCCCGGACTATACGTTTCCATCGTAAAACGAATGCGCTTTCCATGACCAATAGCATAAGTCTTGGCATGATCAACCACCTCATGCCACATATCGCCTTGCCGGTCAAACCAGCTTTCAAATTTTTCATTTTTGCGAAGGCCGAAGCTGTTCGCCTTCAGCCAATCTTCAAGATTCATGCCTTTGGAGCGCAATTCTTCGAAATATCCACGCATATTTTGTTTGAGCAGCATATGGCCGATATCCACGCGCACTTCATCCACTCCGCGGTCAATTAATCTCTCGAGCGCATTTTTGTAATAAGTCTTTAAATCGGGGTGAAAAGGATTAGGGATGACTTGATCGGCATTTGCCCCCCACGGAGTCAAATGTTTAACCATGATCACACGCTCAGCCCCGTTTTCTGTAATGCGGAGCGCAAAAAAAGATCCGTGAACCAATTTGCCGTCTTCTTTTCTTCCTAGCTCTTGATTAATCCACGCTTGTTTTTTTGCCTCATCCGGCTGATCACGGAATTCCTGGTTTTTCACCTCGGAGAGTTCGTAATAAAATGTTTGGCGATAATTCTTTTCATTGATCGCATCGGGCGCAAGCCAAGAAATAAAATCCGCGGTTATTTTGATATCCAACGAATGCGCGAGTCTTGTTAGGCTTTTAAATTCTTTTTCAGCGCGACTGGGACTACTCGCGTACTGTGGGTTTATTTTCCGCAAGTCGGCAATTGAAAAAATATTGCCGTGCGCATCATCTAATTTTATTTTTTCATTTTCTCCGGCTTCTTCGCGACGCACAGTGTAAGTCTCAACCATCACAGTTGCTTTACCGCCCGAAATAAAATGCAAGCCTTCGTCCGGAACCGTATGAATCTTTTTTGAAATTTCACTTACTTCCGCCAGCCCATAGAGATAAATTTTTCGAATACCCATGCCTTGCAAAACTGGCAGCAGCTGTTTCAGTTTTTCAAAACTGTTTTTATAAATTATTTTCCCGTCCGGCTGAATCTCCGCGCCCAAATCCATGACATTAATCGCCAACGTTAAATTCGCAAGGCCTTGCTCCTGCGGCATCCGAAACTCTGAGCGTCCGCTCGAATCCCCTGTATCAGTTAAATCAGCTGTGACTTGCCGCTCTTTTATAATGGCGTCATGCGCGCTCTTGAACGCTTTGAGGAAAAGAATGCGCGTTTGCGCAAGCGAAGCGATTTGACTGAAGCTTCTCCAGGCAAGTACGAGAAAAACACCGCTCATTATAAAAAGGTCCACCGAAAGGGTTGCAGCGTCGTAAAGATAAAGCCAGGGGCCAGCCGGACCAACGTAAACCACGAGCAAACGCGAAAGATATTCCCAGAGATTTGCGTTTTGAGTTTTGATGAATAGTTGCGCCTCAAAAATAAATGCGGGCAAACGAAATTTTTCTGAATCATCGAGATCAGGGAAAAGCATTCCGAGTTCTTGAGGCTGCCATGTCCCTTCACGAAATATTTTCTGGAGAACTTCCCCAGCTCGTAGTGGGTCATTTTTTTCTTCCCGCATTTCGGAGCGCGTACTTTTTGTTTCTTTAAAAAAGATCTTCTTCGCAAGCCTTGCCAGTCCAATGTCTCGAACAGTAATCGCCATAGCAAGTCCAATTGAATAGGCGCCGATATCTTTCCAGTCAAAATAATTTAACGGCGGCGGAATTAAAAACTCTCCCAAAACCACGAACATAAATGCTCCGAACACAAAACAGAGCGCGACTTTTTCCTGATGGTCATTTCGAAGCTCTGTTCCTTTTGTAACAAATAACCCGGTAAGAAAAAAAACAAGAAAGTTAAGCGCAAAAGCTGTAATCGCAATGTCTGGAACCCATCCCAGCCAATCAGGTGCGGCATATTTGTTTTTCGCAAGCTCCTTTCGAAGACCATCTAAATAAAACATCCACTTGCCTGTGGCAACTGTCCATGCAAGCGAATACCACGCATGCCAAGGATGAAAAATTGAGAAAATCGACGGCTGTTTTTCACGTGCCCGTGCTTCGGAGCGTTGTTCCGGTTCATCTGATAAGGACTCAAGTTGATCCATAATTCGAGCATAAGCGGCGTCCGTTGCGTGCTGCTTTGTCTCGTTCGGCGCAGGTAAACCAAATGACGTTCTTGCTTGAACAAAAAGAAGAAACGGGCTCCAATTCTCCGCCTTAAACGGATGAAGCAAAATCTCATCCCATGCTGCGACAGGCCGTTGTTTTCTTAAATCACTTTCAAAAAAACGCCTATTCATCCATCGTTTCCGTCCAAAAACGAAAATCGCGGCCGGCTGCGCGGAACGGCTTTTCATTTCAGCCAACACACTTCGGATTAAATCACGATTTTGAATAAGCTGTTTTTTAAGTTTGGGTGCGCCTATTTTCCACCAAAACCAAGATGAAACCACGTAATGCGTCAAGCCAACACGCAACGCTTCCAAAATTCCCTCGCGCATTGGTTCGGGGATTTCATTTAACACTTCGGGATGTTTTAAAGTCTCAACAGCAAGCCCTAAACTACTGGACGGATTTAAATCGGGGCCGTCGGTCGGATCCGCGTCATGCCCGAGATGCATGCCAAGTAAAAGTAAAGTGAAGGCCGCCATTTTATATTTGTACTCACCGGGAAGACGCGTGCCGCGTCCGTACAATTTAAGCAAAGTGCGAAGCTTGGGCCCTTCCACCACAAACCGGTTCAGCGCCAGCTTCATAAAAAGCACCAGCGCCCAGCCCCAGTTGCTTTGATTATATTTTTGATTAAATTGCCCAATTAAATCATCCAGCTTCCGCAATTGCTTCAAATCGGGATCATCCATTGCCAAAATAACCACCGCCGCCGCTAAAAATACACGCATCCATTGGCGCTCTTCGGTGGAAACTTTTCTATAATCAGCTCCAAAATATTCGTCACTTAACAGCTCATCTGCTCCGTCTAAACCTTTAAGCTGCAAAACCCATGCATGCGCCGCCGCCTCTATTTTCTCGAGCGCGGCTGAATCGGGCTTCGGCTTGCGCAATTCGTTTTCAATGCTATGAATCCAATCTTCCATTTTTTCACTTGCACGTGCTTCGGAGCGCTTAATTTCTTCAAGCCGCTTTTCGGCCTGAAAGGAAAATTCGGGGAGAGATAGCGCGCGAATTTCGGAGCGCGTAGCAAATTCGGCAAGTCCGCGGATTTCGGTGCGGGCAGCGGACAGCGGAATGGTTAAAAAGAGATCGGGAGCGCGCGCGGCATGCGCCGCAAGCCCGGCGGCCGAAGGCCGAAGGCCCTTAGAAAGCATCGCCTCACGATAAAGCTTTTGATGTTTCAGCGAAGGCTCTGAGATCTTTGGCGTGATAACGCAATACGAAAATCCATATTTGCGAAGCATGCCGGTAATTCCCTCTTTGTGAAATCCGCCGAATACCAAAACGGCCGTTCCGTTTTGGTCGTGACTAGAAACCATAGGGGTCAGTCCACGCGCTTCGCTTGGGACAGACCCCGCTCCCATCTCGGATGTTGGTCTTTTGTCTCCGGTCTCTCGTCTCCAGTCTAACAAAGTTTTCTCAACGGCTTGCTCGCGAATCGCGGCAAGCTCATAAAAACGCAGTGCGGATTTAATTTGGCTTTCCCATTTTTTGGAAAGCACAACGGGCGAGCTTTTTTCTTTCGCGATCCATGCGGCGAGCTTTTCCGTATCAAGGGCGGACATCTCAGTTTTAAGCTGATTCAGGTCTGAAGGATTGAGCCGTAACTCCGAAAGCTTGGCCAGCCTTCGTGCTGCCCGCAAAAAATGCCATAGCTGTATTTCTTCCGCGCTTTGAAAATAGCGCGCTTCCAGCTTCGTTTCCGCCGCGGCGAGCTCGTTTAAAATTTCACGCGGGTTCGCACCCCTTAAAAGCGCCTCGGCATTTTCCTTTTGAGCGCTTGTTGCTTGAACGGCAAAAAGCAGCGGCCATTTGCGCTGATCATTCAAATCAAAAGGCGCCAATGTTCGCTGGATATAATCCGAAACCGTCAGACGGTTGTTTTCATAACGCAGCCGGTCGCGGATCCAGCTTTGTGCGGATCTTGAAAACTTCGCTTTGGCTATATTTGCAAGCTCTCGGAATATTGCCCGCAGATTTTCTTCGATTTCTTCGCGTGTTTTCTCCGAATCCGCGAAAGCCCGCACATTTTCAAGATAGGCCGGCAAATCATCCGCTCCAATTAACTGCCAGTCAGCATTCGCTGCTTTATGCTCTCGGGCCTCGGGCCTCGGGTCTCCGGCCAACCGGCTTCGCCGGTTAATATGCGCGTATTCAGCTCCGCCAAGCTTTAAGTGATCCAGATAGTAAAAACTTACCTTGTGTTTAATCTTTGAGTCTTTGATATCGCCAAAATAAGCGTCGGTAGGAACCGGTCCCGCATAGCCTTCTTCAAAAACTGTTTGCACGCCTTGCTTAACAAAACGCGTGACGAGCCTTGTGATATTTTCCTGCGCCTCAAGCGAGTCATGCGCATCTTGAATGAAAATAATTTTTTTGCCGTTGGTGCCTTCGAAAGATTCCTCGATAGATCCAAGCTGAGATGAAATATTAAATAAATTCGCTCCACGTTCCACGGACCACGTTTTTTTTCGTGGCTCGTGACTCGTAGTTCGTGGCCCGCCATGTGCAAATGCAGCGTCTTGCACAAGTAGACACACGATGAGAAGCGCAGCCACATATTTATGTAGTAACAATTTATTTTTCACAAAATCGAATTCAACTCTTGATGAAGCCAGCGGTTACAAAAAAATTATTACCCTTTTGGGTATTAGATAAAAGATGCCCTGCACATTAGAAAACTTCAACAAAACAGCCTAATTTTATCAAAAAATTGATTATTAAGCATATTTTGATTGACGAATATAAATATTATGCATATATTCTATGCATACGAAGCAATTTGCTTGGCGTAACAGATAACAACATCTTTTGGTGATGGGAGTCTCTTCTAACACCAGGAATCAAGCAGGGTAAGAAAAATAATGCCGAGGACAGTATGAAATTATTCAAGGGGTTTATTTTCGGATTATTTGCAACAAGCTGGCTGAGTCTTTTTTCCGCTACGGCGCACGCTAATTGGGAAAAAATAAGTCAGCCGCCTGCAGCAGAAACACCGGTCGATTTGGCGCTTTGCGCCGAAAAGGCCGATTGTTTTTACGCGGCGACGTCGCATCAGGTTTTTCAAAATGAAAAAAATATTTGGCAGCCCGTATTCAATCTGCCTTCGTCTGCTGACTCCATTGTACGGCTCCGAATATTTCCAGACTCCTCTTCTTTGTGGATTCAAACACGCCGGAATATTTTTAAACTGGACTCTGAATCACACACCGCGGAAAAAGTTTATGAATCCAATGATCCCGAAAAACAACCGCTTTCATTTTTTATGGACTCTGAAAGTTTCTGGACCGGCACAGCTTCGGGCTTATGGTCTTCAAAGGACGCTGGAAAAAGCTGGCAAAAAATCTCCGCACTGGCGGATCACCAGCCTGTAGGATTAATTGCAAAATCAAATTCTGACTTTTTCTTTTCTGCGGACGGCACATGGTTTAAGGCAAAAGAAAATAGCCCTCAAACTCTCTTGCGTTTGTTTGCTTTCGAAGATCAGACGGAGACAACCTCCTGGTCTGATTCCGAACAAGCGGTCGAGAAGATTTTGCCGCTGGCGTCTTTTTTCGATTATCTAAAAACGGATAAAAATTATTACCTTGCATCCCTGCAAGGCGTCTTTAAAAGCGCGGACGGCATGACCTGGACACAGCTTTCGAATTCGGGATTACGCAACACCGCCGTTTCAAGAATTCTCTGGGATGAAAAAAGCTCCACGCTTTACGCGGTTACTAAGCAAGGCGTTTTTATTTGGCAAGAAATCAATCAGCGCTGGAAATTTCAAAATGACGGGCTTGCCAAGCTGGATGTTTCCGCTCTGTTGCTTTTGCCAAATTCTGAAAGCTTGCTTGCCGCCAATTCGGAAGGCCTTTGGCAATGGAAAGCGTCCGCTTTGAAAAAATCTATTTCACCTGAATGTGCGGTCCTTTTTAACAAGCTTATTTACCTTGAACCATCGGTGCGAAAAATTCACAAGCAGGTCATTCAATATTCGGATACGAGTAATGCAAAAATAAAACGCTGGCACGCGGAATCACGCTTGGCTGCTTTGCTGCCCAATCTTTCTTTCGGCAAAGATTTATACCGCGCCAATAATATTGATTTGGATCGCGCCGGCACAGCCGATAAAGATGTTTTTATCGAGGGCCCGGCCGACAAGCACCGCACGGCAAGCGCAGATGTTTCCTGGGATCTCGGAAATTTTCTTTTCAACACGAGCCAAACCTCGATTGATTCGCGTGCCAAACTCATGGTGGATTTAAGAAATGACCTGCTAGCTGAAGCCACACGGCTTTATTATGAGCGGCGGCGTTTACAGGTCGAAACGGTTCAGAACCCCGCGGCCGATCAAAAAATCCATGCTGACCGGCTGCTGCGACTTGAAGAGCTGACTTCGCTTTTGGACGCCTTAACGGACGGATATTTATCCGAAAGATTGGAAACGATTTATAAGCAAAATCCAGAATTGGAGGATCTATGGACATTCAAAGAACCCAAAACTTAAATCTTCAAGCTCAAAACTACAGCCCAAGACCCAAAACCTTAATGCAAGAAAAGAGCTATTCTTTTTCGATTCAAATTATCCGTTTTTTAGAAGCCCTTCAAAAGGATTTCTTGTCTCAAATCATTACAAAACAATTACTACGCTCTGCCACTTCCATTGGGGCAAATATAATCGAGGCTAAAGGCAGCGGGTCACGGAAGGATTTTGCTAACTTTTTTACTTACGCTTTGAAGTCTGCAAATGAAAGCGAGTATTGGCTTTGTCTGTTGCGTGACTCCAAAAAAGCCGACTCTCAATCTGTTGAAAAACTCTTGGCGGAAAATCACAGCTTGTGCAGGATGCTGGGGTCAAGCTTACTTACCTTGCATGGAAAAAAAGAGCCCGGCACAGCTCTATAGCTGAAAACTTAAAGTTCAAAACTGTTCGAACAGCTTTGGGCTTTGAGCCGTAGTTTTGCCCTTTAAGCTTTAACCTTTGGCCTGCTCGCGGTCCAATCTGAGCTGTCCGCAGGCGGCGTCTATTTCCCTGCCAGCCGTTTGCCTAAGAGTAACTCGTAGCCCTTTCGCGACAAGGATTTTTTGAAATTTTTCGATGCGGTCTTTCGAAGGCGTTCTGTAAACTGCCGCCATTTCACGAATCGGATTATAGGGAATTAAATTTACTTTTGCGTTAAGCGGCGCGGCAATCTTCGCCACTCCCCGAGCTTCTTCTTCAGTGTCATTGATGTTTTCGATCAAAGTATATTCGAAAGTAATTTCGCGTTTGAGCTTGCGGTGGACTTCGGTCAATGTCGCAACGAGATTATCAATGGTGTAACGCTTATTAATCGGCACCAGCACATCACGCACCTCGGGTTTGGAAGAATGCAGGGAAACCGAAAGCCGTACGCGGCCGTCAACGCGCTCGACAAATTCAATAATTTTGGGAGTAATGCCTGACGTTGAAACCGTCACACGCCGGCCGCCCAGTTCAAAGCCCCATTCTGCGGTCAAAATTTCAATCGCCTTCATCGTTGCTTCAAAATTATCAAGCGGTTCGCCCATACCCATGAAAACAATATTAGAAATGCGTTTTCCGGTTTTACGTTGAATCCAGGCCACCTGCTCCACAATTTCTCCGGCAGTCAAATTACGCAGGAACTTAGCTTTGCCGCTCGCGCAAAATGAACAGGCCATCTTGCAGCCCATTTGCGTCGAAAGACAAACGGTTTGTCTTTCGCTTTGTGAAATTAAAACGCTTTCAAGAAAATGCCCGTCACGTGCCTTGAAAAGGCCTTTTGTGGATTCAAGCCCTTTCGAAAAAGAAGCTTCGGAGCCGTCGAGCGAACGAAGATCAAAATTTGCGGACAGTTTTTCGCGATCTGTTTTAGAGAAATTTTTAATTTCGTCCCACTCTAAAACATTTTTTTTATAAATCCAATTACCCAGCTGAACCCCGCGAAACGCGGGCAAACCGGCGGCCTGAACCGCTTCTTGCAGTTCGTTCAAATTCATTCCATACAAAGTCAGCTTAAGGCCCATATCTAAAATCCCAAAACTATAGCTAAAAGCTTAAAGCTGTCCATGCAGCTTTGACTTTTGGGCTGTAACTTTGTCCTTTGAGCTTTTAGCTTTAAGTTTTTCAGATCCATTTTTTTACTTTCATCCAGACAATCAGTCCCATCGCCATCAAAAGCGTAATGGCTTGTGAAATCCAAAATCCCATCGGGTGCTTTAAAAAAGGCATCCATTCAAAATTCATTCCGTATAGGCTGAAAATTAAAAGAGCCGGCATGGTGAGCGTCGCCATAATCGTTAAGCGTTTCATCACGTCATTCAGCTTAGTGGAAGAGTAAGAAAAATAAATTTGCAGAATGCCCGTCAAATTTTCATAAAGCGCATCGGTCATAGTATGCACATGCGTTAAATGATCGTAAACATCGCGAAAATAAAGTTCGTTTTCCTTGTCAATCAGCGAACGATAACGCGATAGCGCGTAAAGCATGTCGCGTTGCGGACCAAAAATACGGCGCAGCCTGAAAATATCCTGTTTGACGCGCATGAGTTTCGGCAAATAATCAGCGCCGTCATTAAAAATATCCGTTTCGATCTCATCGACTTTTTCTTCGTATTGATGCACCACGGGAATGTAGCTATCCACCAAATGGTCAACAATTGTGTGCAGCAAAGCTCCGGCGCCCTCGCCCAAATGAACTTGCGGTTTTTTTTCAACAGCCAGCCGGTCCGCCAAAATAGACGAAACAACCTGCTTGTGATAAGTCACGACGTAGTTTACGCCCACAAAAATGGAAGCTTCGCCGTCGACCAGCTCGCGCTCTTTCTCTTCGTTCAGTTTAAACGCAAGCGTGTCCATGTTAATAAAAAGATAATCGCCATAATCATCCATCTTGGATCCGCAGGAGTCGTTCAAGGCGTCTTCGATCGCCAGCTCATGGAAGCCAAAGATTTCGGCGAGCATTTCATCTTCGATTTCAGTGGGTTCATCCAGGTCAACCCACAACGTTCCGCCGCCTTTGTGCAGCGCATTGAACATTTCCGCGCGTGTCAGATTTATTTTCAGGCCGGTGTCTTTGCAGTAAAAGTAGCTGGAAATCATTCTGAAGCCCTCCTTGAGAAAGAGCTGGTTTGATGATGTGTCGAGACAAGGAAGGCGAGGAGTTCATGCTGAGCGAAGCATGGACGACGAGCATGACGCTGTCGCAGACCATTAGCAAACGGTTGCTTTCCAAGAGGGGCTTCGGATTGGTTTCGAAAAATCATATGTGTTTCCCTTTATTTGCGGAGCTTATAGCCGGATCGAAAAAGATACACCGTGAAAAAAAAGAGCGCGAGAAAAATAACTCCGACCACGATTAAGCAGCTTTCGATTGATGCGTCTGATTTTCCCAGAAAGCTATAACGCAAACCGTTAATCATATAAAAAATAGGATTGAGCGCGGTTACGGTCTGAAGTTTAGACGGCAGCATGCTAATGGAATGAAAAACCCCGCCAAAAAAAACCAGCGGCGTGATCAAAAAGGTCGTCGCGATGCTTAAATGCTCAAATTCTTCAGCCGCAAGCGCAACGACCATTCCGAGACAGGAAAAAGTTAAAGAAACCAAAATCAAAAAATAAAAAATAAGAAAAGGGTGCGCCCAAGGCAAATGCACAAAAATTGACGCGACCGCAAAAACTCCCGCCGCGATCAGCATGCTGCGAACCAGCCCGCCGAGAATGACCGCGAAAACCATTTGGGTATAAGAAAGCGGCGTCACTAAAAGTTCTTCGATGTAGTTCGCCCACCGTGAAATAAAAAGCGAGCTCGACGTATTTTGATAAGCGCTTTCAACCACATACATCATGATCATGCCCGGAAGCATGAAATGGAGATACGGCACACCCTGAAGATCGCCCAGGCGTTTCCCGAGCGAAAGTCCGAAAATAAAAATATAAAGAAAACTCGAAACCAGCGGCGGTAAAAGAGTTTGAATCGCGACGGTAAAAAACCGGATGATTTCGCGGTAAACCAATGTTTGAAAGCCGATCCAGCGCGAGTTAGTTGCCATAAAAATCAATTTCCCAGCGGGGACGGACCGCTATTATCTTTTTTACGAATCAATTTAAGAAAAGCTTCTTCCAATTTAGGTTCATGGACTTCCACTTTTTCCACTTCCACGCCCGCGCCGACGAGAATTTTCAGGGCCTGATTCAAAGCGCCGTTCGCCTGCATCAGCTTCAATCTCCGTGTTTTTGAATCGAATGTCGCGCCAAGCGCCAGCAACCCGTCAGGAATTTCGTCCAAAACTTGTTTGATCTCAAGCTCGATTTCTCCGCGATAAACCTTGCTTACTAGGTCTGCTTTCTTTTCGACGGTGAGCATGCGTCCCTCATGAATCACGCCGATCGTATTACAAAGCTGTTCGGCTTCTTCGATATAATGCGTGGTTAGTATCAACGTTGTCCCTTCGCGATTGAGTTTACGCAAAAATTCCCATAATTCGAAACGCAGCTCAATATCCACGCCTGCCGTCGGCTCATCTAAAATTAAAAGCTTGGGCCGGTGCATAAGCGCGCGCGCGATTAAAAGACGGCGCTTCATACCGCCGGAAAGTTTTTTATAATCCTGATCGCGTTTCTCCCAGAGATTAAGCATTTTGAGCAGCTCTTCCGCGCGCAGCTTGGCTTCTTTGGAAGGCATGCCAAAATATCCACCTTCTAAACGCAAAATCCATTCTGCCGAAAAAAACGGGTCAAAATTAAACTCCTGAGGCACAAGGCCGATCAGGCTGCGTGTTTTTCGATAGTCACGGATAACATCGTGGCCAAAAACACGGACCTCGCCTTCTTTGTAATTGGCAAGCCCAGTAAGAACTCGGATCGCGGTTGTCTTTCCGGCGCCATTCGGCCCGAGAAATCCAAAAAAATCGCCTTCTTTGACTTCGAAAGAAAGTTTGTCCAAAGCCTGAAACTTTCCGTAAAACTTGCTTAGATTTTTAATTTCAACAGCATTCATAAAGGGCCAAAGGTTAAGGGTTGAAACTCAAAATTAAAGCTCAAAACCCTAAGCTGTCCGAACGCTTGGGAGCTTTGGACTGTCACTTTAACCTTTGAGTTTTAAGCTTTAAGTTATTACGTCCGGTTCAACACGCCCGAAACGTTCTTTCAATTTTAAAAATTGGCGCGTCCATTCATAAAGCGGTTTCAAATATTCCTCCGGATTTTGATTTAAATCGGTTTTTGAATATTGTTCGTAATAAAGCCTTAAAGTCGCGCCTTCCGTACCCGTTCCCGAAAGCCGCATCACAATCCGTCCGCCGTTATCCATAAAAATCCGCAAGCCTTGATGCTTGGAAAAACTTTTGTCCGTGGGGTCTTCATAACAGAAATCATCCGTTGAAACCACGCGCGCTTTCCCGATTTGCTGCTCTACCAGGCGCGGAAAAATAAAAACGGCTTCGCGCATCATTTCGGCGGCCTTGCCAGCTTCCAATGCTTCATAATCATGCCGCGCAAAATAAGACCGTCCGAATCTGTGCCAATGTTTTTCGGCAATCTTTTCCACCGATAATCGTGTTTTTGCGAGAATCGACAGCCAGGCCAACACCGCCCACAACCCGTCTTTTTCGCGCACATGGTCTGAGCCTGTCCCGAAGCTTTCTTCGCCGCAAATTGTACAAAGCCCCGCATCCATTAAGTTTCCGAAAAATTTCCAGCCCGTGGGCGTTTCATAACAAGGAACACCAAGTGCTTTGGCGACACGGTCGACAGCCGCGCTTGTCGGCATGGACCTAGCAAGGCCTTTGAGCCCCGCCTTGTATCCGGGCGCACATTCGGCAAGATGTTCCGCGATCATCGCAAGCGAATCGCCCGGAGAAACAAAAAAGTTTTTCCCGAGAATCATATTTCTGTCGCCGTCGCCGTCTGATGCGGCGCCAAAATCCGCGGCATTTTTCCCGAATTGAATTTTTACAAGCTCTTCGGCGTAAACTAAATTGGGGTCCGGATGTCCTCCGCCAAAATCTTCTTTGGGCACAGCATTCAAAATATCCTGGGGCGCCGCGCCCAAGAGCTCAGTAAAAATTTTTTTAGCATAAGGCCCCGTCACCGCGGACATAGAATCGAATTTCATTTTAAAACCGGAGTTGAAAAGTTCGCGGATGCTTTTAAAATCAAAAAGGCTTTGCATGAGCTCAACATAATCGTTCAGCCCATCAAAAACAACAATGTTCGCACTGCCCGAGCGGACAAGTCCCGGCCTGGATAAATCAATCAAATCAACCTCAGCTTCAAAATATTCTTCGATTTTCAAAGACTCTTCATAAATTCTTTGGGTTAATTTCTCCGGCGCGGGGCTGCCGGTAGAAATGTTATATTTCATTCCGAAGTCTCCTGCGGGGCCGCCCGGATTATGGCTCGCGGACAAAATAATGCCACCCAAACATTGCTGTTTGCGGATCACACAGGACGCCGCGGGCGTCGACAAAATACCGTTTTGCGCGACAAAGATTTTTCCGAACCCGTTTCCTGCCGCAACGCGAATGATTTTTTGGATAGCTTCGCGATTAAAAAAACGCCCGTCGCCTCCGATAATAAGTGACTGTCCTTCAAGCCTTTGTCCTTCGGCGCGCAAAGCGTTAAAAATAGCCTGCGCAAAATTTTCCACATAATTGGCTTGTTGAAAAACGGCGGCTTTTTTTCTTAAGCCGGACGTTCCGGGCTTTTGATCCGTGAAAGGCTTGGTTGATATTTTTTTAATATTTGCGATCATCTTCGTCTCTTCTTTGTGCTTTGATGCTCCGGTCGCAATAAATCCAGCGCGGTTTTTACCGGCGCAAAAACATTCGTGGGAATTTCTACAAAGACCGATATCCAGTTTGCCATGCCTCCGTTCCAAAGCCCCGGCAATTCCATGACCTGTATTCCTTTTCCTAAATAACTCTTTTTTGAAATGAGGCCGCGCTCAGGATCAGAAAAATCCATAAGATTATATTTCTTTCCTTGCGCGTCAAAAACCCCGCAAACAAAGTCAACGGGATTGAAGTGTGTTGAAGCTTTCCAAATTCGAACCTGTGTTTTGTTTTTAAAATCTACTTCCGCCGCCTCGATAATTTGGGCCGAAACATTGCCGTTCGCATCTCGAACCCAAAAAGGGCCGCCGCCCGGCTCACCTGTATTGGGCACCATCCCGCAAACCCGCAGCGGCCGGTTAAAGAATTGCATTAGCTTCTGCCGGTTGGGCGAACCGCCCGGAGGTTCAGAAAATCCGCAGCCCTGCTCTGCCGCCAAACCAAGTATGAACACAGCCTCATGCGGAGTCATTTTTTTCTTTTTTAAGATTTTTTGCGCTTCAAAAATGCGGCTTTGTATATCCAAAAAGACTCCACATAAAACCCGCTTCCAGCGATCCGCTTCGCCGCGGTTTTCAGGCGGCAAAATATTATCGATGTTTTTAACATAAATAAGGCCGGACTTGATTTGATTGAGGTTCGCCAATAATGCACCATGCCCCGCGGGGCGAAGAAGCAGCCCGCCTTTTTCGTCGCGAACAGGCGCTCCGTTTTCTTTTGCTGCCAAACAATCTGTTGCGGGACTTTGAATTGAATCGCTTAAAACAAATTGCCGCCGCATCGCTGTTGCCGCGTGCCTTAAATGTCGGCGAACCTCCGCTCGCGCCGCGCCGGAAAGCGTAAAATGAATGTGTGTCTTTTTTTGCGCGTCCGCAAAAATAGTTCCTTCGCGCAGTTGATCTTCAAAAGCGGTTCTGGCTTTTTTTCCATTGCGGTGAAAAAGAATCATGCCTTTTGGTGCCTGGCGATAACCAAGCCCGTCCTTTTCCAGCAGAGCCGAAACAATAGCTGCTATGTTTTTTTCTTTTTTTAGCCACTCGATATTTTGGCTTCTTTTTTTTAAGACCTTTCCAAGCTCGGAATAAAAAGCAAAATCAGACAAACGTTTTAAGAACTTTTGTTTTAACGCTTTATATTCCGGTTTGGGGTCTTCTAAAAAATGAAACATCCGGCTTGCGGCACCGGAAGCGGGCACAAATTTAATGATTTTTTTGCGGGACTTTTCTTTTAAAAATCTCCGTTCGCTACTCTTTTGTTCTTCATGATTAAGCTTGAAAATTCCCTTTCCGAGCGTGCATGGCCGGACAAGCACGGCATGCGAAAAGCCTTTTTTGAACCGGCTTATTTGCTGCTTCGCCTGTAAAAGCGTAATTCCGCGGTTTTTTAATTGCGCTTTCTCCCGAACTGAAAAAGAGTGGTTCCCCATAAGATGTGACAGTATATGCGATCTTGGCGCTTGAGCGAAGCATGGGATTAAGGGAGAATTTGGCGGTAAACTGGTTAGTGCTTTGTAAAACAGGATTCGTTATAATGTGCGCCACTTTTGGAGAGGTCGCATAGCCTGGTCTAGTGCGCACGCCTGGAAAGTGTGTGAACCTGAAAGGGTTCCGTGGGTTCGAATCCCACCCTCTCCGCCATTTTCTGAAAAGGGGTGTCTGCTTCGTTGTGAACATCGCTCCTTTGTGCAGCGTAGATTTTACTACGCCTCCGCAGTCGCTCGATCCCGCCTCGCATTCAACCCCTTTTGAGAAAAATGGCGCGGATTTGTGGTGTGAGATTCGAAGTGAGCCGCGCAATTCATTCCGCTGAGCGAAATCCAAAGCTGACCTATGTCAAGTTTGGATAAAGCGAAGACCAGGTGCGGCGAGTGGCCGACCTGAGGAGAATGCCGCCGTCTAGGCGGGCATGAACGAAAGGCGCCATTAATCTCACTCTACATCTTTTGCTCTGCGCTTACGCAACCGCATGCCGTTGAAATAATAAAAGCCCCGTTTATCGGGGCTTTTATTTCATTTGAAAGCGGTTGGGATTCAAAGCAAGTGCCGTTCTTTCCCTAACTTGCTCCTTTTTCCGCTTTCTCTTTATCTTCCAACTCGAGAATAAATTCGAGCCTCTGAATTTGCTCTTTGCTCGATAAAACTCTCTTCGCTTCCGCGGGACGTTCTTTTTCCATCGGCACCGGCTTTCCGGGGGCGGCTTTTGATTTTAGCTGCCGCAGCTGATCTTCTAATTCAATATTACGAAGCACCTCTTTTTTCGCGGCGCGCATCAGCTCTTCTTTGTCTTTGAGGATAGACTCTGTTTTCCCTTGAGCAGCGGCATAAGTTGACAGCTCTCGCATAAACTTTTCTTTTTCTGCCTCGCTATCGCGCAATTTCTGCCGGCCCAAATCAAGCTCCCGCTGAAGATTGGCCGTTCTTTCTCCGGCCTGCTCTAATTTTTGCTGAACTTCTTGATAAGCTTGTTTAAGAGCGGCCAAATTTTCGCGCTCTTCTCTCAATGTTTTAAAAAAGCCCTCTTTGACCGAGTCAAGCTCGGCATATTTCTCCTGCCATAATTGAGTTTGCTTTTTTTGATTGAGAGCGTCTGTTTCTGCCCTTTTTCCCTGCGCTTGCGCACTTTCCATCTGTTGCTTGGCCCGGTCCTTTTCTTGATTGAGGCTTGCCGCATCCCGCTTCATATTTTCCAAAGCGAGCTCCAAATCCGCTTGCTTTTTACGCTCTTCTTTCACCGATTTAAAAATGGCTTCTTTGACTGCTTCAAGTGCGGCATAGTTTTCTTGCAATTGCTGATTTTTGTTTTTTTGATCGCGCAAAGTTTTTTGCGTTATTTTTTCCTGTTCTTGAATGTCTGTTATTTGTTTTTTTACCTGCTCTAATTCTCCGGCTCTTTGCAGCAGCTCTTGTTTGCCGCGCTCCATCTCTTCGCTTTTAGCGGAGACTTCCATTGCCTGCCCGGCTCGGGTCTTTTCTAGTTCCGCAATCTTAAGGCCTTTTATTTCAAGCTCTTCCGCCTGCTTACGCTTCTCCGTTTCAAGCTTTTCAATCTCCACGCACCGCAACATTAAATCCTTGCTCTGGTGTGTCTTTGCTTTCTCAAGCTCAGCAATTCGTTGATCCGCAGCTGCTTTGGCTTTTTCAAACTCCGCGATTAATTGCCGCTCTTTTTGTAAGGCATCGGCTTGCTCTGCTTTTTGCATTTCTAATTTTTGCTTCAAGTTCTCATAATTTGCAATCTTCTCTTCGGCGTTTGCCGCTGCCTGCGCATGCTCTTGTCGTAATGCCGCGAGAACTCTTTCTAACCCGCTGATTTGATTGCGGCTTTGCTTGCTGATCTCTTCATGCTTGAGTTCAAGCTCGGCATGCGCTTCTTCCAGCTGTGCAAGCTTCGTCTTCTCGGTTTCAAGCGCAGCTTTCTCTCTCTCAAGACTCATCACGTTGGCTTTAAGGGCTTCGCTTTTTTGTTCAAGAGCCTGCACCGCTTCGGTATAACGTGCGTTTAAACTTTCCTGCGTTCGCTTTTGCTCCGCGCTGAGTCCTTCCCAGCTCTGCTTTGCAGCTTTGTATTCGGCCTCAACTTTAGCGAGCTTGGTCTTTTCGCTCGAAAGAGTTTTTTCAAACGCTTTCCATTTCGCTTCATTTTCAATCTCTTGTTTCAACCGTTCTTCTTTTAAACGTTCCGCCTCTTGTTCAAGCTCATTTTGTTTTGCTTTCGCTTCGACCTGAGCGGCCTTAAGCAACTCTTCTAAATCAGCTTGCTTTGATTTTGCTTCGGCTCGGGTTTTCTCAAGTTCAGCGT
>JAYTHE010000042.1:0-58261 GCA_043732705.1 Candidatus Omnitrophota bacterium | reverse complement strand
AACAAAGAAATCGCTACTCCGAGGCTATCTCCCTTATCAACAACCAGGGGACATTTCATTTGCTAACAAATGGGGACATCTTGACGTGCTACGAACAAGACTCGATCATCTTGGTTGCTTCATTAAACTCCGAGCAAAGGATAGTGCGCGCTCCGAGTTTTATCGAGGAGCGCATTTATAAACAGAAACAGAAAAAAGAAAGCCGGCAGAAAAATCTGCCGGCTTTCTTTTCGAAGCCTGAAGAAAACTTATTAAGCTTTCTTAGCCGCGTCCGCAACTACCGCTGTCGCGGTATTAGCGGCGTCCGTAGCCTTGCTTTGTGCTTTTTTCGCTAAAGCAGCCGAGTCGGTCGCATCCATCGCCGCCTTGGTCGCGTCTTGAGCTGATTTAACCGCGTTTGTTGCTGATACTGCTGCCGTTGTAGCAGCCGTACTTGCGGTTGCAACCGCTTGGTTTGCCGTTTCTTGAACAGAATCACTCATAGCTCCGAGAGATGCATCGGTTTCTGCCGTTGCATCGGCCGCGCCATCAAGCATGCCCTGAGTGCTATCCGTAGACTGATCCACAAGATCAGTCGCTGTTTCTTGTGCCTGATCCGCTGTCGTATCAACGGGAGGGGTATCAAGATCAAAAATGTCTTCATCTAAATCTGACTTAGCCGCGTCTGCTTGAACAGGCGCCGCAGTTTCATCAACCGCGGTTTCAGCGGGTTTTTCTTTTTTAGTGCACGCGGAAAAAGAAAGTCCAAGCATCAAAGCCAGAACCAGCAATGCCAATAAATTTTTCTTCATTTTAATTCTCCTTGTTTTTAAATAAGAGCATCCAAAACAGTTCGTTTTTTATCGTTTAAACCGTTTCGAGGGCAACAGATATAGCACATGCCCCAGCGTTTGTAAATTGAATCAAACCCTACCGTCTATTCCGTTTCAAGGTCAGGTATTATATTTAACCGTATAGCTAAAAATAACTTCCTGCCCCTTTGGAATCGTAATCACCGCTTCAATTTGCTGAGCGTTTTTCTTTTGGAAAGGATGCGAGTTTTTAACGATCTTCCACTCCCGTCCGCCATACAAATTTTCCGACACCAAAACCTTAACATCCTCTTCCTTGCGGTTGCGCAGCTTAATTTGCCAGGTTTCTTCCCAAACCTTGCCGGGCTGAATTTGATTGTAGTTCGTTTGGTTGCGCTCAACCGCCAGGTCAAACACATTACCAAGCAGCAGACTCAGCTTTTCATCTTTGGGTGTATGCTGAATTTGATCTTCGCCGATAAATTGCAAGCTTCCCTCGGAATCCTTTTTATATAACCGCACGCGCCCCTTGGGCAACGGCATCCCCATTCCGTTCTCTTTTTTATTATCAAACTCAAGCTTCACTTGCGGTTTCGAGCCATTTTCAACCTTGTAAATTTTTCGAACCGGAACATCCTGAGCGCTCATCATTTCAATCTGCTTCATTTCATTATTTTTTACAGTCGCGGATCTTTGCAAAGTATAAAGATGATATTCAAAAAATGACTGCTCTTGAAATTGCGGCGCCATCCCCGCGTCCATCCCTACCGCTTCGGCACGCATGGTCTTATACATCACGGGCTGCGCGTCCTGGACGCGGTTGACGTCGCCGGCGACAAGTTTCAGTTTAGCTTTATCATATTGAGCGCCGCTGCGGTTATCAATCGTCACCCAGCCGATTAAATTTATTTTCTGATCTTTGTCATCGACGGTCGCGACATAATCGGAAATCCACTTAATGCCCGAAGTTAAATAAGAAAGCTGTAAATCCTGCTTACCCGCTTTGCGATTTTCAACCTGCCAAAGCAGCGTCGGCTTTAAAACAAATTCCTGCGGAAGCTGCGGCAAAACAAGATGGCCTTCGATCGCGGTATGAATTTTCCCGTCAATTTCAACCATCGGACTTCCGCTCTGTGAATATTGATATCCGCCCGAAACAAAGCCGCCGGAATTATAGGGTTGAAGTTGATAACCAGATGTGAGCAATTTTCCTTTTTGCGTAAAAAGCTGCCCCTTGCCGTCATTGCTGACTTGTTGGATTTCAACCTCGCGGCCGATATATTTTTCAAGCAGGCTGCCGTAATTCAAAAGATCAAAAACAAAATTCTGTTCCAGTACGCGAAAATCAAGCGGCGCCGTCAAGGAAGCGATATGCACCGAAGTGGGATCAAGCTGGGCGGCCGTTCCTTCGATTTGAACTTCGCTGTTCCCCGCCTTCAAATCCTTATTAAACACCTGCTTGACCAAAGCAAAATCCTGGTTGTAAACCGTCAACTCAACCGAGTCGGCCGCAAAAGCCGCAGATGTTAAGGCGCATAATGCGAACGTAAAAATAATTTTTTTCATTTGTGTGCCTTTTTTTATAATGGCGCTTTCATGATTGCCGCGTAACCTTCACGAAATGTGGGATGTTTTAAAATAACTCCGAGCTCTTTCAGTTTTTCACTTTTTAGACGGCGGCCCGAAGGATTACATTCAAACGAATGTGTATTCTGAATACCGGATTTTTCTGAAAGCCATTTTACCAAAGTTGACATTAAAAAGGGCTCCTGATCTGTCCCTAAATAAGTTTCGCCTTCGATGCCATTTTTAAAAATAACGGGCAGGGCTTCAACGATATCATCCACATGCATCACATTCATCCAGCGGTCTTTCCCGTCAACAGGCCATTTCTTTTCGCGGAAAGCCCGGATGCGGTTTCGTTCCGGCCCGTATATTCCCGACAACCGCAAAACCACGGCCGGCAAACCGCAGTTTAAAACCTGCTTTTCGGCCGCAAAAAGAATCTTCGCCTTCACAGAAACCGGCGCGGGAACAACCGTTTCATCAAAAAAATCCCCGCTTTGATCCTGCCAAACTCCCGTGCTCGAAAGATAAACAATTAAAGACGGCCGCGGATTTTTTTTTATTGCCTGGAGATAGTTTCCGATTCCTTTCAAATAAATCTCTTCGTACGCTTGTTCTGAGGCAAGCGGTTGCGCCTCAGGCGCAGAGCTAAAAATAACACGGTCCGGAGCGGGACAAATCACAATAAAATGCGCGGACGGAATCTTTGAAAGAGTTTCCGGCTTAGTTAAATCTGCGATTATCGGGATTATTTTTTGAGATTCAAAACGTTTGGATTTCTCGGCAGAGCGCGTCAACGCGAAGACTTTTTGTTTTTTCGCTGCAAAAAATTGGGCTATCCGCGAACCCGTATAACCCGCGCCTACAACCTGAATCGTATACATAACTTAGGCCAGAGGCCCGAGACCGGAGGCCCTAGACTGAAGAAGTTGTGCTATTTTTTCCGCGGTTTCTTTGGCGTGGCGCACGCAATCCGGAATTCCGATGCCGTAATAAGAATTGCCCGTTAAAAAGAGACCTTTTTCATCCGCTGCGGTTTCAAAAATATCACGGACGCGTTCCAAATGCCCAACTTCATATTGCGGCATACCCTGAGGATAACGATGCAACAAAGTTTTGCGCGGCGCGGCTAAAACTCCCAAAATATCTTTAAGGTCATCTAAAACTGCGGCGATCATTGCTTCATCCGGCTTATTAAAAATATCCCGCCCGTAAGCTCCGCCCACGAAGGCACGCAGTAAAACATGATTTGAATCCAAAATGCGCCCTTCAAACTTCTGATGCGAAAAACTGCAGCCGATTAAATTGCGCTTCTCGGCCGCAGGCACGACAAAACCAAAACCATCGAGCGGATGCCGAATATCTTTTTTATCAAAAAGAAAATTGATTGTCGCCACGGACTCAAAATGAATCAGCCGCAGCTTTTGCGCTAAGTTTTCATCCGTCAGGCGCGCCGCCGCATGCGCAGGTATTGCCAGACAAACGGCATCGGCTTCATAAACATCCTGGTCAATATGCACTTCCCACTCGCTGCCGTTATGCGTGATTTTCTGAACAGGCGCAAAACATTCTATTTTCCCTTTTAGCTTTTGCTCCAGCGCTCGAATAATATCCGCCATGCCGCCCCGCAAGCTTAAAAAAAGTGAATAGCGCGGCCCGCTGGCTTGCGCGGCAGATTTTTTTTTGGCTAAGCCGCGGATAACACTACCGTGTTTTTTTTCCATTTCGCGGAATTGAGGAAAAGTTGCCATCAAACTTAATTGATCAGGAGCAGCGGTATAAATCCCCGCGATCATGGGCTGTGCTAACTTTTCCAAAGTTTCCCGGCCAAAACGGCGGCAAATAAAATCCGCGACGCTCTCGTCGGCATTGTCCTTTTTAGCGGGTAAAAATAAATCACCCAGCATGCGCAGTTTCCCCGCAAAGCTCATGCCTGGCAAATTCCACCAAGCTGAAAAAGTTTTAGGCGCGGTAAGATAAAATCCCGCGGGAATAGCTTTGAGATTTTTCCCGCAAAGAATAAAGCTGCGGCGATTTTCCGCACGCGTCGGGATGATTTCGGATTCTAACCCCAGCTCGCGGCAAAGCTCGAGGGCCCAGGGCTTCTCGGAAATAAACGCGTCCGGCCCATGTTCCATGAGCGCATCCGCCGTGCAGCTGGTTTCTAAAATCCCGCCGGCATGGTCACTTGCTTCAAAGATACGGATCTCAAAATCAAGATTGATTTGCTGAAGATAATAAGCCGTCGCGAGTCCTGAAATTCCACCGCCGATAATTGCAATTCTTTTCATGATAAACAAACCATTACTTAGGACTGCGATTTCCGGTCGGGCGAAGCACGGAGGAAGAAATATCACGGACGCAATCGACAAGATATTTCACATTATCTTCCGGTGTTCCAGGCAAAACACCGTGTCCTAAATTAAAAATATGTCCGGGCCTGCCGGCAGCCTGTTCCAGGATTTTTTTAACTTCTTCACGGATTTTTTCTTTGGGCGCAAAAAGTAAAACAGGATCCAAATTGCCTTGCACAGCCTTATTGGCACCCGCTTTTTTCCAGCCTTCATCCAGCGGAATATGCGCGTCAATTCCGACAACATCCGCGCCGGCACTTGAAAAAATATCCAGAAACGGCGAGGTTCCGGTTCCAAAATGAATCACGGGAACTTTTCCGCTCACCTGTTTTAGCAATTCCCGGCTATGCGGTAAAACATAACGCGTATAATCCGCTGCGTTTAAAATACCGGCCCAGGAATCAAAAACCTGCAATGCGTCCGCACCCGCGCGGATTTGCGCCTGCAAATATTTCACCGTTGAACGCGTAATTTTTTCTAAAAGCGCGTGCCAGGCTTTTTCATCCGAATGCATGAGCGTCTTTGTGCGAATAAAGTTTTTGGATGCTCCGCCTTCCAGCAAATAAGAAGCGAGCGTGAAAGGCGCGCCTGAAAATCCGATTAATGGAATCGCAGAATTCAGGTTCGCGCGCGTCAAACGAATTCCCTCCATGACATAAGCCAGCTCAATCTCAGGGTCAAAATCAGGAATTTTCTCAACCGAGGACAAACCTTTGATTTCGGCGTTAATCACCGGCCCGTCGCCTGTTACATAATCCAAACCAAAACCCATCGGCTCTAAAATGACGAGAATATCGGAAAAAATAATCGCGGCATCGACACCCAGCTCTTCTACGGCGTTAATAGTCACCCGCGCCACAGCTTCTTTATTTTTACAAAGGTCGAGAAACGAAAAATGGCTGCGGATTTCGCGATAGGATTTCTGATAGCGTCCCGCCTGGCGCATCAACCAAATAGGAGTGCGTTCGACAGGCTCGCGTCTGCATGCACGAAGAAACAAGGAGGCCCGGAGGTCGGAGGTCGGAGGCCGGAGAGAAGCAGAAGCTATAAGACTCTCGGGCCTCGGGCCTCGGGCCTCACGGCTTTGGCAAAAGAACTCTCCGAGTTCTTTTGCTAATGTTCCCATTTTGGGATGCGAGGGCTCAAAACCGGGTGTAAATCCAAGCTCTTGCAATGTCTCAGAAGTGGTCGGCCCGATGGATGCGATTAACAAACTTTTAAATTTTTTGCGAAATTCATTTTCAACACCCATTTCGGATGCGGCTTTTAAAACATGCCGGATTTGAATCGCACTGGTTAAAACGGCGATCATGATTTCGC
Organism: Candidatus Omnitrophota bacterium; assembly: GCA_043732705.1. Classification (GTDB taxonomy): domain Bacteria; phylum Omnitrophota; class Omnitrophia; order Omnitrophales; family Aquincolibacteriaceae; genus Multiplicimicrobium. The sequence goes on along the minus strand of JAYTHE010000042.1, from coordinate 52,230 downwards.
CATTCATTACTTTTTTGATTCCCGTCTCAAGCGGCTCACGGTTTTCGGGTAAAGCCCAGCGATAAACCGGAATTTGCGTAACATTGGCTTTCCTTTTCTTTAAAGCCGTAAGAAACTCACCGTTGGATTCGCCGTATTCCTGCACCGCGACATTACGGTTTTCCAAATCCATGCCGCGCGGGTTTTGATCCAGCTCTTCAAGAATTTCCCGCCAGGTGTTCGGCTCGGGAATGGTCATCGCGGGAATCAGTCCCAGCTCGCGTAAAGCCTGCACGGATTTGGGACCGCGCGCTACAAGCGTCGTTTTTTTGAGTGCCGCCACAAGCTCCGCTTTTTCAAAACGTTTTTCAAGCACTTGAATTAAATAACGAGTCCCGACACCGGTCATTAAAATAACCATGTCCATTTTTCCCGCGACAAGCTTTTCGGCGAAAGCAAAAGCTTCGGGGTTTTGTTCGAATGGAATTTCCTGGACACTCGGCGCGGAAAAGACCGTTGCGCCGTGCTTCTCAAGCGCTTGTCTTAAGATATCGGATTGCCGGCTCTCAAAACTGATAATGGAAACATTTGTGAGCGGAAGATTTTGAGTAACCGATGAAGCTGAGTGCATGCGTGGATTTTAGCATGGAGACAGCGCGAGGAACAGAAGCGAAAGGGCGGATTTAATTTTTCGGCTTAGCGTTAGCACTTTGCTCGGCTAAACGTAATGCCTTCAATTCTTCCAATAAAAGATCGCGGCCGGGCACACATTTCTCACCTTTGATACAGCCCAGCATAACTTGATTGGTAAACGGCGAGCGGTAGCAGTACTTCTGAATCCAAACTTCGGCTTTTTCTTTATGATAATAAACCGCTAAAAAAGCTTTTGCGAAGGGAAAAGCTTGTTCGGCGCGGTAAGTATTTCCATCGATTTTAATTTCCATCTCGGGAGAATTAAAACGATCCAGAAGAAAAATTAATTTTGAAAGTTCGGTTTTAATGCGCTTTTTATAACGCTCAAAAGCCTGCGACTCGCCGATCGGCGGAAGCGCCGCGAAAGCGTTGGTCGAAACCATTAACCCGATTATTAAAATGACGTTAAAAAATCTTTTCACGGCGTAGAAAATATATTAAATCGCCTCTGAATTCAAGGCGGAAAGCGAATTTATTTCTCAATCGCTCTCAAATGTTTAAGTTCTTCGATCAAAACATCACGGACAGGCCGGAAACCTTCATCCCCTACACGCATATAAAGCACTTCGTTTTTTTCGCGCGACCGGTAACAATGCGCACGAATCCAATCCTCGGCCGGCTCTTTTTTGTAGTTTTTTGAAAGGTAACCTTTGCTATACGGAAAGGCTTTGTCGGTTGTATAAATATTCCCGTCCAATTTGATTTCAATGCCCGGAGCATTAAAACGATCTAATAAATAGATTAGCTTTGAAAGTTCGGTTTTAGGGCGATTGAGATAATGTTTGAATGCGTCTGAGTCCTGAAAATCGCCCAGGCCCTGCGCGAAAACAACACCGGCACAAATTATTGATAGCACCATTCCCAAAAAAAATTTCTTCATCTTTTCCTTATGCCATAGATCTGAAAAAACAAACCCCGCAATAACTGCGGGGTTTGTTATCGGCTGATTTGAACGAAACTTTTAAGCCCGCTTTGCCTGTCGTTTCTCGTGACGTTCTTCCCGTGCTGCATGGCGCTCGGCGCGATCCACATTTCCGTCTTTATTCGTATCCATGCGTTCTTTAGCCTGAGGATGCTCTTCCAAAAACTTGTTCTGCTTCTCGGTACGGAACTCCTTACGAGCATCCTTTCCGGCTTTCCATTCTTCTTTGGAAACGGTTCCGTTGGCGTCCGCATCTAGCTTCGCTTTCAGTTCCGGTTTTTTTTCCATCATTTTTTCCCGGCGAGCTTCATGTCCGGCTTTAAATTCGTCGCGGCGTTCTTCACGGTGTTCACGCATCTTTTCATGCCCGGCCTTTTTTTCATCGTCTGAAATCTGTCCGTCGCCGTTGGCATCCAACTTTGCTTTCATTTCGGAATTTTTTTCAAGCATTTCTTTAAAGTGCTGATCACGCATAGCTTTTCCGGCTTCATGCTCCGATTTATCAATCATTCCATCACCGTTGGCATCCAATTTCTTAAAAAGTTCGGGGTTGTTTTGCTTGAGCTTCTCTGAGCGGGCAGCGGGATCCATCTTTCCATTTTCCGATTCGCCTTCTTCGGCATGCAATATCGCACCGTTAAAATTGATCACTAAAGCCATCACCATTAGAATCCAGAATTTTCGAATCATATTTCCCCCTTTAAATAATACACCTATACGACGCAAAGCAACTTCCATCTATTCAACTTAATTATGCCTTATTTCAAAGCCTTTTGTATTTTGCTCAAAGCCAACTTCAGCTGATCATCCGTGTGCGCAGCCGAAATAAAATTAGCTTCAAATTGAGCCGGCGCAAGATAAACCCCCTGCGCCAAACACCTATGAAAAAACTTCGCGAAGGCTTTCGTGTTTGAACTTTTTGCGGAAACATAATCTGTCACGGGGCCTTTTGTAAAAAACAAAGTCCACATCGAACCGATATGATTCAGTGTCACAGGCAATTGCTTCGCGCGGATAAATTGATGCAGCCCTGCGTAAAATTTCGCGCAGCGTTTATGCAAAGCCGCGTGCGGTTTTTTGGTTTTAATTTCATTCAGCATCCAAAGCGCTGCTGAAACCGCGGCAGGATTTCCGGCCAGCGTCCCAGCCTGGTAAACAGGGCCCAACGGAGCAAGAAAATTCATAATATCCGCGCGTCCGCCAAACGCCGCGAGAGGCATACCCCCACCGACAATTTTTCCAAGGCAGGTCAAATCGGGCTTCACGCCGTATAATTTCTGCGCGCCGCCTTCTGTAATTCGAAAACCAGTCATCACCTCATCGAAAACAAGCAATGCTCCGTATTTTTTTGTAATTTCGCGTGCGGCTTCCAAATAACCTTCGCTCGGAAGAATCGTCCCCATGTTTCCCGGAACGGGTTCCAACACAAAAGCCGCGATTTCTTTTCCGATTTTCTTAAAAGCGCATTTCAACGCCGCAATATCGTTGTAAGGAACGGATAAACTCAAATGCGAAAGGCCTGAGGGAATCCCTTTTGAATCCGGAATGCCGAACGTCGTCGCGCCGGAACCGGCCTGAATCAAAAGACTGTCCACATGCCCATGATAGCCGCCATCCACCTTAAGAATTCGAGCGCGCCCCGTATAACCGCGGGCCAGCCGAACGGCACTCATCACCGCTTCGGTGCCGGAATTCGTCAGACGAACTTTTTGAATGGAAGGAAAAAAATCACGGATCGCTTCAGCAAGCTGAGTCTCCTCTTTTGTCGGCGCGCCAAAGCTTGTACCGTCTTTGATTTTTTTTGAAACCGCGCGGACCAATCCATCCGGCGCGTGCCCAAAAAGCATCGGCCCCCATGAACCGATGAAATCAAGATAGCGTTTCCCGTCTTCACTATAAAGATAGGGGCCTTTCGCGCGCTTCACAAAAACAGGCACACCGCCCACAGCTTTAAACGCCCGCACCGGGGAATTCACTCCGCCGGGGATGACTTTTTGGGCCGCTTCAAACAGTTTCTTATTGTTCATACTATTTACTCTTTTTCTGGATCCCCGCCTGCGCGGGGACGACCAGCCACGGTCGCTTTTTTCGCGGCTTCAAATAATTTTTTGTTTTTCATTCTCTGTACTTTATTTTAATCAGTTCAAGAACTTCGTCTTCATTTTGCTCCAGGAATAAATCGATTTCCCAGCGTAAAACCTGCTCAAAGTTATTTCCATTAACTTCCCTGTCATGGAAAACAATCGAAGAAGCGCCCTTGGACAAATCCTGTCCGGCACAATGCAGCAAATAAAATTGCATGTAAACCGGCTCATGATCAAATTTTTTGCAAAGCGCCTGCATATGCTCAAGGAAATCGGTAACATTCATTTCGGATTTTAAAAGTTTCTGAGTTTGCGCCCAAATCAAAAGCAAATGCGCGAATTTTTCGTCAACCAGCGCAATCCCCAGCTTGGTCAAACAATCATCCACGAGCTTTTCCGTTTGAGCTTTACTTGCCAAAGGATCAATACAAATCAAATTTTTTACTTCGGGGCAATCCGTGCCTTGCGCCAAAAGCAAATCGGCCCACAAGACGGCTTCTTTGCCAAGTTCTTGATCTAAGCTGCGCTCAGCCAAAACAATCGCGGTTAAATATTCGATTGATTTCATAAACGATTGGGCGTAGCCCAGAGTAAAAATAACACAGTTAGTCTTCCTGGTATTGTTGTTTGAGTTGGGCGATTACTGCAGGGTCGGCAAGCGTTGTCGTATCTCCCAAAGCTTTCCCCTCGGCAATGTCACGCAAAAGCCGGCGCATAATTTTGCCCGAACGGGTTTTGGGGAGATCCGCCGTAAAAATAATATCGTCCGGACGGGCAATCGGCCCGATTTTTTTCGCGACATGTTCCCGAAGCTCGGCGGACAGCTTATCACTGCTTTGAATTCCCGCTTTCAACGTTACAAAAGCAACCAAGGCCTGGCCTTTAATATCATGCGGTTTTCCGACAACCGCGGACTCCGCGACGGACGAGTGATCAATCAGTGCGCTTTCGACTTCCATTGAGCCGATGCGATGCCCCGCGACATTCATGACATCATCGACGCGTCCCATGAACCAAAAGTAGCCTTCTTCATCCAGGTGCACACCATCTCCCGCAAAGTAGGCTTTTCCATTCCACTTGGACCAATAGGTTTCACGGTAACGCTCATCATCCCTGTAAATCGTGCGCAGCATCGAAGGCCAGGGTTCGGTAATTGCGGCATACCCGCCGCCTTGTTTCAGTTCCTCACCCGCTTCATTTAAAACCGCCGCTGAAATTCCCGGAAAGGCTTTGCCCGCGGAAGCGGGTTTTGTTTTCATTGCGCCGGGCAAAGTTGTAATCATGATCGCTCCGGTTTCGGTTTGCCACCAGGTATCCACAATCGGACAATTTTTCAGGCCGATATGTTCGTGATACCACATCCATGCTTCGGGATTAATCGGTTCCCCAACTGATCCTAAGAGGCGAAGACTCTTTAAATTATACTTCGCGGGAATAGCATGGCCCCATTTCATAAACGCGCGGATCGCAGTGGGCGCGGTATAAAAAATAGAGACTTTATATTTTTCAATCAATTGCCAAAAACGCCCTTGATCCGGAAAATCCGGCGCGCCTTCATACATCAGGATCGTTGCTCCGTTTGAAAGCGGGCCATAAACCAAATAACTGTGCCCCGTAATCCAGCCCACATCCGCAGTACACCAAAAAACATCGCCGGGTTTTAAATCAAAAACCCATTTCGTTGTCGCGTAAACCCCGGTCATGTAACCGCCGGTGGTGTGAACAATGCCTTTCGGTTTACCGGTTGTCCCGGAAGTATAAAGAATGAAAAGTAAATCTTCCGAATCCATCGGCTGCGCGGGACAATCGGTATCCTGATTCGCAACAATATCATGCCACCATACATCGCGCTTCGCCTGCATCGTCACGGCATCGCCCGTACGCTTAAATACAATTACTTTTTCAACGGGGCATTTTTGTGCCGGTTGAGTCGAAGACTCAGAGGCAGGATATGGCCGCAGCGCTTCATCAACCGCTGTTTTGAGAGGGGTTTTTTTTCCGCGCCGCCAGCCGCCGTCAGCGGTAATCACAAACTTGGCCTGCTGATCGTTAATCCGGTCACGCAAAGATTCTGCGCTGAATCCGCCAAATACAACGCTGTGAACAGCTCCGATGCGCGCGCAAGCCAGCATCGCCACCGCCGCCTCGGGAACCATCGGCATGTAAATCGCGATGCGGTCGCCGCGTCTTGCGCCGAGGGCAATCAATCCGTTCGCAAATTTTGTGACATCACGCCAAAGGTCTTCGTAAGTGAGTGCGCGCGAATCGCCGGGCTCGCCTTCCCAAATAATCGCGGTTTTATTTTTTTGAGGTTCAATGCCCGGAGCGCCAAAAACATAGCGATCCACACAATTAAAACAGGCGTTAATCTTTCCGCCTATAAACCATTCGGCATGCGGCGGACTCCAGCGCAAAGGACGAATCCATTTTTGAAACCAGGTCAATTCTTTCGCCCAAGTTTCCCAAAATTGAACCGGGTCTTTTGCCGCGGTTTCAAAAACTTCTTCATTTTGAACAAGCGCGAGGGATTTAAATTTCTCGGAAGGAATAAATTCGCGCTTTTCTTTCATCAAAACTTCGATTTGCGGGGCGGAAATCTTTGCTTGGGAATCAGAACTCATGCTTGAGGCTCGTCACTCTCTTCTTCGGCTTCCTCTTCTTCAGGTTCACCGGCATCAAAACCCCAGTTTGCGTGCAGATATAAATCCTTCACCGGTTTCTCCAAACCTTCCAGCGTAAAAACAAAATTCGCGATTCCGCCTTGCTGCAATTTAGCCGGCGCGGGCGAAAGGCTGGTACTCATTTGCGGCAAATGATATTCGTCGAACACGACTACCTGCACGCGGATATTTTTGATGGGCTGGCCGATATTGTTGATCACAATTCCGCGAACTTCGACGCCCTTCTTGGGATCGGATTCGGAAATCGCGCCCTTCACAACCACTTCATGCGGCAGTTTACGAAAATCTTCTATTTCGGGAAAAGAATTTAAACGCATCCCGTTAGAAGCTCCTCAAAAAAAAAGAATGCTTGCTCACTGTTTTATTAAGCCCTTACTTTTGAAAACGATACATGAGAGTATTATCGCATGACTTCAATCAGATGCAGCACTCAGGGCTTCGCCGCTTTTTCAGCTAAATCCCAACGCTTCGCTTCCAGAATCGGCAGGTTGGCTTCGGTGGGAACATAAACCACCTGCATTTGGGCGGACTGCATTCCTTTAATCCATAAATATTTAAGGTAATTGCTAGTCAAACTGCTCGCAATTACATTATTGGACTTGGCCACGCCTTGCGCGCGCGCAACTTCAATTTCCGCGTCTTTCTGGGCTTTCTTCAATTCAAATTCTTTTTGCAAGGATTCCTGCTCGGCACGCAGTTTCGACTCAATGCTGGTTGAAAAAGTCGGCGGCAATCTCACGTCGCGCAGCAACACGTCCTGCACCAAAATTCCGCGCGGCTCGAGCTTGCTCTTCAAGTGATTTAGAATTCCTGTTGTAATTTCACTACGCCCCTTCTCGCTGTAAAGTGCTTTCACTTCATACCCACTAATAATGTTACGGATCGCTTCGCGTACATACGGTTCAATGACGGTATCCATATAATAAGGCCCGATGGTTTTGCGAATCAACGGTGCTTTTTCCGCGGGAATATTAAATAAAACCGAAACATCAAGCGAGGAAATCAAACCTTCTGAAGACGGCACCTGCGCCTGCTCTTTTAATTCCTGGGTTTTGATGTCCCAAACTTCAATATTGGTGAAAAAGGGATTATAAAAATTCCAACCCGCGTGCAAAGGCTGATCGTTAATTTTACCGAGCGTTTTTTTAACCCCGACTTCCCCATCTTGAATCTCAGTGCAACCCGCTAAAAAAAGAGGTGCCAATAAAATTAAAAACAAATATTTTTTCATGTTGTTTTCCTTAAAGAAAGATTATAGAAATGCGCCAATTATAAGTGGAACAAGCCGACAGACTCAAGACTTAACGGAAAAATCAGCGCGATTCATAAGTTCAATCGGCTCTGCATTCTCAGAAAGATGAGCGCCGTTGACCTGTTGAGAAGAAAACTTAAATGAATCTGACGAAGCCGAGTAGGTTTTAACACGATTTTCCCAGCCTTGAATCCAACGTTCTTCCAATCTCTCGGACGGGGCATTATCAACCCGACGGCGCAACACAATACGCGCCGCCTCAACAAACTCTGCTTCGGGTCCTTCCGAATCAACGGGCCAACCCATTTCATAAAAAACTTGAAATAAACCCCAACCGTGCTCGCGATAACGTTCCTCTTGTGAAAGCCCATCGCCTTTAAAGTTGAGGTAGTCAATCATCGCGTAAAGGCCGTTGCGTGTTTGCGTCAATCCAAAAATTTTTTCCGCTAAGAGGGCACGTTGTTCGGGTGGTGTCGTTTGAATCATTTTCAAAACCGCGCTTTGAAAACGCCGGATCATAAATAAGGCCTGGCCATTCATTGTCTCTTTTAAAAATCCGCGCAACTGAGCCGCTTCAGCACCTGCGTGCGCGGCAAGAAATTCATCGCGTGTTTTCCATGGCGACCCATTTTTCAACATCGCTTTCACCGCGTCAGGAATTTTTTGGCCCTGCTTCTCAAAACTCCGCATCAACTCCGGAAAACTTTCGCGGTAGCGATCGGGACGGCCTTGGGGATACCAAATGAAATGCCCGATTCCAAGCGACAAAAAATCTTCGCCCTCATTCCAGGAAATCAAATTGTCATTTTTCATCTGGCATTCGTTCTGAAAAATCATGCTGGCGATCCAGCTCGCATCTTCCGAACGCAGCAAAACTGATTCCGCGCTCGCGGTTAAATGCGAAAAAAAAGTCAGCGTGAATAGCGCGCCAAAAAAAACGAGGGTGCGAATCGACTTATAAAAAGAAGACATTCGAACCCCCTCTGAGATTGAAATTGACAGCATATAAAAGCTCTTTATAGAACGGCCTTTCCTCCTTCAAACTTCACTTTTTAATCGCGGCTCCGCTCAATAGAGATTGCATTTCTTGCTTTTCAAGACTGCGGATGCGCGCGGTTTCACTTTGAATAACACGCTTTAAAATTTTGAGCTGGTCCCAATCAAAACCGGAAGTGAGCTTTTCAACCTGACGAGATTCGCCTTGATAACGAATTCTTGCGAGTAAAAGCCAGTTTTGAACCACATAAGCCTCGCCTTGATTTAACTCTTCATCAAATTCGTCCACCAAAATTGCAGACGGATAAGGCCACGATGCCGTTCCGGCCTGTTGAAAGGCGCGGGCAAATTTTGCCGAATAAACTTCCGCTGATTCAGCGCCAAGGCATGCGCCCGAACACCTTTTAAATTGAACTCCGGAACAAGCCCCGCCTTCTTTTTCAAGCCCAAGTAATTTGCGGCAAAGTTTAAATTTGTCCGCGAGCAATGCCAAAGCTTCTTTCGCTTCGCGAAACCCGCGGTAATAAGCCAGAACATCATTCTTATTTTGAACATCGCTTTCACGCACAAGCTCTGCTTGCGGATAACCGTCCGCGTTGACACGCTTCATCGCGCAAATCATCCCCATTGATTTCCGGGCTTTGCGCGCATGCAGCGGATTTAATTTCTGCACTAATTCGGCTTCTAAAAATAAGGCGGATAATTCACCCGGTGCGGGAATCCACTCCAAATCCGTCGCCTGTTCAAGCAGCTGCGCTTCTTTTGGGTTTTCAAAGTCTCCGTAGAAATGCCCCAAAATGCGTTCGCGTAAATTGGCGCTTTTTCCGACATAAAGCGCCGCTCCATGCGCATCACGAAAAATATAAGCTCCCGCGGATTCGGGAATATTTTGAAACCGCGAAGCGGGAATCATGGTTTGCGGCGGCCGCCCGGCAACGAGTTTTTCAAAAACATCGCCAAATTTCGCGGTGCCGATGGTTTCAATTGTTTTTCGGAAAAAATCCCAAACCGCCTGCGCGTCATCGAGCGCGCGATGACGACTTGAAACAGAAAGACCGTGCCGCTCAACCAGCTCGGAAAGATTATGTCTTTTGTGTTCGGGAAAAAGAGCGCGGGATAAACGCGCGCTGCAAAGCGTGGGTGCGACAAACCGCCGTTCGAGACGGCGAAACTCGTGCCGCACAAAATCATAATCGAAGCGCACATTGTGCCCGATGAAAAGTGCGTCTTTAAGGCATTCTTCGACTTCATCCGCAATGTCGCGAAAAACCGGCGCTGACTCTAAAGCGTGATCGGAAATTCCGGTCAAATTTTGCACGAAAATCGGCACCGACTGTCCGGGCTGAACCAAGCTTTGGAAGCGGCGGACTTCGACTCCGTTTTCAATTCGGATAATTCCGATTTCAATCAAACGATTATTGGCCGCGCTGCCGCCAGTGGTTTCAACATCAACAATGGCGATAGGCTTGGAGTAAGGAATGGATTGCGACATGCGGGATTATACCAGACCGGAGACCAGAGACGAGGAACTCGCGAAAAAAGTCTGTTGCTTGTCATTGCGAGGGAGCAAAGCGACCGTGGCAATCTCTAAAGATAGATTGCTTCGCTTCGCTCGCAATGACGATCCTGTCGTCTAAAAAGAAACGCGCGGGACAGAAGTTCCGCGCGTTCTTCTAGCACTCTGATAGGAGTGCAAACAATCACAGCCCTATAGGAAACAAAACGGGCGGAGCAAAAGCTCCACCCGTTTTGTTTCCTGGCCGCTGTTTAAGCTTTATAGCCGGGAATGGGTTTTGTCATAAAATCCCAAGTCGAATTTACGAGTTTGATGGGAAAATGCAGCACTTCCCCCGTAAATTTGCGCATAGGATCCGTGACCGGTGCCATCGGCTTCATCAGCATGTCGAAGCCTTTGAACAGACTGTCTTTGGTATAACCAATCAATCTGCCGGCGTCCCGCTCAGGACGAATATCCGAAGCAACACGGTCTTTCACTAATACGCGATCAACCGTACCGCAAAAACCGGGACTGGCCGCGACCAGCACCAACATCAGCACCAATGCAATTACCTTTTTCATTTTATCCCCCTCGGGTTCAGTGAACCCTTTAATCTCATTATTCTTACAATTTGGCCCCTATTAGAAACCTTATACTACGTCCTATAAATATCAACGATCAACTTATAGCAATTCCATAAGTGCATATATTCATGCTTCTTACATCTATATAGCTTAATATAAAGTCTTATAATAAATTCTATCAACCTATCTATTTGAATCATTCTAGGTTTGATTTTATAAAGAAAGTCAGGCATAATAGTTAAAAGAACTTTAATCTGTCCGTGTTTCTTTATGCCATGTTTTCCCAGCGTTAAAGGAAGTATGGTTCCAACAGCTCAATATAAAATTCTACTGGTTGACGATGATATTGAATTCGCAAAGGTAACCCGCTTCCGCCTCACACACAGTGACAAGCCTCGCTTTGAAGTTCACACCACCTCTTCTTTAAAAAGCGCCCTGGAATTATTTACGATACAAAATTTTGATCTCATTCTTCTGGACTTGCTGCTCCCGGACGCGGAAGGGATTCAGGCCATAACGCAAATTCTTGCCGCGGGAATTCAAACACCGGTTGTCATTATGACAGGGCTGGATAACGACCAACTTGCCGTTGAAGCTGTGCGCAAAGGCGCGCAAGATTACATTGTAAAAGGCGAAACCAATCCTAAAATGCTTATACGCATTATTCAACACGCCATTGACCGCCATTCCATCAGAAAAAAGCTAAGTGTCGTCACCGGAAAACTGCGTCAAGTCAACGCTCAGCTTGAGAAGTACGCGGTACTCGATCCTCTGACGGACGCTTACAATCGCCGCGGATTGCAGCAAATTTTGACCCGCGAAATTCATTCCGCCGAAAGAAAAGGAACTTCGCTGCTTGCTCTGGTCATGGATATCGACGATTTCAAAAAAGTGAATGACACTCTCGGTCATCCGTGCGGCGATATCGTCATCAAAGAAGTCGCGAAAAAGATTAAAGATTCTGTTCGCATCTCAGACTATATCGGACGCATCGGCGGCGATGAGTTTGTGCTGCTTTTACCGGAGACGAATCTGGAAGAAGGCGTCAAATTAGCGGAACGCCTGCGTTTATCGATTTCAAATATGCATTTACACATTTCAGACAGCAAGAAAATTCGCATCACCGTCAGCATCGGGCTTGCGCCGGTTTCATTGCAGGTTATTTCCGTCGATGAAATCCTGGGCCTGACGGATCCGCTCTTAATGGAAAGCAAAAATCACGGAAAGAATCAGGTTTTTTATGAGCATCATAAAGCTTTTCCGGGAAAAGCGCGGCTCTCCACCCAAATGCCGGACTATATCTCCGCGCTCCGCCGCGGCGAGCATTTCTTCGCCGTCAAACAACCCATTCACGACTTGCGTGACAGCTCGATTACCGGTTTTGAATTCTTGACGCGCATGCATCATCACTCGTTTAATATGCCTAATGATTTTTTTAAAGCCGCGCTCGAAAACAACATGATTACTTTGGTCGATCACCATTGCTTTAATACTTGTGTCGCCGCTTCCAATTTAATTCCAGCCATAACGGACCGGCACATTAATCTTTTGCCTTCCACGATCATGGATATCCCCGCCAGAAAACTGATCGAAAAACTTTCGGGTTCTTCCAATTATTGCATTGAGATCAGCGAACAACAAATTCTTGGTGACTCATCTCATCTCGCGGAGTCCATCCAAATCTTAAAACGATCGGGAGTAAAAGTCGCGATGGACGATGTGGGCTTCGGAAACACCTGCCTCGAAAATCTTTTTTTCATTGAGCCTGACATTCTTAAAATTGACAAAAAGTGCGTGATGGGGATTTCATACAACCTGACATTGCAAAAGACATTATGCCGTATTTTAAAAATCGCCGAAGACCTGAAGGCAACCGTCATTGCCGAGGGCATTGAAACGCGTGAAGACCTCGAAACTTTGCTGCGCCTCGGCGTCCAGTTCGGACAAGGTTATTATCTGAGCATGCCCGCTTAATTTCGCAGCATGAAAAAATCCAAATCAAAACCGCTAAAAAAAAAGCCGGCGCCTAAAAAAACCAGCACAGCAATGGCGCAGCTGAGCCAGGAAATCACTTTCCTTAATTCGATTATTGAAAACATTCCCAACATGGTTTTTTTGAAAGAAGCAAAGGAACTGCGTTTCGTTCGTTTCAATAAAGCCGGACAGAAATTACTCGGCTACTCTCAAAAAGATTTACTTGGAAAAAATGATTATGACTTTTTCCCAAAAGAAGAAGCTGCTTTTTTTATTCAAAAAGACCGCGAAGTTTTAAAAAGCCGCAAAGTTCTCGATATTGCGGAGGAACCGATTCAGACCCGCAAGCAAGGAGTTCGAATTCTCCACACTAAAAAATCGGCGCTTTACGATCTCCAAGGCAAACCGGCCTACTTACTCGGAATCTCGGAAGACATCACTGAGCAAAAAGAAGCCGCAGCGCGACTCGCCGAAAGCGAAAAGCGCCTTCATCTCGCCCTGAAAGTTCCGGGTCTGGGAGTATGGTCCTGGCAAGTTGAAAAAGATATTATCTCCTGGGACCAGAACATGTTTCGTCTTTTTGGCGTTACGCCTACTTCAAATGGCCTGGTTAATTACGCAGTTTTCTTAAAATGCCTCCATCCCTTAGATCTCAAGCGCGTGGACAAAGCTGTTCGCGGCGCGCTTAAAAATGCAGCGGAATATAACGACGAATACACTATTTTGCTTCCTGATAAGACAGAAAGAGATATTTCCGTCAGATGCCTGGTTGACCGGAATAAAAAAGGAAATCCAGTCAGTATGACGGGTGTCTGTCTGGACATCACCGAACAGCAGCAAAAGCATGCTCTTGAAATTAAATCGGAAATGATTTCGATGGTGTCGCATGAATTACGCACCCCCATTCATACTATCAAAGAAAGCATTAGTGTGGTTTTAGAGGGACTCACCGGCGCCGTCAGCGAGGAACAGCGCGATGTTTTAGAAACCGCCAAGCAATGCATTGACCGGCTGACGCGCCTGATTAATAACGTTCTCGACTTTCAAAAAATAGAAGCCGGCATTGTTGACCTTGAATTCGGAAAGCAAAACTTAAACGAACTCGTCCGTGGGGTCGCAGAAATTGAAAAGCCTTTCGCCCAAAAAAAGGGGGTCGGCTTCGAAATCCGGCTTTCTCAAGAAGATCTCATTGCGGAAGTTGACAGCGATAAAATCATTCAGGTTTTAACGAACGTGATTCATAACGCCGTAAAATTTACCGAAAAAGGCACAATTACAATCCTATCCGAACGTCAGGGCGAAAATGCAAAAATATCCGTCCTCGATACAGGAATCGGATTTTCACAAGAGGATGCCAAAAAAATATTTTCAAAATTTGGGCAAACCGACACCGCAAAAAAAATATTTCCCCAGGGAACCGGCCTCGGACTTGCGATATCAAAAAAAATCATTGATGAACATCAAGGTAAAATCTGGGCGGAAAGCAAAAAACCTCTCGGCAGCGCATTTTTTATTCTTCTGCCGCTCAATAAAATATTATGACTAAAAAAATTCTGATCGTGGATGATGAGCCCGACACAATCAAACTACTCACCCTGCGGCTAGTTAAAAATGGCTATGCTGTCATCCCCTGCCAAACGGGAGCTGAAGCCCTCGAGGCAGTTGGACATGAAAAACCCGACCTTGCCATTCTCGATATTAAGCTTCCGGATATGAATGGCTACGATGTGCTCAAATGTTTTCGTGACAATCCAATTTTGAAAAAAATGCCCGTCATTTTTTCCACCGCTGACGCGAGTGTCGCGGTAAAAAGAACCGTTCGTGAATATGACGCAGATGCGTTTGTGATTAAACCCTACGACGCGCAGGATCTTCTGAAAAAAATCCACGCCCTCTTGAACCAGTCGGTTTAATTTTGCTGCTTATGTCAGTTGAGCCGCAAGCCCAAAGACAAATATTTAAAATAGCTTTGCGCTTTTAGCGCAACCGCGGATCCAAATTATTTACTAAGCGGCGGAGAATCGGGATGACTTTGGAATATAAGCGTTGAATCGCGATACCATTTAAATTCGATTAGATTATTGGATGGGTCCTTGAGGAAAAAGGTTTTATGTTCTCGCGGCGTCCCTTCGAATCTCACAAATAAACGCTCAAAAAAAGGCATGCTGATCCTTTGCAGCCGTTGATGAAATTCATCGAACTTTCGCTCATCATCCAAAATAACGCCAAAGTGCCGCGGATAGAGCGAAACCCGCAGCGGAACATCTTTCTCGGAAACATGCGCAACAGCTTGATGCCCGAAAAAATCAATGATACAGCGGTCGCGCTCAATTAAGTCAATGCGAAGGCCAAGCTGGTCACGATAAAAAATCAATGTCGACTCAACGCTCTTAACCGGGAAGGCTAAATGAAAAATGGGGCGCTGTCTGATGTTCATCTTCCTATTGTACCTAAAACACTTCTCAAAAAAAGAATCCTGTTCCCGGCTCAAGATCAACACGCATACACCGATAACAATATCCCAATTAATTCATTTATTTGATTCAAGAGTGGAGTAAAAGTACGAATAATTATGACCTATGATACAAAAATAACCTATTTTTTAGAAAAGTGGGATATTAAGATTTAAACGCACATGGCTATTAAACCGTTTGATTGACGCCCCGCTCTTAACTGACTTAGAATTCCTCACCTCAATATGAATCCCGTTAGAATCTTAACCAATTTCATCAATTGATAATCCTAAGTAAGGGCATAAAAAATAATGAATCAAAAACAATTTTCTCCTAAGAGATTCTAACGGAATGAATATTCTCGCTTTTGACACTTCGGGGCCCGTTCTAAGCGTTGCGCTGCAATGCGGTAATAATCCCATTCAGGAAAAAATCCATTTGGGTTCATGGGAACACATGGAGAATCTCCTTCCATTGGCAGATGAATTGCTCCGCGGGGAAAAAACCACTATCGCTCAAGTCGATTGCTTTCTTCTTAACCGCGGCCCGGGGTCTTTTACGGGGCTGCGAATTGGTTTCGCGACTTTGAAAGGACTGCTCGCCGTTGAATCCAGGCCATGCTATGGCTGTGATTCGCTCGATGCGCTTGCAGAGCGCATTCCGGTTGAAGGAAAAAATTTAGCCTTATGTCTGGATGCCTTTCGCTCAAAGTTTTATATCAAAACTTTTGAAAACAAAAATGGGCATTGGGCCTCTCTTTCCGAATCACAGGCCGTTGAAATAAATCAAGCTTTGCAAAGCATTCCGGCAAAAACCCTCATTGCGGGTGACGCGCTCAAACGCTATCAAACTATTTTTGAAAATGCCGCCGAAAAAAATTTCCATATTTTGCCGGAAGAGCTTTGGTATCCCCGGGCATCTTCATTGATTCGTATTTATAAAAACCGGCCCGAAAAGCTTAAAAAACTGGTATCCTCGGATGATTTTCTACCGTTGTATTTAAGGCAATCCGAACCTGAAGAACGCCGTGATGACAAAGTGAGCCAAAAAATATGAACCCTTGCGATTGGGCAAAGCCCGGAGCTAAAAATGGATAAGGCGCACCCGGGCGCAGCTCAAAATCAAAACATGTCAAATGTTTGGGTTGAGCTCAAGGCTAACCGGCTATTAGAAAATTTGAGTATCATTCGCGCTTCTGCCGGCGTTAAGAATGAAGTCATGGCAGTCATCAAAGCCAACGGTTACGGGCATGGACTACATCAAGTTGCCCGCACACTGGACGGACATGTTCTCTATCTCGGTGTTTCGTCGATTAAAGAAGCGCTTGAGTTAAAAGAGCTAAACCTGAAGTCCCGTATTTTTTTATTCGGCCGTCTTTTCCCCAATGAAATCGGCGCCGTCTTGCTCGAAGGGATAACGCTCAGCGTTTCCAGCTTAACCGAAGCTGAAGATATTGCGAGCGTCGCGCAAAGCTTCGGTAAAACCGCAAAAATTCATGTCAAAATTGACACGGGCATGGGACGCATGGGCATTCCTCTCGACCGCGCCGTGGCTGATTTAGAGAGAATCTCAAAAATGCCCGCGCTTGAAATTGAGGGCATCTACTCTCATTTTCCCGCCGCGGAAATCGCGGATAAGTTCCGTGACCAGCAGATCCGTGACTTCGATTTACTCGTTCGTGCATTAGAATCCAAAAATATTTTTATCCGCTTCAAACATTTACAAAACAGCGCGGCATGCTTCTCGCTTAAACCTGAGTGCACAAATTTGATCCGTCCCGGGCTCGCACTGTTCGGTATTCAGCCTTCTTTTAGCTCTGAACCTTCGGTTCAACCGCCGAAACCGCTCAAGCCGGTGTTATCACTAAAAGCAAAAGTCATTCATGTAAAAAGGCTTTCGCCCGGTGCGACCGCAGGTTACGGCAGAAAATTTACTGCGAAAGATCCGGCAACCATCGGGATTCTACCGATCGGATATTCTCAGGGTTATTCATTTTCAGCGTGGGAAAAAGCACAAATTCTTTTTCAGGGAAAACGTTTTCCTTTGGCCGGCAGAATTTCCATGGATTACATGACCATTAATTTCGGAAACCAGCACGTGAAGCCCGGCGAGATCGCAACTTTGCTAGGTGAAGACACAGGCGATTGCATTACCGCCAATGAAATCGCAAATTGGGCCGGAACGATTCCGTATGAAATTGTGACGGCGCTGCAATACTATCTGCCGAGGATTATCGTTTGAAAAAAACCCCTTTCTCCCAACCTCGTACACATCGGATGTGTACAAGATTGCACACATCCGATGTGTACGAGGTTAACCTAAAGCTAACCCATTCATTTCGAGTTCAACGGGTCTCTGAAACAACTTCGACAAACTCAGCTGTGCTTGAAATAGCACAGCGTGAAAAACTAAAATCTCTTGTCCTTGTTGCCGATCATCAAACGGAAGGCCGCGGACAATTCGGACGCAAGTGGGTATCGAAGCCGGGGGAAAATTTACTCTTCTCTATTTATTTCGAGCCTGCGCTCAAACCATCCGAAGCATCTAAACTAACTCAGATTGCCTGCCAGACAGTGGTTGAAGTTTTGACAGATTATCAAATTGCATGCGAAATTAAAAAACCGAACGACATTCTTGTGGACGGCAAAAAAATCTGCGGCATTCTCACCGAGTCCAGCTCCAAAGGCGAAAAACTGGAATATGTGGTTGTCGGTATCGGCTTGAATCTGAATAGCTCTGAGGAAACCTTGCTTCCTGAGGCGGTTTCTATGAAAATGGTTTCGCGGTTGGGCAAAGCTCAGAGCAAAAACGAAACAGAGACCTATGATCATAAAGAAGTTTTAGATAAAATCTTGACTGAGTTCCAAAAACAATTAAATCGGTATCTCTCAGTCATTCCGGACAAGACTGAAAGGCGAGTTCCGGAATCTAAATTAAGATTCCCGCTTACGCGGAAATAAAAAATGAAAACATCCAAGTTTACTGAAGTCTTACATCTGGTTGATATCGGTAATACCAAAGCCACTTATGGCCTTGTGACAAATAACCGTCTAAATAAGGTTGAATCTATTGCTGTTACTGACATCCCAGAAAAAATCAAAATTTGTTCAAAAAAGGGAGCTTCATTAAAAAATATCGTTCTAATTGCATCTGTTGTCCCAAAAAATACTGAAAAAGTTCTTTCTGAGCTTTATTCCAGAGGCCTCAGCGATGTCTTTGAAATCGGAAAAGATATTCATGTTCCACTTAAGAACCTCTATAAAAATGACCAAAAATTGGGAATAGACCGTAAAATTGACGCTTATGGCGCTATTCAGTCTAAAAAAATACCTTGTATTGTCTTTGATTTTGGGACGGCGATAACATGCGACCTGATTGATGAAAAAGGCACCTTCTTAGGCGGACTAATCATCCCGGGACCTGAAACTTCGCTACTTTCCCTTTTAGACCGTACTGCCCAGCTGCCTAAGGTCTTTAATCTCAAAGCTGAAAGCGGGTTACCCTATGGCCGCAATACAGAAGACTGTATCCAGCACGGGGTCATCCAAGCCTATGCCGCAATGACAGACGGCTTGATTGCCAAGCTGTCCAAGCAGTTTAAGAAGAAGCCACATATCATTATCACCGGCGGCTTTTCTTCTTTTATCGGAAAAATCATTCACTCCAAAGCCGAAGTCAATCCTGCCCATACACTTGAATCCATCCTCAAACTTTACCGCAACCAAAAATCCGTCTGAGTCTGTTTCCTTTCTAACCTATTACTGTGCCAAATTAACTCATTTGCGTGATTAGCTTTTACCATTTCATCTATAGAGCCTTCTGGCATATGAATTGATTAAGAACTGATTGCAATGGGGGTATTTCAGGCTACAATATGCCCCCCTAGCACTCGCCCCTGGCGACTGCTAATGCACTTTTACTTTTAGAGCGTTATTCCGCTCAAAAATGTTCAGCTGCAAGGCGCATGTAAGCAATTGAGGAGGCGTATACGGAAATACGCCGCACGAAGATTGCGAAACATGCAACGCCGCGGATGGCTTTTTTCAGCGGAATGAATAATTCAATTAAGGAGATCATTAAATGGCTAAACAGATATTATTTGAAGAAGCAGCGCGGAAAGCAATTCAGCGCGGCGTGGATAAACTCGCCAACGCGGTCAAGGTAACACTCGGACCTAAGGGACGTAACGTCGTCATCGAAAAGAAATTTGGTTCCCCAATTATCACCAAAGACGGTGTGACAGTTGCAAAAGAAATCGAATTGGATGATGCGTATGAAAACATGGGTGCACAAATGGTTAAAGAAGTTGCTTCTAAAACCGCGGATATCGCCGGCGACGGAACGACGACAGCAACTATTTTGGCACAGGCAATTTACCGCGAAGGTTTGAAAAACGTGACTGCGGGCGCGAACCCTCAGGAATTAAAGCGCGGTATCGACAAAGCTGTTGAAGCCATTGTTGAAAAACTAAATACACTTTCCAAACCGGTCGGCAAAGATAAAAAAGAAATCGCGCAAATCGCGGTTATCGCAGCCAACTCCGACGAAACCATCGGCAATATCATTGCTGAAGCCATGGATAAAGTCGGCAAAGATGGTGTGATCACGGTTGAAGAAGCTAAGACCACCGAAACAACACTTGAAGTTGTTGAAGGTATGCAATTCGACCAAGGTTACCTTTCGCCTTATTTCGCGACTGATACCGATAACATGGAAACGGTTCTTGAAGATCCGTATATCCTGCTTTATGAAAAGAAAATCTCCGCGATGAAAGATTTGCTGCCGGTGCTTGAGTCCGCAGCGAAGTCCGGTAAGCCTCTTATGATTATTGCTGAAGACGTCGACGGCGAAGCGCTTGCGACTCTTGTGGTAAATAAAATCCGCGGAACCCTTAAAGTTTGCGCAGTCAAAGCTCCGGGCTACGGCGACCGCCGCAAAGCCATGCTTGAAGACATCGCAATTCTTACGGGCGGACGCGCGATTACTGATGACCTCGGCTTAAAACTTGAAAGCGTCACAGTTAAGGACCTCGGCCGCGCAAAACGCATCACTATCGACAAAGAAAATACGACTTTGATTGAAGGTGCGGGCAATACCAAAGAAATTGCATCCCGTGTTAATCAGCTCCGCAAACAAATCGAAGATACGGATTCCGATTACGATAAAGAAAAGCTGCAGGAACGTCTCGCTAAACTTGCGGGCGGTGTTGCTGTGATTAATGTCGGAGCCGCAACCGAAACTGAAATGAAAGAAAAGAAAGACCGCGTTGACGACGCATTACACGCGACCCGCGCAGCGGTTGAAGAAGGTATTGTTCCAGGCGGCGGAATCGCTCTTTTGCGCGCATCCGTTGCGCTCGATACTTTGAAATTAAAAGGTGATGAGAAAATCGGCGCCGACATCGTCAAACGCGCGCTTGAGTTTCCGCTCCGTCAGCTTGCTGAAAATGCCGGCGACGAGGGTTCGGTTGTCGTTCAACGCGTTTACGCGGAGACAGGCAATATCGGATATAACGCAGCTACCGGCGAATATGTTGACCTCGTTAAAGAAGGCATCATTGATCCGAAAAAAGTAACTCGCAGCGCATTGCAATACGCAGCGAGTGTTGCGGGCCTTTTATTGACCACCGAAGCTTTGATCACCGATATTCCGGAAGAAGACAAGTCTCCCGCGATGCCGGGCGGCATGGGCGGCGGCATGGGTGGAATGGGCGGCATGATGTAAATGACGGCTTGAGTTATGCCACATAGTTGGCATAGCTCGATTGCCGGAATTTATCCCCGCGCAGGCGGGGATCCAGAAATAAATTTTAAAAACTAGATTCCCGCCTCCGCGGGAATGACAAGCAGGAGAAAAATAAAATGAAAATCAAACCTTTAAGCGATCGCGTTCTTGTTGAAGTTCTTGAGGCCGAAGAAAAGACCAAGGGTGGAATTATTCTTCCGGACAATGCCAAGGAAGAAAAAACTGAGGGCAAAGTGATTTCAGTCGGCCCGGGAAAAACACTTGATTCAGGAAAAGTTCAAGAACCGCAGGTTAAAAAAGGCGACCGCGTTATTTTCGGAAAATATGCCGGAGATGAAATCTTAATCGAAGGCAAGAAACATAAAATCTTGTCCGAGAACGATATCCTCGCGATCTGCGAAGCGCAGTAACATTAATTTCGGCTCTGCGCACAGCGCAACCGCAACAGCAATATCTTGCGCTCTGCACCTTCGGTGCAACCGCATAAAGGAAACAGCGTATGGCTAAACAATTAACATTCTCGGAAGAAGCGCGCCAAAAGATTAAGCGCGGTGTGGATATTCTCGCTAAAACGGTTGGTGTCACGCTCGGTCCCAAAGGCCGCAATGTCGTGATCGACCGCAAATTCGGCGCGCCGATTATCACGAAAGACGGCGTAACCGTTGCCAAGGAAATTGAACTCAAGGACCCGTATGAAAATATGGGCGCCCAAATGGTTCGCGAAGTTTCCGAAAAAACTAACGACGAAGCTGGTGACGGAACAACGACAGCAACTGTTCTTGCACAAGCCATTGTCAGCGAAGGCTTGAAGAACGTTACCGCAGGCGCCAATCCGACAGCGCTCAAGCGCGGCATTGATAAAGCGGTTAAAGCCGTTGTTGAATCGATCAAAGGGCTTTCAAAGAAAGTCAGCGGCAAAGACGATTGGAAAGCGGTTGCTACGATCAGCGCCAACGGCGATTCTTCCATCGGACAATTGCTTGCAGATGCTTTGGAAAAAGTCGGTAAAGACGGCGTCATCACAGTTGAAGAAGCCAAGGGTTTTAAAACTGAAGTTGATTTAGTCGAAGGCATGCAGTTTGACCGCGGCTATCTCTCACCTTATTTTGTTACGGATGCAGACCGCATGGAAGCCGTACTGAAGGATCCTTATATTTTGATTTGTGAGAAAAAAATCTCCTCGATCAAAGAAATGATTCCTGTGCTTGAAGCCGTCGCTCAATCCGGGCGTCCGTTGCTTATCATTTCCGAAGAAGTTGAAGGCGAAGCCTTAGCAACTTTGGTTGTGAATAAGATTCGCGGCACGCTTCAGGTTTGCACAATCAAAGCTCCGGGCTTTGGCGATAGACGCAAAGCGCAGCTTGAAGATCTCGCGGCGCTTACAAAAGGCCGTTTCATTTCTGAAGACCTTGGCATCAAGCTTGAAAACGTTAAAATTGAAGATCTCGGCCGCGCGGAACGCGTGGTTGTGGATAAAGACAATACGACGATCATCGGCGGAGCCGGCGCAAAAAAAGATATTCTGGCACGCTGCGAACACATCAAGGGCCAGATTGCTAAAACCGATTCTGACTATGATCGTGAAAAGCTCCAGGAGCGTCTTGCAAAACTTTCAAGCGGTGTTGCCGTTATCAAAGTCGGTGCAGCCACTGAAATTGAAATGAAAGAAAAGAAAGCACGCATGGATGACGCTTTGCATGCCACACGCGCCGCAATCGCGGAAGGTATTGTGGCAGGCGGTGGAGTCGCATTGCTACGCGCGATTGCTTCTCTCAAGAATGTCGATGCTAAGGGTGACGAAGCTACCGGCGTTGATATAGTGCGCCGTGCGCTTGAAGCACCGGCCCGCAAAATCGCTGAAAACGCGGGCTTTGACGGTTCAGTCGTCGTGAAGAAAATTCTCGAAGGCAAAGGTTCCTTCGGTTTTAACGCCGCGACAGGCGTCCATGAAGACCTGATCGCAAGCGGCGTGATTGATCCTGCTAAAGTCGTTCGTACGGCCATTGAAAATGCCGCGAGCGTCGCGGGACTCATTCTCACAACCGAATGCGCGATTATCGAAAAGAAAGCAGAGCCTAAAAAGGGCGAAAAAGGCGCGGACACTCCGTCGTATGACGAAGAATCGTTAAGCTAAAATAAATCGCGCTATTACACTGCGAGCTTTATCGAGCAGTGCAAATGTAATAGATGTCGTGATGAAAATCATAAAAGAAAAAGGCCAGACTTTAAAAAGTCTGGCCTTTTTTACGCCGTAAAACTTACCGCGTCTTTGCTGCCCGCATACAGCGTCACTTTATTTTTTCCGGAATTTTTCGAAAAGTAAACGGCCTGATCCGCCACCTCAATCAATTGTTCAAGCGACTGTGGATTTGCAGGATCAAAAAATGTCATGCCAATACTTCCGGTAATCTGCAAATGGTGCTGACTGTACTGAATTCTTTGCCTCGCTAATTTTAAACGCAAGCGCTCAGCCGCCTTAACCGCAAAACGCTGAAAACGTTCCGGCTCATAAGGCATCAGGCCTTGCCGGGGGTTTGCTCCAAAAATGACCAGAAACTCCTCGCCGCCATAACGAAACGCAAGGTCTGTCTGCCGGATTCCTTTCCGCAAAGCCTGTGCGGCTTGACGCAGGACTTCATCGCCTGCAAGATGACCGTGCCGGTCATTTATTTTTTTGAAATTATCCAAATCCACCATACACAAAGCAAACATTTGCCCCTTTTCAACGGCTTCTTGAATGCGCTGCGTTATTTTTTCGGGAAGCGACTGCCGGTTTAAAAGTTTTGTTAGCGCGTCGGTATTTGCGGTTTGATAATAGTGCTGTTTCTCCATTTCAACCGCAATGTCATTGGCCACGGTTTGGAAATAAGCCTGATCGTATTCGCTATAAGCCGGCAGCGACTGCGAATCTCCTACCAAAAGATATCCGCCTAAATTATTCCTGGACCGGATATGCGCGCAGGCGGAGCTTAAATGCCGTTTTAAATCTGTCAGTATCCGTCCCGGTATTTTTCTCGGGAGCGGCTTCTCCGAAAGAATCGTCGTTACTTTTTCACTGCGGGATTGTCCGGCAAACCATTCAACGATAGCGCTCGTGCGCTGCAGTCTCACAAACTTGGCGGGAAACTGTTTTGTGCCGATCGAATGCTTAATCAAAAAAGAATCGCACTGGGCGTCATACAAAGCCACGGAAACATGCGCGGGTTTCAAATGTTCAAAGAGAGATCCTATAGCCCAGTTGATGAATTGCTCGCTTTCGATATATTTCAGAAGCGCTTCACTGGCTGAAGCAAGGTAATGAATATAAGTTTTTTCTTCGCTTTTATTTTGAATCAGTTTTTTTTCCAGCGTGTCCTCCCCTCTTACATTTGCCCCGCTTATTAAACATCCTCTATCAGCGTTCAAATTACAATGGCATATAAATGATCAAAAAACAGCACCTTTACTTCTAAATATTTTTTAAGATCTTTCCGAATTCATTCAAAAAAAGCGCTTTTATGCTAAAAAAATTAATTTTTCCTGTACTATTTAATAAGAGAAGCTTTTAACTTTAAAATCAAGGATTCTCGTGCTTTCAATTCGTCATTGGCTCTTTGTGGGACTCATGTCATTGCTTTTAGGCATTGTCTGGACCCTTGTCTGGTTTGAACTTGTTTTACAAATGCATCTCTCCACGACATATCAAAGTTTTTGTTTCAGCTTTTTCGTAACAACTTATGTCATTCAAATTGTGCATCTTATTTCCATGCAATCCAAAAACCCCTCGCCCGCGTTTGTGTTTACGGCTTATTTTTTTATGGGGCTTTTTATTCATTTATTTTGCGGAATGCTCACAAAAGATCTTCTTGTTTTTGTGCCGGCAATCGCTCTCCACGAAGAGCTTCTGACTTATGCTGTTGTTGGATTAGCCGTTTTATTGAATGCTTGGGGAATTTATACGGCTCTGCGGGGACCGCAGGTTAAACATGTCTCGATTCCGCTTTCACAAAACCATCAAGTTTTGCGCGGGTTAAAAATCGTACAAATCAGTGATTTGCATGCCGGCCCGCTGCTCGGAAAAAACTATATTGAGAAGGTTGTCCGAACTGCCAATGAGCTAGATGCCGATTTTATCGCGCTTACCGGAGATATCGGCGACAGCGATCCTGAGATTTTCGGAAACCTTCTTACGTCTTTCAAGAGTCTGCAATCAAGGCAAGGGGTTTTCTATATTACGGGTAATCATGAATATTATTGGGGCGCGGAAAAATGGATTGAGATCATGCGCTCATGCGGGGCAAAACCTCTGCTCAACGAAGGCGTATCGCTTTGTAACGGTGCTTTATGGCTCGGAGGTGTCACGGATCCCGACGGCCCGCATTTTATTCCTTCGCATACGCCTGACGCGCTTAAAGCAATCGGTGAAGGCCGGGCGGGCAACGCTTATAAAATTTTACTCGCGCATCAGCCCAAAAATTGTTTTGCGGCTGAAAAAGCGGGTTTTGACCTCATGCTGGCAGGCCATACTCACGGAGGGCAGTTCTTCCCTTTTAACCTGCTGGTGGGGCTCTTTAACCCTTATCACAAGGAGCTTAACCGCCATCACCACATGCATGTCTATGTGAATCAAGGCACGGGCTTCTGGGGGCCGGCATTACGCCTGGGTGTGCCCGCGGAAATAACGCTTTTAGAATTTAACATTAGTTAACTATATTGTTGGCGGCGTAAAAAATGACTCTGCCGTAGGTGCAGCTTCATTCCCCTTATTCAAGCGCTTGTTACGCTTCGCTTCTTGTTTTTTACGACGATCTTCTTCTTTTCTTTTCTTATTGCCCTGATAATTTGGCTTCAAAACTTCTCCTTGGTAAATTTAAGGCAACATAATAGCAAAAAAACCAACCTGTGGATGCTCTAATTCTGTTCATGCCTGGATAAGAGTAATTTTAGTATCTGTCATGCTCAAACAGTCCTCGCCTTCGGCTGCGGAACTCGCACGACAAATACTAAAATTACTCTACGAGCCGTAGTTGTGAAATGGTAGCAATAAACGGAGAAACAAGGCGGTAAAGTCCAGCTCGCTCGAAGGCGCTCATATTAATACTCGCTACTATCACCCTCACCCTCAACAATCTAGTGTCCCGCCTCACCTTCTTATGGCTCTGTAAACAGGCCCATAAGAAACGTTTTTCCATCTCGGCTAAGCTGAAATGGAAAAAGATATAACGGGAAACTACTTAGATAACCTTGAGGACTAAAGTAAGAGCGACAAGGTTGCGTCTCAATCGCCTTTGCAAACCAAGCCTTGTTTCTCTAATGATTGCCTCACACCCAGATAGCGGAAAAAGCTTATAAAAATGATTTGAACTTACAAGTTTTGTGCCGAAGGACACAATTGTCTTAGTAAGTTCGAATGTTTTTATAAGCTCATGCCAAACTTATTTTACGCCTTCGCAGGTGATTTTTCTTCTTCGCAGTAAGAGGAACGATGCGGAACATACCCTAAATGAACATCGTAGCAAACCGAGGAGCAAAAAGTCATGCCTGTGCGTCTACTGCGGCAAGTGCTGACAGAACAGAGAAAATACGGCGAGTTAAATGAAATTTCTTTTTTGCAAATATTGCATTTCTTCCAAAAGTCGCGGCCGTCCAAACGTTCGGGAGTTTCGCTCAAAATTTATCCTTGGTTATTACTTTTTAAATACAAAAAAACACCGTCATTGAACGGATTGCAGAATTTTTCCGGCCAGAAAAAAATAAACCCCCAATGTCTGAATATCGCATAACGCAAGAACCAGCGGTCCCGAAGCCACGGCTGGGTCCATTTTCATTTTTCTAAATAGCACCGGCAAAGTTAAACCGATCAGCGCGGAAAAGATAACGGCGACATTCATTGAAACCGCGATGGCAATTCCAAGCGTGCTGTTGCCCTGCCAAAACGAAGTGATGATACCCACAATAACACCGCAAATAATGCCGATCATGATTCCTACTAATATTTCGCGGCCCATAAGCCGGCTCAGTTCCTTGAAAGACATGGATTGCATTCCCATATTGCGTACGATAATCGTCGCGCCTTGAATTCCTGTGCTTTCGGAAATTCCCAATACTACCGGCACAAAAATAAACAGCACCGCGATGGACACCATGTGACGCTGAAAAACCTCCGATATAAACGCGCAAAAGAGGCCGCTTGCGAGACTGAATAAAAGCCATGGCATGCGCAAACGTAAAATGCGCAGCGGTGAATGCGAAGTCATTTCTTCCGCATCCGTACCCACCATTTTTGCGATATCTTGGTCGGCCTGATCCTTCATGAACTGCAGAACATTATTCGCGGAAATAATGCCCGTCATTCTTCCGGACGGATCAACCACAGGGATGGCCAGGTGGTTTTGCTCCCGTATAAGTTGCGCGGCGGCTTCTTGTTTTGTATTCACCGAAACCGAAAGAGCGGGACGGGCCGCAATCGCGTTCAGCAAAGTATCAGGAGCATTGAAAATCAAATCTTTGATCGAAACAACGCCGTCAAGCCGGTTGTCCTTATCGAGAATATAAACATAAGGAACGCGGCCTTTCCGATCATTGGGAATTTTTTGCAGTAATTCGATCGCCTGATTGATGCGGGTACAGGCTGAAATCGCGAGAAACTCTTTAGCCATGATCGAACCGGCAGAGTTTTCCGGGTAACTTAAAATTTCACGTAAATCACGCGCTTGGCTTCCCGGCAAGTTGTTCAAAATTTTGGTACTGAAATCCACAGGAAAACTTCTTAACAAATCGGCGGCGGAATCGGAAGAAAGCTGCTGAATCGTTTCAGTCATATATGCGACGCCCAAGTCCTGCGACACGACATCGTATTCAAGCGCAGCGCCTTTTGATTTGGCTTCGTTAGTCTGCTGAAGCAGCTTCCATTTTTCGGTATCTTTTAAATGTTTCATCCCGTTAGAAGCTCCCGAAATTTGATATATATGTATGCATTTATTTTTTTAACAGCGCGCTTTTTTTGTTATTTGCCTATTTATTTAAGCTTCTAACGGGATTTCATGGAGGCAATCTTAACGTTTCAAATTACAATTCGCAAGAGCACACAAAAAAGGCCGTGAATCTTTTCCAATTCACGGCCTTTCTTAGCGGTTGCGGCCGGCATAGCCGCAAAGAGAAAATGAAGCTGTTATAGTCCGAGTTTTTTCTGCATTCCGTCGATCGCTTTACCGGCATCTTTTTGTGCCTGTTTGGCAATCTTTTCAGCGCATTTCTGGGCGCGTTCAGATCTGTTTTGAGCAAGCTTGGTTTCCTTATCTAAACCGGATTTTCCGAGCGTTGTGCCCCAATCCCAAGCTTTGTCCAACGGAGTTTCATTGCAATTGACATTCGCGGCATAAACCGGGCTAACCGCAAACATTGAAACCACAAGAAAAGCGGCAAAAAAAACAGCTGACAATTTTTTCATTAGAAATCCCCTTTGTATTTAGAAATAGATCTTTAACAACCCGAAACAGATTAAATCCAGATCTAAAATGCGTCAATTAAAATTGCAGATCACGGCCGGCGCTTATCCGTGACCCAAAATTCCATATATTTTCCGAGCATCAAGCGGGTTTGAGCGTCCAACGCAGGCAACGCGCTAAAAAAAATTGCGACGACGGGAATCGCCAGCCATTCCAAAGCGTGGGCAAAGCGCCTTAAAAAAGAATGTTTGATTTTCTTCTTGGGTAAAAGCGAAAGACTTAAAATAATTGTCGTCAAAAGCGACAGCGATGCCAGATTAAAAATAACAGACGCAATTCTGGGTGCCGTATAGTAAAGAACGGAATCGGAAAATTCCTGCCCCGCGAAAAAAACAGGCAGCCAGCCGATAATACCCAAAAGAAAAGGCCATGTTGACCAGGCAATATGCCCTTCAAAAAGCTTAAAGCTGTGCCGGATGCGTGCGAATACAGGAATCTTGCTTGATTTTAAAAATCCGCGCATCACAATCGGAAAATTCTCTACGCCCCAGGCCCAGCGCCTTTTTTGCTTATAAACATTGACGCAGGTTTGCCACCAGCCGCCGGCATCCACTACATCCATAGAAAGCGTAACATACATCGGGATAGCGCGATAATCCCCTTCATAGTGAATAAAAGCTTTCCAAAAAATTGCGGAATCATCCGAGACCATATCAATCGGCCAAAAATTCACATCCACCAATGCCTTAAAACTCATGCTGTGGCTTGAAAAAGTAACTAAGCGGTCGGGATGCGTGGCTTCGGTCAGCTGAAAAAAAGACGCGCCCATTTCCAAAATGCGTGCGAAACCAGGGACTTCCCAAATATTGTTGTGATAAACCGGAATCGGCTGAAAGCTTGCACGCGCTCTTTCCGGACAAGCCATAAAACAATAAGTTAAACACGCAAAATAACTCGCGCTGACAACCGTATCAGCGTCAAAACAGGAAACGATCACATTCTCAACCGGAATCCGCCTCTCTTCTAAATATTTCTGTGCCTGTTGAGCAGCATAAGTAGCATTCGCGCCCTTGACGCGTGCTTCCCCTTCTCTGCCGTCGGGATGGATCACAACTAAAAAACCGAAAAATACTGATTGGTATTTCAAACGTAAATCTTCCGCGGCTTTTTTAACTTCCTCGCTGGCCCGTTCTTCAACCGCAAGTACAATCAAAATTCGCTTCGCTGGAAAACTGCCTTCAGCATAGCTTTTTACGCCGGGCTCAAGCACTTCTAAGGTTTCTTTGAAAGCCGGCACAATCACCAAATGATGAATATCCTTCGAGAGCGGGGGCATAGACTTGGAGATCGTTAATTTTTTTATTTCTTTTTGAAAAAACATATCGGAAATGCGCGCCTTCCAGCCTTTGACGGCGGCTTTATCAGAAGTTCCCGCCTGCCGTAATTCATCAATGCTTTGGATGCGCCGGAGCCAATCTGTTTCTTCTTCCAAAGATAATCGGAGGAAAGCCACCATTAAGAAAATCGTGAGATAAAAAAGGCGCAACAGCCAATAAAAATCAAACAAAATAATAATCAAGGCCGCAGTCACGGGCTGAAAAAATGAAAGTGATAGCAAGCCTATTAAAATACTCCAGCTCGTTAGCCCGGGCAAAATCTCAAAAAATCTTTCAAGTTTTTTTTCGGAGTGCGTTAGCCCATGCCGTGAAAATTGAAAATTTGTCATCCCGTTAGAAGCTCCCCAAATAGAAAGATTTATTAAAATATGAACAACAAAAGCAAGCCAACGGATTCATTGTTAAATATTGTCTGGTTAAGCTTCTAACGGGAATCATGCCGCGAATTTCCCTTCTTTTTCCTTTTCTCTCAAAAGAGAAAAGGGCACCTCTAAAACCTTCCATTTGGGCACAACCTCGAGCGACATTAAATTGCCGGTATTTTTATCGAGATAAAATAATTCACCCGAATCATCGTTGTAAAACACATGGCTGCGTCCTTTTGTCTCAAGCAGTTCATAAAGAGACGGCGCGCCGAAAGTTTCGAGCTCAAGAAGAAACACTTTCGCTTGATCTTGAAAAATAATATAGGAACCGTCATGCGCCCAAAAAGCCGCGGAGACTTCGCTCGCCTGCTGCAAAAGCCAGTCTACTTTTTCATTTTGAAAATCCGGTTGTTCCTTTTTTTCTTTCGAAAACACCACGGTTCCGATGGAATTTTTCGTCCAAATAACAACTTTATGGTGTTTCTTGTCGAAAGAAAAGTCTAAAACATTTTTCCCGACGAGCGGGGTGTCGCGCTGGCCGACAAAAAGCTCTCCGTCCTGCCCCAGAAAAAAGGTCATGTCCTCGGAAAGATGACGAACCTCAAAAGGCCCTTTCAATTCTGAAAGAAGCCGCGGTTGATTTTTCAAAAAAGGCTTCCGGTTTTTATCTAAAAAATCAGTGCTGACCAAGCCCCCGTCTCCGGTAAGCAAAAAGAGCTTTCGTTCGCTCACTCCATAACCCAAAACTTTGTCCGGGAAAGATGTAAAAAAAATTTTCTCCAAATCAAAGCGCCCCAACCGGCCCTCTTTAAACGCAAAAAGACAGTGATTGTCTTTCGCGGACCAACGCACGCTTTCGGGTTTAAAAGGAAAATATTCTTCCCAGACAATCTTAGATTTACCTTCTTTGTCTAAATCAATCCATGCCCACTTTCTCTTACCACTATCTTCCGCTTCGATTAAAACATGAGTACTTCCCGGAATACTGTAAATATCCGAAAGACGGAGATTTTTATCTATATTTTCCGTAAAAAGCGGAACGGCCTTTTCTTCCTTTTGATCATAAACCTGCATCTTACGAAGATCCTTTGCATCTTTAAGCAAAATATATTTTGTCTCGGGAATTGCGATTAAATTTTCAAACTTACCCAAAACCCGGCTATGCCATTCGGGTTTTTTAGGATGAAGTAAAATTTTTCCAAGCACCGAAGCTTTGGCGGCTTCAACCGGAACTGTTTTAGACCAAATTTCATGGTCTTTGAGCACCAGGCGAATGGGATAGTTGCCGGGAAGAAGGTCGCGGATAATCGCCGGTGTGGGATCATGATAGCGCCGCCCGCCAACGTAGACCGTTGCCCCGGGCGGAGTTGTGGACAAATAAACAAGCCCGGTTTGAATCAGGCCCTTTTTGCTTCCCGCGCGATAACTGTACCCCAAAGCATAAAAAATAATTTTGGGCGCGCCGATAAGAAAAGCGGCAAAAAACATAAAAAAAATGATTCGCCGCAAGACTTTCATCATAACTAAAGCTGTTTAAAATTTCTTTTCAAAAATCGGGAATTTTTAAATTTTATTCAATTTATCCAGCCACTTATTGACCATGGTTCCTACTTGCCCGCCTGACCCCTTCAGCAGCGCATCAAGGTTAGCGGGAAAAGCGGACATGCCCACTTTCTTTAAAATAAAAAAGACAATCTCACGCACCAATGTCGGCACATAAGTGACATCGTGAAAAGTTTCATCTTTAATGCCCAATGAAAACTCTTTGACCGATCCGTCATTGGCAAAGCGCGCCTTATCCAAGTCCAAAACAATTTCATCGATTTGAAGCGGGGGTAATTTTACGGGTTTGGCGGGTTTTCCCGGTTCGGAGGGCGGCGCGGGGGCCTTTGATTCCTGCGGAGCTCGCTCCGGTTTTTTCATCGCCTTAATTTCCATCAAATTAAATTTGCCTTCGGCATTTCTTTCAATCGTCACTTCTTCCATGGCAATTTTAATGCGCTTTAAATGAACTTTGCCTTTAAAGAAAGCTCCGAGGTCATAAGTGACGGACGCTTCAGGAACTGAGGCTAAACGTTTTTCTTTAAATCCTTTGGGATTATGAATCACGAGCCCGTAAATCCCGGCCTCGGAAAGCCCTACGCTCACACGCCCAACTTGAACCGGAGCGCCGATCGCGCTCGTTAAAATAGCCGCGAGAACGACATTGCTTGCCAGACAAAGCACCACGGCCGCAACCGCCAAAATAAGAACCCCTGAAGCAATAATCTTTTTCATGTTTCCCCCTTAAAATAACGGATTTAGATGATTACTTAGAATCTATCCGTAACAGGTTAAAGCGAGAACGGTCTTCTGTCAAACAGCGGAATAGGGCGTTATTTCTCTAAGCGCCCGCCAAGGTGTTTGGCTAAAAAGGCTTCCGCGGTTTGATAAAATTTCAGCTGGTTTTCAGGCTTAGCAAAGCCATGTCCCTCATCAGGAAAAAGTAAATATTCATGCGCGATTCCATGCTGTTTTAATGCCGCGGCAATCTGATCGGACTCCTCTTTTTTGACACGCGGATCATTGGCGCCCTGCGCGATTAAAACCGGAATGTGAATTTGATCCGCTTTGAAAAGCGGTGAACGGGATTTTAAAAACTCCGTGTCTTTTTCAGGGTCCCCGACACGCCGGTAAATATTGGTCAGTTCCGTTGACCAATAAGCGGGCGTAGTTTTGATAAAAGAAATTAAATTGCTCGGCCCCACCACCGCGATTGCGGCTTTAAACAAATCCGGCGTAAATGCCGCGCCCGCCAAAGCCGCATACCCGCCGTAAGAACCGCCGAAAATTGCGATACGCTTCGGGTCCGCAATCCCCTGTTGAACGACCCATTGCACCGCGTCGGTTAAATCATTTTGCATTTTGCCGCCCCATTCTTTATTGCCGGCATTCAAAAATCTTTTCCCGTAAGTGGTTGAACCTCTAAAATTAACTTGCAAACAGGCATAGCCGCGATTGGCAAGCCATTGCACGCGCGCGTCATAACCCCACACATCGCGGTTCCACGGCCCGCCATGCACTTTCAGGACTAGCGGAAAGGGGTGCGCCGCCGGTTGCGCCCAAGGCGCAGAGACAGGAAGGGTTAAATAACCGTGCAGCGTTAACCCATCCCGTGCTTGAAAGGAAACGGGTTTCATTTTCATTAACTTGTATTTTTTAAGTCCGGGTTGATGCTCAAAAAGAAACTGGCTGTTTTTGGTTTGGCGCTCATAAAGAAAATAAGCAACGGGCGCCTGATCTGATTCTACGCGCAAAACCCATTTGTGATCCGCGTCATCCCGGTTGGTAATAGAAAAATTGGCCCCATGCTGTTTTGTAATTTGTTCAATGTCGCCTCGAATGGCTTCATCTAAAATGCGCCACTCTTCTTTTTCTTTGATCCATGAAACCATTTGTATTTTGTACGAATCAGGCTGCATCAAAACATTTGTCACGTCATACTCCGGATCTTCAGCTAAAATTTCCCTCTTTCCGTTTGAAAGATCAAGCTTCTCAAGCCGCCCCGTCCCCGCGTCCCGAGAATCAATCAAATAAAGAAATTTACCGTCTTTTGAAAAGCTAATCACATTGCAGCTGAAGCTGTCGTCAAAGCCCCATTCCGCGGCTTTGATCCAGGCCGCGCTTTCCGACTTCCTGACCATTACCGCGTAACCCGCATCGCTATTGGCGATTAACGCCCCGCGCACTTTCAATTCCGAGTCCGCAATCCACTGTCCGATACTACCGTCATTTTTCGCAGCCAGCTCTAATTCACCCGTTTTCCATTTCAAACGATAGGCGTCATAGACTTTTTTGTTTTCACGGTTCATCGCGATCAGCAACGTGTCGGGAAAATTTTTATCGGAAGCAATTATTTGGACACGTACATTTTCAAAAGGCGTTAAATCACGCTTCGCGCCCGTTTGCAAATCAACAGAATAAAGACGCGTATTTTCATTTCCGTTTTGATCTTGCAAAAATAAAACACTGCGGCCATCGGGCGACCAAAAATAATTGGAAATACCGCGGCCTTTTTCGCTGGTCACAGCCTGATCATCGCCGCCTTTAACGCTGCGCCGCCAAACATTCAAAACCCCGGCCTTGGGGGCTAAATAAGCGATTTGTTTACCGTCGGGAGAAATTTGAGGTTGAACTTTTTCAGGGTTTCCGAAAAGCAGCGCGCGCGGAATCAATTTAGGCGGCATAAAAAAGAAATAGCCCGCGGCTAATAGAAATAGCAGGCCTAAGATAAATTTAAGCAAAACACTCACAGCTTGCATTGAGAGCTAGAAAATAACTTTGAAAAAAACATACGATTATGAGCGATACAGCGGTAAAACCATTCCGTAACCATTCCGAACAGAGGAATATGCTCATAACTCCAAAATAAATTTTTGTATTTTCCTCCAATTTGCAGCGCTTTAAAAACAGCCTTGGCGCCTGAAAAAATAATGCCGCCGGGCATCACAAGTTGAATTGATTCGCGGCATTGGGCTTCATTGAGCCGTGGGTAATCCGTCAAAACTTTTTGATAGGGTTCATAAGCTACCTGTTCGCCCGTGGCTTGGTGCCATTTCTCAACCCAATGCTTGCAAAAGCCGCAGTCACCGTCATAAAGCATGACCGGGATATTGTTTGTCATTTAAAACGCTCCAATTGGCTGAGCTGAACGGGCGGAAAATATTCGCCTACGAGCTTCCGTTTCCACCATGCGCCGGTTGTTTTTCTTTCCCGCGCATCGGTATATTGATAACGGTAAAAAAGCGCGCGTACATAATACGGTGGTTTGTCTCCAAAAGGGGCTGATTTTAAAAGTTTCAATGTCGGAGTGTCGGCTTGCAGCAATCTAAGCATAAATCTTAAGAACCAAAGTTCATACGGATGCTCCAACCTGCCGTCCGGTAACTCACGGACGGAGAAAGGCAAAAACCACATCAGCCAATCCAGGCGTAAATGGTAAGGCGCAATTTGCGGCGGACGGCGATGCACATCACCCGGCTTGGCTTTGAATTCATATTCCTTCCATTGCGTGTTCAGCGTAAGGTCTTTTTCCTCAGTGGCTTCAATGATGATTTCATAACGCTCTTTCGTGACACTTCCGAACGCGCCGTAGCTGCCCACTAAATGCAATGGGTTATAGTTATAATTCATCAGTTGATTGCGCGAAAAGAAATTAAGCGTTGGTTGAATGCTCAAAGCTACTGTAACAATGGCAAGCATATAAACTGTTCCTGAGTAAAAAAAAGAACGTCCCACGGCTGTTTCGGGCAGCGTAAAAAAAATCGACCAGACAGAATCACCCAATGCCGTTAAACCCAAAACGACGGTCAGCCAATTGAGCCAGGAATAATTACCGCTCACGATCAAAAGCATTTGATGAAAAATAATCAACGCCCCGGAAATCGCGGCGATACGTTTAGGCGCAAATAATCCGAAAGGCGCGATGACTTGTACAAAATGACTGAACAAAACGCTGAATCTTTGAAACCATTTTGGAAATTGATAAAAAAACCAGCTCAGAGGATTCGGCAGCGGCTGGGTTTCATAGTGATAATAAAGACAAGTGAGGTTGCGCCAGCATTCATCGCTGCGTAATTTAATTAAGCCCGCCCCCAGCTCAACCCGGAAAAGCATCCAACGCAAAATTAAAATGGGAATCAACGACGAAGCCAGGCGCGGTGATGCCAGAAAAGCCGCAAAAAAACCCGCTTCGACAAGCATGGATTCCCAGCCGAAGCTGAAAAAAGTTTGTCCGACGTTAACGATTGAGAGATAAAAAATCCACAGCGTAAGCCAGGCCAAAGTGGAAATCCACCAGGGGAGCTTTTCAAGCAGCCCTAAAATCAATCCTGCTGAAAGCAAAATTCCCAGCCACGCAAGTACCGTAAAAAAACGGTCGGAATATCCTAAATAAAAAAGGCTGGGAGCGCTTTTAAAAGGAACTTGCCGGATAAACTCCGCGGCGGGTAAAAAACCCTTGTCACCGAGCAATACGGGAAATTGATTCAATGCGGAAATGAAAGCGGTCAGGTAAATCGCGGCTAACGCGCGCTGGAAAATAACGCGGCCGATCCAAAAAACGTCAAAATAGGAATCCATGCCGGGCACCTTATTTTTACTCTGGGTTTAACCCAACCGTATTAAGAAACTGCGCCGTCAATCAACGCTTTCGGTGTGCGTTTTAAATCCCAAGCAAGCCCTAAACGCGACCAGACATAAATACACCATTTGCTGGGGTCCCAATGATGCCAGCGGATTCCGTTGCGATAATCATTCGGAAATTTATGATGAAAACTATGATAGCCTTCGCCGTTCGTAAGCACTCCGCCTAGCCAATGATCGCTCGCCGAAGCTGTTTTATCAAAATCCTTATCGCCGATCATATGCGCGTAAGAATTAATTAAAAAAGCGGAATTCATTACCAGAAACATCCGCAAACAAACGGACATCAAAAAAGCTCCGAGCAAATGGCCGGTAAGATCGCCAATCGCGAGCGGTAAAAGAATTCCGGCAACAAGCGACCATACGTCGTAATACTTATGTTGATTCATCACAAGTTTGTTTTGAAGCAGGTCTTTTACATTGTCGTGATTTACCGAATGCTTCCAAAATAAAATCCATCCGACATGGCAATACCAAAAACCTCTTGTCGAGTTATGCGGATCACGGTCGGTGTCCGTGAATTGATGATGCTGACGATGCTGAGAGGCCCACTTCAAAGCCGACTCTTCGTAAGTCGCGGCACCGAAGAAAAGCAGAAGGAAACGGATGACGTCATTGGTCTTGTAAGTGACATGCGAAAAAAGGCGGTGATAACCAACGGTGATGGAAAAGCTGGTGGCAAAAAAATAAAATACGAAAAGAAAAATTTCAGACAGCGCCAGCCCGCGGTGATAAATATAAATCGGAGTGCCGATCACTCCACAGGAAATCAACACCGCAAAGAGAATCACTCCCGCCCATTTTGTAACCCTTTTCGGGGGACCATAATCGCCCATACTAAAATCTCCGATAATTAACGCAAACTTCCTGCTGTTTCAAAAAAGACGCAAAGCTCTTCCAAAGCATGAAAAACTTTATGAGGCTTTTTAGCGGCTTTCAAATAGTCCGCGAGGCCGCCCTTAGCAAAAACCAAGTCGGCTACTAACGCGGGGCAAACGTCCGATAAGCCATCCCCTACGTATATCCCCATTTTATCGGAATTTTCCAAAACGTGTGTTTTTTTACAATGGGCGCATCGGAGGCAATCCAGAGAGGGGAAAGGGAAGGACGGAATAAGTCTGTCTCCTTTAAACCGCAGCTCATTGGCAAAAACAGGCTCATAAGCAATCTCATGATGCTTCAGCACCGCCCGAATGATGAAAGTAAAGCTATCGCTTACGATCATGGAAGGAATTTGCGCCTGGTGTAAAATACCCAAAAGTTTTTTGAAAGCCGGGTCAATGGGAATCGTCTTCACAAACCGAACCAGCTCTTCTTCCGTGACACGCACCCCTTTCAGCTGCTCTTCGAGGCATTCCCGCGATCCGATTTTCCCCGAAAGCCATTTCTCTTCGGCCTCCTCCCAATTTCGATTCATTGAAAATTTCTCAATAACCCTGCTCAATACGTCTACGCAGCTGATCGTATTGTCAAAGTCAAAAAAAACAATCGGCGATTTAATTTGATTCATAGAAGTTTGCTTTCTTAAAAAATGAGATCTTTCTTATACCCCTAAGATAATAGCTGCCATTTTACATGTCTTCAAACCATCCGAGAGATTAAAAATTTAGAAAGTGAGTTGATACGCTGCGTAAACAGTGGCTCGTTTGGGGCCTTGCACATCCGTTCCGGCAGAACCTAAAATATGATGGTTTTTTGTGACATTAATCTGCCCGCCAAAGTTAACTCCGAGACCGTTCCGCTCATCAACCTTATCTGCGGTGCGATATAAAATTTCTCCGCCCAATGTCAGCCATTCAGAAAATTCCCGCTGCAAAACTCCTCCGAGATAAGTCCAGTTTTCATTTTCCGGATTAAACCAATAACCACAGCCACCGTAAGAAGTCCATTTTCCCCAACTCTTCTGAATCCAAACCGGGAGAAAAAGCTGCGGCTCACCCGCGCCCAATTCTTTTTTCGAATTTCCGGTCGGAAGCTCAAGTAAAGGATAAACAGCCAGCTGCGGAACAAATTTTCTTTCTTGGATCAAGCGCCATTTAAAACCCAGCTCGGTGTCTCCGTAGCCATATTGCGTCCGTGCCCGGTGAAGCTCGCCCGCTTCATCTTCTTGGCCTATTTTTTCCTGGCTAAAATTAAATGGGGTCGTGACATGCGCGTGTAATTCAGGAAGGATGCCGTAATTCATATCCAGCATGGGCAAGCTGCCGCTTGTGCCGCCTTTATCACGAATATAAGTCGAGGCGAAATAGATTTCCGTGTGTTTGTATTCCACCGGTACGGGATCATCCGAGAAAAACGGGGGGCCTGCAAGGCCCGTTTTTTCTAAAAAGAGCCCTAAAATAAAAATTGTTAAAAAAAGATATCTGAAATATTTTGCCTGACGCGTCACGTTTCTTTTCTCAGCTTTTCCAATTGACTCTCCCGGGCAACTGCAAAAAACAAA
The DNA here is from genome assembly GCA_043732705.1 of Candidatus Omnitrophota bacterium. Lineage (GTDB taxonomy): Bacteria > Omnitrophota > Omnitrophia > Omnitrophales > Aquincolibacteriaceae > Multiplicimicrobium. The sequence continues at coordinate 13,554 of JAYTHE010000042.1, read as the reverse complement.
ATGATGCAAAAGAATATCGAGGAATTCATGGTGCCAAGATTAAGGCCGCCTTTTGCATGTGTTTTGGTAAGAACGTCGCCAAAAGTCGCGCCAAACGGTCTTGTTAAAACAAAAGCCAGCCAGAACAGCAATGTCCCGGATACTTTTGTAAAAAAATGCAACAGCGAGATAATAATCAGCAGCACGGAAAATAAAATTGCGCCGTTTACAAAACCAAACCCGAGGTTATCGGCAACAAAATCTCCCGCCGCTGTCCCAAGTGTGTTTGCAAAGAAAAAAGCGACCCAATAAAAAACTTCGATTGAAAATGTCGGGACATATTCGACATTAATCGATTTTTCTTTTTTGTGCCAAATTGCGAGAGTAATCAACAGCATGGTGATTAAAAGGACCGAGCCCCATGTATAGCCCAATTTTAGAGTGCGGTCGATAAAATCGGATACTGCCGTACCGGCGATTGCAGACGCCGTGAAAGTCAGCCAATAGGCCAATGGATTATAGCCTTTCATGCAAAGCTTAATAGCAAGCAACGCCATAAATAAGCTCATGAATATTGCTATCGTCGTCGCGTAACCAAGATTAAAAGTCATTGAAAACATATCCGCGCCAGTTTCACCCAATGTGGTCGATGCGATTTTAATGACCCAATACAAAAAAATAATGTGCGGTACTCTGTTGGCGGCTGTTTTATCCATTTTCTTATCCTGCTATATATTATTTAAACGGGCACTTCATAATCCGCATGAGTCATTTCTTCCGCGGTTTCAAGCAAAGAATTTGACTGTGGTTCAAAATAGGGCGCGGACTTTATTTTTTCTCCGGCTTTTCTCTGGAGGGCAGTGAAAGTCGGTGTTTTAATGCTGTTTACAAGCCCCAAAAAATTGAGGGCGCGAATCACCATGAACGTGATATCAATTTCTGATTTTTTCAGACCATGCCGGGCAGAATACTGAAACGCATGATGATTGTTATGCCAGCCTTCGCCCCAGCTTAATAATGCCACCCACCAAAGGTTCATGGATTGATCTTCTGCCTGATAGGTACGGTAGCCCCAAATGTGCGCGGCTGAATTAACAAGCCAGGTGACATGATAAACAAACACGATTCTTACTGCCACGCCCCAAACGACAAAAGTCCAGCCACCTAAAATGTATAAAACAGCCGCCAACAAAAAAGTCCAAAGAAGATAAGTTTTATCCAGGAAAACATGCGCCGGATCTTTCGCTAAATCCGGCGCCAATTGAAAATATTCTTTGGGTTGATCCGTTGCTGGATTAATAAAAAAAAGCCATCCAATATGCGCCCACCAGAAACCTTTTGTGGGGCTATGCGGGTCGTTAACTTCATCTGGGTAACTATGATGCAGGCGATGCGTTGCAACCCATTTAATAGGGCCTCCCTGGCAAGCCAAACAACCTAGCAGTGCAAAAAAATACTCGAGCGGTTTGTAAATTTTAAAGCTGCGATGTGTCAACAAACGATGATAAGTCAAGGTAATGCCAAGGCAGGCGGTTGCGAAGTAAAGCCCCAAACAAATTGCTAACGCCTGAAAATTAAATATGAAAAATGCTGGAATACAGGCGAGGTGCATAGCTGAAATAAATAACAGCGGCCCCCATGATATTTTTAAATTATTTTTCTGCTTAAGCTCACAATCTAAATCTTGTGATTTTTGCAGCAACGCATTCCTTTTCGAATCTAAAAAAAATTGGGCTCTCATAAAGATGCGGCGGCCATTTGTTCCTGTTCAGCCCGAATCGCTGTAAAAAAATCCAGCATCTTTTGCGCGGCGGTTTCCCTTTCTTGATCTGCCGTGATGACATGATAAGAGTTATAAAGCAGCACAATTTCTTTTCTAAATGATCCGATATGGTCATAAATATAATTTGAATTTTTAATGCTCGTCATGTCATCTTCATAGGCTTGCACCAGCTGTATGGGCACTTGAATTTGCGGCAGTTTTTTCTTCACCCTGCGAATCACCCGTTGAAGTTCACATAAAAGCGTCACCGGGAAATAGGGGTAACCATACTTAGAAGCTTCGGCGGAGTCACTGAGAGAGGCGTGTTCATAATATTTATGCACCAGTTGACGCACCCGCTCGTTTTTAAGGCCATACGGCGGTTCCTCTTTATGATAAGCAAAGTGGCGCAAGGGGGTGTAATAGGCCAGCGGCAAAAGTTTATGACTCCAGGGAACATTCCAGCCGTCAAAGAACAGCGTCGGCGAAAAACAAACAACTCCGGAAATTCGATCCGGAAATTGCTCCGCAAGTAAAAGCGCGAATAATGCCCCCATCGAAAGGCCCGCCACAAAAACAGGTTTTTGCCAGGAAGGGATTTTTAACATCGCGTCTGAAACGGATTTGTAAAACTCGCGCCACTTTCCGCGCTTTAAAATATGAATGGGTTCACCATGATAAGCCAAACGCGGACAAATAACGGAGTAACCGTTACGATGCAAATGCGTCGCAAGAAACTTCATCTCATTCGGGGTTCCCGTCAAACCATGAATAAGAATAACGGTGCCCTTCGAGGGCTCAGCATGAAATTCCAAGCCTTCCCCCAAATCTGTGGGGCGCGGCGTCTTTGGAAGACTAAAACAAAACTTAACAGACATCTTTCAACTCAAGAGTTTTTGGCGCGCGTAATAACCATATCCAAAAGTTTGCACGCCAGGTCAATTTCATCATTCGTAATTTCAAGCGACGGAGCAAGCGCGATCACATGCTTGTGGTACCCCACAATATTGAGCACCAAACCCATTTGCTGCCCATTGTGCTCAAGATCGCCTTCCATTCCCGCTAAAAATATTTTCCCGGCCAAATCACGATTGGCAGTAACTCCGTCTTTTTCACAAATTTCAACGCGCAGCGCCATACCCAGGCCGTCAACATGCCCCATTTCCGGGTGTTTTTTTTGCAGCGCTCTCAAACCTTGTAAAAACCGCGCGGACTTTTCAGCAAGAAGGGGCTCGTAGTTTTTTTCGCTTAAAACTTTCATGACTTCGAGCGCGGCGGCAGTCCCGACTGTGTTTGACGAATAAGTCGAATGTGTCGAACCCGGGCCGAATTTTTCCGGTGAAATCAAATCTTCACGCGCCCAAATACCTGATAAAGGATTCAAACCATTCGTAATCGCCTTCGCGAAAACAAGAATGTCTGGCTGAACATCGAAGTGCTCCATCGCCCACATTTTTCCGGTTCTAAAAACCCCCATCTGAACTTCATCGTCAACCACTAAAATCCCGTGATCGCGGCAAATTTTCGCTAAACGCTTGAAATAGTTTTTGGGAGGCACAATATATCCGCCTGTTCCCTGAACAGGTTCAATAAAAAATCCACCAAATTCAGATTGATTGGTTTTTGGACTCCACGCACCGGTCGCTTCATGTTCAAATTTGCGTTCGAATTGATGGATAAAATATTCTTCCGCGGCAGCGGCATTCCTAGGATAAGGAGAGCGGAAAACATGCGGGAACTGAACAAATTCCGCCCGGTCGGCAAAAGATCCGAAAGATTCTCGGTAACGATAAGAGGCTGTGAGCGCCGAAGCCCCCAACGTACGTCCGTGATAACTGCCTTCAAAGGCAAGCATCCGGCTGCGCCCGGTTGTTTTTCGAACCAATTTAAGCGCATCTTCTACGGCCTGCGCGCCGCCCACATTAAAATGAACGCGTCCCTTCAAACCAAAACTTTTTTTGACGCTTTCGACAATCATTTCCGCGAGTTCAATTTTTTCCTGATGCAAGTACTGGCAGGCAAGCTGCGGCAATTTATCAATTTGGCGTTTTACCGCATCATTGATTCGGGGATACCCATAACCTAAATTAACCGTCGAATACCACATCTGCAAATCAAAGTAGGGCTTTCCCGTCATGTCATACAAATAACTTCCCTCACACCGGTCAAACATTTTAGGGTTTTCGGTGTAATGGACGGTATCGCCATAAGAGCAAACTTCGCGTTCAATCCGATGCAGCCGTTTTTCCAACAAACTATTTTTAGAAATATCTTTCTTCGGATTCTTCTTCGGCTTGACTAATTCCACTTAAATACCCCTTCTTAGTAAAATCGAACATGTGCTTTTATATAGCTAAGATACCTTAACATCTCCCTCTCTACATCGGACTTTAGTCTTATGGGAATTGCGATAAGGGAACTGTTATAATTTGCCAGTGAAAAACCATAGCTTTATCAAAAAAAACCACCGGCTTTGGCTGCCGCCCATCTTAGGCGCCATCGGAGGCGTTATTTATGCCACAGTCGATGAAGAGCTGGTTAATCAGCTTTTTCATGTTGCAACTCCGCGGGTGGTGATCTTCGCGCATGACGTGGTTGATTTTGTTCTGCCTGTTGTCTTTGGAATTATGGTCGGCCTTGCCATCAATGTTTTGCGGCGGCAAAAAGCGCTCAACCAAAGCCTCTCGCTGCAAAATTCCAAGCTTCAGCGTGATTTACTGGTAAACACACTCATTTCTCTTTTTTTACACGAAATCCGTAATCCTATTCATAACGTTGCGGCCGCGCTGGATGACACTCGAATTATCTTACCCTCCGAAACAGGCGAAATCATTAATCGCAATCTCAAGCGGCTCGAAGAAATCACCGTCCAATACCGAAAATGGGGCTCTTCTTTTGAGTTAATTAACCCTAAAGAAAAAACTGAATTGCAACCATGGCTAAAAGATTTTATCGAAAACAAAGTGGGTTCTCGGCTGGATGAGCTAGATATCGATTTTTCTGAGAAAACTGATTCGGTTTGGATCAATATGCATCCGCTCCTTCTGGACCAATCTTTTACAACGCTCTTCACGAACGCTTGTGATGCTCTTGCAAAAGAACCTAAAGATCGAAAACTACGACTGGTCGTACACCTTCAACCGCCGCATTACAAAAAAGTTGCAATTCAACTTATCAATCATGGCCGCGGCTTTAGCAAAGAAACTTTAAAGAGCCAGGGCCACTCTCCCTCAGAAAGCACAACCGGTCTGGGTGTCGGACTTACACTTTTACGCAAAGTTCTTGATCAAGTTGACGGCGAACTTTCACTTGCCAATTTCGAAGGGTATGCCGAGGTTGCTCTTCTCATTCCAGGAGAACCGAAATGAAAATTGCTTACGTTGAAGACGACATCGATGCGCGAAATATTTTTTCAAAGAAGCTCCAAGGCGATAATATTTCCTGTAACGTCTTTTCTTCAGCTGAAGAAGCCCTGGCGCATATTCATCCCGGATCACACGATATGCTCATCATTGACATTTGCCTTCCGAAACAGTCGGGCATCCAGCTGCTCAAAGAACTCCGTAAACAAGAAATTCACACGCCCTGTATTTTAATCACCGCTTTTAACAGCTTGGAGTTTTCACGGGAAGCGCTGAACTCAAACGCAAATTATCTTTTAGAAAAACCTTTCAACTATCAGTCACTCCGCCAAATCATTGAAAAAATCATACTTTCTCCCGGGTCTCTCCAGCATTGTGTGGATCGCGGATTGGCGCAGCTTAAACTGACGGGGCGAGAAAAAGAAATCGCGCTTTATATCTTGAAAGGTTTATCAAGCTTGGAAATTTCAAAACTTCTCAATATTTCTGAAAAAACAGTCAAGCATCATATTACCGAGATATTTGAGAAAGCGCATGTCTCAAGCCGGCCTGAATTCTTCTCGTCGATTTTTCCGGTTTAAATATGAATGCCGCTTGTTTTAATTCTTTTCTCGGAAAAAAGCTTATAATAAACTTAGGTTGGGAGATGCGATGCGCGCTTTTTTTCCAATTCTCTCACCTGTGGGTTAATCAATAAGTTTATGGCTAAAATTAAATCAACTAATGGTCTTTATCCTCTTCCTGAGCCCATGAACCGGCCGGTAGGCGTTATTTTCTTTGTTGCCCTGCACCTCATTGGTCTGATCGGAACGCCTTGGTATATCATGCGCTATGGCGTAACTGCCGCAGAATGGGCTTTATTCTGGACTTGGCTGCTCGGAACAAGCCTGTCAATTACCGTCGGCTATCACCGCTTATTCGCCCATGTGACTTACAAAACGCATCCATGGATCCGTTTTTGGCTGCTTTTTTTCGGCGCGGCGACCTTTGAGCAATCTGCCTTGAAATGGTCATCCCAACACCGCCAGCACCATCAATTCAGCGATACTGACCGCGACCCATACAATATTAACCGCGGATTTTTTTACGCGCATATGGGCTGGATTCTTTTTTATAAACATCGCGTTAATTATGACAATGTTCCGGATCTGCAGCAGTCACGGCTTGTGATGAGCCAACATCAACTTTATACCGTTTGGTCATTTGCGGCAGGCATCATTATTCCGATGATCATCGGATTTTTAATCGGCCATCCACTGGGTGCTTTTATTATGACGGTAAATCTGCGCTTGGTTTTGGTGCTGCACTCTGCTTTTTTTATTAATTCTTACGCGCATACATTCGGCAGCCGGAAATTTGACAACAAAATTGCGGCAAGCGATCATTGGCTCGGGGCTATTTTAACCAACGGCGAAGGCTATCATAATTTTCATCATAAGTTCCCGAATGATTATCGCAATGGGATTCGCTGGTATCACTGGGACCCCAGCAAATGGATGATTTTTATTCTGCACAAAACTAAACTGGCTTGGGATATTAAAAAGACACCTGAGTCATTGATTCAAAATGCCCGCAGCGCACAAAACAGTGCTGGCTCGGAACCCTGTGCGACCGCAAACAAATAAATCCAATACAAAAATTTAGGAAATAAAAAACCCCAATAAAAATCGGGGTTTTTTATTATCTACGGTTGAGGCCTAAGCCTCGGAGAAAAACAAAAAAAGAAGCCCTGGTTTTCACCAGGGCTTTTTTATGCCGGTTGCGCCTAAGCGCAGAGGCAAATATGTCTAACGTCCGCCGTCCTTGCGCTTCGAAAAGCAATCTTTGCAATAAACAGGACGATCTCCGGATGGTTTAAAAGGAACTTCACATTCCTTTTGGCAACCGGAACAAACTGCTTTAAACATTTCACGCGGGCGTCCGCCACCGAATCCGCCACCGCCGCCGCCACCACCTTGAAAACCCATGCTGCCTCCTTAATTGGCTTTGAACATTTTCAAAGCTCTCTGCTTACAAAGAACTTAAAAAATGACTCGATCAGTATGACGCAATCCCCCTTGAATAGCAAGGATTGGTCTAGGCGGATTATCGGCTCAAACAGGGTTATTCTAAAATGCCGGTTTTACAAACTTCGGCGTATTTTTTGGCGCTTTCGCGGATAGTGCGTTTTTGAGTTTTGTAATCCATTTGGATGAGCCCAAACCTTGGGCCATATCCGTGCGCCCATTCAAAATTATCCAGAAGCGACCAATAGAGGTAGCCGGTGATTTTCACGCCTTTTTCGATGGCGCGATGAATGCCTTTCAAATGTTCCTGTAAAAATTCCCAGCGTAAGCTGTCGTCGGCATCGCAAATCCCGTTTTCGGTGATCATGACCGGCAGGTCGTATTTTTTCAGCTGCAAAAGCAATTCATGCAGGCCTTCGGGATAAATATCCCATCCCAAAAAGTTTTTTTTGACAACATGATGATTTTCCGAACAAACATCTTCGATTAAATTTCGAATGCCCCATTTTTTGAGATGCACCAATTGGCGAGAATAATAATTGATACCGATAAAATCCATCGCCTTACAGTTCATAATCTCGTCAAGGATCCGAAAATTAAACCAGTAATTTCTAAATCGCGCAGCCCAGCGGTTTTTCAAATCTGAATTACAGGGCAGCATTGCCGAGATGTGATGGGAAATGCTGACTGCCGGCTTAGCGAGGGACAACTCTCCGTAAATTTTGTGAATGAGGCGGTAAGCATCCACATGCGCCACAACCATATTTTTCTCAACTTTCCATGCGCTGAGAAAGGATTTTTTCTGCGGCGGCCACCATCCTAAAATATAAGAATGCGAAAGATAAATAGTCGGCTCATTAATCGTAATCCAATAATGAACGTGTTTCGCAAGCGCTCGGACAACAACATCACAATAGCGGTGAAAAAGCTTGATCACCTTTTTGTTTTCCCATGCGCCCGTTTCACTCAGCCAAATCGGGTTGGTAAAATGATGCAAGGTCACCATCGGCTCAATCCCGCGCGCGCGCAAGGCTAAAACAACATCCACATAATGCTGCAGTTCTTTTTCGGAAAACTTGCCCTCTTCGGGTTCAATACGCGCCCACTCAATCGACAGACGATGCGCCTTGTGATTCATGCTTTTAGCAAGATCAAAGTCCTGTTCATAAAGCTGATAATGGTTGCACGCGATGCCTGACGGCTCTTTGCCAGCCTGTATTTCCCACGGCCACCAGTCGGAATTCGAATTGCCGCCCTCAACTTGATAAGCCGCGGCCGCCGCACCCCAAATAAAATCTTTCGGAAACTGAATCATTTCTTTTTTAAACCTATTCTCTTTAAACAACTGCTTTGATGATGAACACTTGATTTCGGGGGCAGATTGTATCACCTCTTTTAAAAACTTTCCTCGAGATAATGCTGTTTTTTGCCGAAAATAGCGAGATGGTTGAATTATTCACAAAAATCAAGAAAACCTATGGGATGGCCGAGCCAGATGAGCGGGATGCCGTGCTCAATAACTTTGCTTTTCTTTCGGGCCTTCAGGCTTTTAGCTATTTCCTACCGCTCATTATTTTGCCTTATCTGTTTCGAACCATCGGCCCCGCCAAGTTCGGCCTTATTTCTTTCGCCCAGGCTTTAACTCAATATTTTATGACCCTGACTGACTATGGCTTTAATGTCTCCGCCACGAAAGAAGTTTCCCTGCGTCAAAATGACCCCGCAGAAGTCGATAAAATTTTTTCAGCCGTCATGACGCTGAAAGTAATCTTCGCGTTTTTGAGCCTGCTGATACTTAGCGGTTTGGTTTATTTTATTCCCCGATTTAGAACGGACGGACTGGTTTATATATTTAGTTTTGGCGCTGTCATCGGCAACACGCTTTTTCCGCTTTGGTTTTTTCAGGGCATGGAAAAAATGCGTTATATCGCCAAAGTGAATATCATCGGAGAGTTTTTATGTGTCGCGCTTGTTTTCTTTCTGATCCATGCGCCGGATGACTACTTAATGGTGCCGCTCATCAATTCTTCTGTTTTATTGATTACCGGCATCCTGGGACAATATGTGGTCTTCAAAAGGCTCGGCAGCCGTTTTATTTTTCCAGAAATGGCGCATCTCCGTGAACACTTTATCTCAGGGTGGAATGTTTTTACTTCCGTCCTGGCCATTAATGCCTACACCACAACGCGCATTCTCGCGATCGGCCTTTTCACTAACAACACCATCACAGGATTTTATTCGCTTGCGGAAAAACTTGCGGGGCTCTGTCAGACTTTTCCGTTGAATTCATTTTCCCAGGCTTTGTTCCCGCGCCTCAGCAAAATATTTCATAAAAATAAAAAACGGGCCTTCGCGCTCATGGAGCAAATTCAGCATATTACGGTCAATATTTCTCTGATTACATTGCCGACTATTTTTATTTCCTGTTCTTTTTTGATAAAAATTATTTTTGGCGGGAGTTTTCCGGAAACAATCGTGGTTTTAAGAATTCTGCTCGTTTCCGTTTTAATCATCAGCTCCAACGCTTTTCGCGTTCAGTTTCTGTTGATCAGCGGACATCCTCATCTCTATTCAAAAATTCACATCACGATGGCCCTGATCGGACTGCCTTTGATTCTGGCCTGCATCTATTATTTTTCCTATATGGGCGCGGCCTTCGCCACCGTCGCGATTGAAGCGGGCATTTTCACCCTCACCCATTTAGCGTTTCGAAAGATTTCTTTTTCTGCAAAATAAGTTCGAAAAAAATTAAATTTGTTTCTCCGCGATATCCCCGGCTATGGGCAATTTAAACATTTCGCCTTGATAGGATTTGATCATCAAGAAAATCCAAAGCACGAGATTTAAAAGCGCCACAAACGGGATTAAAATCCAGCCAAAAAAAGGAATCATCGGCAGAACCGCCTGCAAAACAAATAATGCTCCAAATGTAACGATTGATTGCATGGCATGGAAGCGGACAAATTTATTATCCTTTTCAATCAGAAAAAAGATAATTCCGGTAATAAATCCCAGCAAATAGCTCAAAAGCGCCGCAACATTGGGCTGCATTCCGGTGGACGTTTTCCCTAGGTCTTGCATATTATCTCCTTTTCGGATTTAACCGCCGCGCTTGGATCTGCGGGCCGGGCTCATTCAAAATGAATACGCTGGATTATATCAGGAATATTGCTATTTTATTAAATTGACCCTTTTGAATCTCTGAACGATAATCCCACCACTTATTTACTGCCACTGAAGGAGTTGGGCTTTGAAAAAAACATTTCTTGATCGTTTGCAATGCTTGGATTGCCATCAATCGAATTGGAACCTGGAAATTCTTGCGGAAAATTCCCGGGAAATTCGCGAAGGAAAACTCATTTGCGCCGGCTGCAAAAGGAACTACGCTATCGCTGACGGCATTTTAAACGCGCTGGGTGTTTTACCTCCGGAAGTGGCACATGAAAAAGAACATTCCGAATCAATGGGCTATATCATCGATGCGAACGGCCAAAAAACTCCCATTAACCCCGGAACAATTAAGCAATACGCCGATCTCTTTTTAACGCTTCCCGCTGGGGATGGCAGTCATTATTTTAAACCGGGCGGCAGCTTTGATAATCAAGCGGGCAATGCCTCGCGCTTTTTCAAAACACTTGATTTGCTAAAATTAACGGGCAATGAACGCGTTCTGGAAGTCGGTGCAAGCTTTAGCTGGGCTTCGCGGCATATGGCAAAACGCGGCTGTGATGTTACGGCTTTGGATATTACGAATTACCTGGTCGCCGGCGATTTATATTTTCAAAAAGACGGCATCTACTATGAACGCATTTTATCTGATATGAGCGTCTTGCCTTTTAAGGACAATACTTACGACCTCATTTTTTCGCATTCGGTTATTCATCATTGCAAAGATTTAAAAGCGCTTTTTCTTGAATTCCACCGCGTTCTTCGTCCGGGCGGAAAAGTGATCGCCCTGCACGAATGCGCTTTTGGAATTTTTGAAAATAAAGAAGGCGCGGCACTTCAGGAAGCGATTGATGCGGGGTTCAACGAAAACGCTTATACCATTCCCCAATGGCAGCAAGGCGCGCGTGACGGCGGTTTTCCACGCGCAAAAATTTATTTTTTTCCGTTTGTGGATGATTATATCGACCGCAAAAGAATCCGCGGCACCGTGGGGACTTTCAAGCTTAAGGTTGCGGGATTCATTCAATCCAAACCGCGCTTAAACCGTATTCTGAATGGTTTGAGTGCCCTGCCGCGCGTTCTTTTCCGGCCTAAAGCCTGGATGCTGATTGCGGTTAAAGAAAGAGTTTAAAAGCGGGTTTCCAGGTCTTTGACCGCCTGCGCTTCCGTCGCATAGGAGGGGAACAAGTGACTAACTTTCGCTAAGCGCATCATATGCCTGGGCGCTTCTTTCAGGTTCACAATCGCTAGTTTTTGATGAGTTTTTTTGTATTCCGCTAAAGCTTTCAGCAATCCCGCAACCGCCGAAGAGTCCATGGAAATAACCTCTTCAAAATCCAACAGGACATGCTTGTATTCGTATCCCTTTTGCTGACGAGCTCTTGCGTCAAGCTTCTCAAGCAAAACAACTGCGAAAGAATTAAGGTCGCCTTTCATGCGGACAATTCTGATGGTTTTCAGCTCTTCGATTTTTTTAATCCAAGTCGGCAAATGGTTTTTCTTTTTAGAAAAAATTTCCACGAAAACTCTCCGTAAACTGACTGCTTCGTAAATAAGCCCTAATCAAACAGTTAAGTATCGAAACTTTATCGCACTTCTTGAATTAATAATAACCGCTACAAAGTGATAATGAAAGGGCTGGAAATTACTTATTTGAGGGTTTTGCTGTTGTCTGAGGCGTGGGATCTCTTCCGATAACATGCTGTTTTCTTCAGTCCCCTCAGTCACGAGGGCAATGGGTCGGCGCGAAGTTGATTCCGCCTTAGGCGAATAAATAACAGTGATCCCACCCTGTGAAAGCAAAATTCGATTTACAGCTTGGCCAAGATTCCTACGCAAGATCAAAACGATCCAGATTCATCACCTTCGTCCAGGCCGCTACAAAATCAACCACAAACTTCGCCTCAGAATCTTTACAGCCGTAAACTTCAGCCAAAGCTCTTAACTGCGAATTCGACCCAAAGATAAGATCCACGCGAGTGCCATTCCATTTGAGATCACCCGTCGCACGATCACGCCCTTCAAAGATATCTTCTGCCTGAGAAACGGCATTCCATGCTGTGTTCATATCCAGAAGATTGATAAAAAAATCATTCGTCAATGCTTCACGTCGTTTTGTGAAAACGCCATGCTGAGATCGGCCAACATTCGTATTCAACACACGCATACCGCCGACAAGCACGGTCATTTCGGGTGCGGTCAACGTCAGCAATTGCGCACGATCCAATAACAACCTCTCTGAAAATGTAGCAAGCTTTGATTTAGCATAATTTCTAAATCCGTCCGCGTACGGCTCAAGCACAGCAAACATTTCTACATCCGTTTGTTCCTGTGCCGCGTCCGTGCGCCCCGGGCTAAATGGCACCTTCACAATTTGTCCGGCATTCTTCACTGCTTGTTCAACCCCGGCACATCCTCCGAGAACAATCAAATCAGCAAGCGAAACACTCTTGCCGCTGGACTGCGCGCTGTTAAATTCTTTTTGGATACCTTCGAGAATTTTGAGCACTTTCGCTAATTCAGTGGGCTGATTGACTTCCCAGTCCTTTTGTGGTGCCAGTCGGATTCGCGCCCCATTTGCTCCGCCGCGTTTATCCGAGCCGCGGAATGTGGACGCCGATGCCCAAGCTGTCGTCACCAATTGCGAAACCGAAAGCCCCGCCTTCAAAATTGCATTCTTGAGAGTAACACTGTCTTTTTCATCAATGAGCTTATGCGCCACCGCCGGAACAGGATCTTGCCAAATAAGTTCTTCCGCGGGAACCTCCTTGCCAAGATAACGCGCACGCGGCCCCATATCACGATGCGTCAATTTAAACCACGCGCGTGCGAAGGCATCCGCAAATTCTTTAGGATTTTTGTGAAAACGGCGTGAAATCGGTTCATAAATAGGATCCATTCTCAAAGCCATGTCCGCCGTGGTCATCATTGGAGCATGTCGTTTCGACGGATCGTGAGCACCAGGTGCATCATTTACCCCGGCACCATTTTGGGGTTTCCATTGATGCGCCCCTGCAGGGCTTTTTGTCAGCTCCCATTCATAACCGAATAAATTATCAAAATACCCATTGTCCCACTTGATCGGATTAGCCGTCCACGCACCTTCGATTCCGCTGCTGATGGTATCGCCTGCTTTACCGATGCCAAATTTGTTTTTCCAGCCAAGTCCCTGCTCCTCGATACCAGCGGCCTCCGGTTCCGGCCCGACATTCTCTGAACTGGCTGCGCCATGACATTTTCCGAAGGTATGCCCTCCTGCAACAAGCGCCACCGTCTC
>JAYTHE010000041.1:0-17021 GCA_043732705.1 Candidatus Omnitrophota bacterium | reverse complement strand
AACAAAGAAATCGCTACTCCGAGGCTATCTCCCTTATCAACAACCAGGGGACATTTCATTTGCTAACAAATGGGGACATCTTGACGTGCTACGAACAAGCATAAAGTCAAAGAAATGAGAGAAACAAGTTGGGCAAGGAGTCCGAAGCAGGCAATGCCGGAGGTGCATTGTCGATGCAGGACGACGAAGCCAAACGAAGTTTATGTCATTTCGGCGCCTATGATTGCTTGTGAATTCACTTCTTTGAAAACGAATAAATGGAAATTGTCAAAAACGGGTTGCAATTTTTTTTACGGCACTTATAATGGTGCTCTGATTTGATTCAAACATTTAACTATTTAGTCTTTGAATAATAAGCATGAAAGAAAAAACAGAATTCGCGCGCCATTTCCGGGAAGTTCAGCCTAAATTCGCGCGCCTTTGTATCCGAAGCCTTTCGCGTTCGGGTTTGACCATGTCGCAATACGCGCTGCTCAACCTTTTAGCGCGTGAGCCGGAACCCATGACCGATTTAAGCGCGCGCATGTTGATCACCAAGCCGGCCGTGACGAACTTAGTAGACCGTCTGGAAAAGCATGGTTTTTTAAAGCGCATGCCCGATGCGCATGACCGCCGCGTGACTCTCATTGCGATCTGCCCCAAAGGAACAAAGCTGGTGCGCGAGATGCAGGGGACCGTGCTTGGTTTTTTACTTCGCACTCTCAGTCAATTCAGCGCTGCGGAGCGCGGAACCATTACCCGTTTTTATGAAATGCTTTCCAAGAATTTCGATCAAAATCTTTTAAAGAAAAAAGCAGGCAAGCTTGTTTCGCTTGGGCTGGCCGTGATACTGCTTGTCAGCTCTTCCTGCGCTTCTGCTATGGCGCGTCGTCCTGATAAAGATCCCGCGCCGGCAATGGTTTCCTCTCCGAGCGTTCCGGCTTCCGGTCCGCTCAATTTTGAAAGTTTTATTAAACTCGCGATTTCACGCAGCGAAGTCATTAAGTCGAGCCGTGAAGAAATTATGATTGCGCGTGCCCGAACTTTTCAGGCCTTAGGCGAAGCCATCGGAGACGGCGATCTGGTGATGCTGCATAGCTTTCAGGAGAAACAAGCTGATATTGTTTCAGGAAGCGGAGATAGTAGCACCAGCACAGCCAGATCCCCGCGCCGCCGCACAAGATATTTTTCTTTCAGCCAGCCGCTTTTTCAGGGTTTCAAGTCAGTTGGCGCATTGATGGGCGCGGGAAGCCTTAAAGGCCAAAGAGTGGGTGAACTTGAATTTACGAAAGAGCAGCTTTTTGTCGAAGCTGCGGACGCTTTTTACGCGCTGCTTTCCGCGGAGAAGGACATCACCATATTAGGTGAAACGCAGAAACTCTTTGAAGACCGCATTAAAGACTTAAATGAACGCGAAAAAATTGGGCGTTCACGCGCTGGTGAAGTGGCGATGGCGCGCGCGAAAACAAAAATACTGGAAGCGCGTGTCGCAAAAGCGCACGGAACGTTGCTTTCCGCGCAAAGCCTGATTGGTTTTTATACCGGAATTCCACATGCTAAGGTCGAAGATGAAGATCCCGAAACTTTTTCTGAAACCGCCGAGCTTAATTCAGAAGATTATCCTGCCATTGCTGCCAAGCGCGGAGACGTTGAAGCGGCGCGCAATGCGATGAAAACTGCGAAGCAAGCGATTGTCGTGAAGCAAAGCGCTTTGTGGCCGCTCGTAACGGCCGATGTGAATCAATATCAAAAACGCGAAGGTTTTCAAGACGGAATTACTTGGGACGCTCTCATTAAAGTTGATGTGCCGCTTTACCGGGGCGGAGAAAATGTCGGTCAAATTTTAGAAGCGAGCAGCAATTACCGTAAAGCAAAATTTAATTATGCGCTTGTTCGCAAGCAGGCGTTATTGGAAATTGAACAGTCGCATCAAAATTGGATTGCATCGCGCGAACAGCATCGCGCTTATCAGGAAGCCGCGAAAGCCAGCAAAGAGAATTTCGACTTCCAAAAAGATGATTATGCGCACAATTTAGTGAACAACCTCGAAGTGCTCGATGCGCTTGAAGAGTATTTAACGATTCGCGAAGATGCGAATACCGCACAGTATGAAATGAAAACCAATTATTGGAAATTACAAATGGCAATCAGCTCGCGTATCCCTGAATGGGCCGAAAGCAAGACCAAAGACATGAGACTATAGGCTTAACCCCCGAAGTTGGGCAGAGCCCATCCGCGGAGGTTGGGACGGTTGAGGAAAAAATAAAATTATGAGTTTGCCCAAGATATCAATTCAAAATCCGGTATTCGCGTGGATGCTCATGCTTTTCCTTATTTTTTTCGGCTGGCTTTCGTTTAAAGGTTTGGGCGTGGGACAAATGCCCGACGTTGATTTTCCGGTTTTAAATGTAAGTTTAAATTGGGAAGGCGCCGCGCCGGAAGTCATGGAAACGGATGTGGTTGATATTATTGAAGATTCTGTGATGGGCATTGAAGGGCTGAAAGAAGTTTCTTCAAAGACGCGCCAAGGCTCGGCCTCGGTCACTTTGGAATTTGAATTAAGCCGCGATATTGACGCGGCCCTGCAAGAAGTGCAAAGCAAAATCTCGGGTGTGCAGCAGCGTCTTCCGCGTGATATAGATCCGCCGGTCATTATTAAAACCAACCCTGAAGATCAGCCGATTATGTGGATTAGCGTGCAGACGAGTCATCCCGTGCGCGAGTTGATGGAATATGTGGACCTTGAGCTGAAAGATAAATTTAAAACTGTGCCAGGCGTGGGCGAAGTTTTTCTCGGTGGTTATCTCGACCGCAATTTACGTGTTTGGATTGACACCAAGAAATTGGCGGACTATCAATTGACTGTCGATGATGTGGTTCAGGCGATTCAACGTGAGCATGTTGAAAAGCCGGCCGGCCGCTTGGAAACCACGGAAAAAGAAGCAAATGTGCGCGCGATGGGTGAGGCGCGAAGCGTGGAAGAGTTTGAAAAGATTATGATTGATCATCGCGGCGGCCAGCCGATTTACAGGCCGATTCAGCTTAAAGAAGTCGCGCGGATTGAAGACGGCCTCGCAGATTTACGCCGAATTTCGCGTGTACTGGGAGAGCCGGCTGTGGGTTTGGGTATTCGTAAGCAGCGAGGCATGAATTCGGTTGCGGTCGCGCGCAGCGTTAAAGCTTTGATCAAAAAACTTGAGCCAACCATTCCCGCCGGATATAAGATCGGTATTAATTTTGACAGCACACGGTTCATCGAAGATTCTGTGCATGAACTTGTTTTTACTTTGATTCTCTCCGCTTTATTAACCGCGGCTGTGTGTTGGATTTTTCTGGGGTCATGGTCGAGTACGCTGAATATTTTGCTCGCGATTCCGACTTCAATTTTAGGCTCCTTCATTGTGATTAAGTTTATGGGTTTCACGCTTAACACTTTTACATTGCTCGGTCTTTCACTTGCGATTGGAATTGTGGTCGATGACGCCATCATGGTGCTTGAGAATATTGTGAGGCATCGTGAAAAGGGCGAGGAGAAAGTCGAGGCTGCGCTTAAAGGCGCCGAGCAGATTTCTTTCGCGGCCATGGCCGCCACGCTTGCGATCGGGGCGATTTTTTTGCCCGTGATTTACATGAAAGGTATTATCGGAAAATTTTTCTTTCAGTTTGGTATTACGATTACCGCCGCGGTTTTTCTTTCACTGCTTGAAGCGTTAACACTGGCGCCGATGCGCTGTGCGGAATTTCTGGAAATCGGCGAAAGAAAATCAATGATCGGCAAGTTTTATGAAGGATTGATGAAAAAACTTGAACGCGGTTATGCCAAAGGCGTAGCCTGGTCGATTCATCATCGTTTTATTGTTTTAGTCGGAGCGACAATCTTTTTTATCGCGTCGCTTTTTGTGACCCCCCTTTTACGCAAAGAACTTATGCCCGCGCAGGATCAAAGTATGTTTTTGGTTCGCGTCCAAACTCCGATTGGTTCATCTATTGAAAATACAAGCGAGCATTTTAAAGAAGCAGAAGCTTTGCTGATGAAACATCCTGAGCTGAACCGTTATTATTCCGCGGTGGGCGGCTTTGAGGGCGGAGAAGTTAACAGCGGCAATATTTTTGTGAACATGAAGCAGCCCAAAGACCGCCCTTTTAATAAAGAAAAAGGCCGCAAATTGACCCAGACGGATTTTATGGACGTGGTGCGTAAAGAATTTTCAGGCATTCCGGGCATTGCGCGCGTTGCGATTCAGGACCTTTCCATGCGCGGTTTTGCGGCGAAACGCGGTTATCCGATTGAATTTACCGTGCGCGGCCCGCAATGGGAAAAGTTGGGTGAATACTCCAATGCGATTCAAGACGCGATGAAGAAAAGCCCTTTTTTCAATGACGTTGATACCGATTATGACACCGATATGCCGGAAATTCGTATTTACCCGGATCGTCAAAAAGCTTTTGACCGCGGAGTGAGCGTTGAATCAATTGCCAGCACGATTAACGCGGCGATTGGCGGCGAACCGATCGCGAAATACACTAAAGGCAGCCGCCGTTATGATGTACGCGTGAAGCTCGAAGCGGATCAGCGCATGAAAGCCAGCGACATTGAGAAATTAAGGGTTTGGAATAATCGCGGTGAGCAAGTTTTGATTAAAGATGTTGTCACGATGGAAAAGAAACCTAGCTTGCTTTCGATTTCGCGCAGCAATCGTGAGCGCGCAATCGGTGTTTTCGCGAATGTCGCGCCAAAAAAATCTCAGGCGGATGCGATCAAAGCCGCGCAGGAAATTTCGAAAAAGATTTTGCCCGACAATTATCACGCTGTTTTTAGCGGAACCAGCGAAACCTTCAAAGAGTCCTTCTTAAGTTTGTTTGTTGCGTTAGGCCTGGGTATTTTAGTTTCGTATATGATTCTCGCTTCGCAGTTTAATCACATTATTCATCCGGTCACCGTTTTGCTCGCGTTGCCGTTCAGTATTTCGGGTGCTTTAATGGGGTTATTTGTTTCAAATCAATCGCTTAACATGTTCAGCTTTATCGGAATTTTACTTTTGATGGGCATTGTGAAAAAGAATTCCATTTTGCTCGTAGACTTCACCAATCAAATGCGCAAAACAGGCGTTAGCACAGAAGAAGCTTTGAAAACAGCTTGTCCAATGCGTTTACGCCCAATTCTCATGACTTCGGTTGCGACGATTGCCGCCGCGATTCCGCCCGCGCTTGCGATGGGGCCGGGCGCTGAAACCCGCGTGCCGATGGCTGTGGCCGTGATCGGTGGCGTGATTGTTTCGACATTTTTAACGCTGTTTGTTGTGCCGGCTGCTTATCTAACCTTTGACCCGATTGAAGAGTGGATGAGTCGTATTCGGAAGCGTTAAATACCTGACCGCCGAAAAAATCCATCTCCTGCGTTGCGCCTTTCGCTTCCTTGAGCGGCGTATTACCCGCATGCGCCTCCGCGGGCCCTCGGCCGCGCTTTGGATCTGGAGCTTTTTGGGCAGCTTCTCTCATTATCTCAAGACCTGTCAATAGACAAAATTAAAACCTGTCAATAGGCCTGTCAATAGGGTACAATTTGACTATGAAAAAGCAGGGCACAAAAGACTATATTCTCGAGCAACTTAGAAAAAAGACCGAAATTCGAACCGGTGACGTTGCTCAAGTCCTTGGCTTGAGTCGTCAAACAGTACTTCAGCACCTGCAAGAGCTTGTCCGCGAGCGAAAAATATTGCGAAAAGGTAGCACGATTGATGCGCGATACGTTTCTTATGTTGATGTTTTTCCTGAAAAAAAGGGAAAGGGGTTAACGCGAACATTCGGTTTTACAAAGAGCTTGAAGGGTTTAAACGAGGATCGCGTCTTTGATCAAATCGACCTTCAGCTTCAGCTTAAAAAAACACTTTCTTCTCAGGCATATAAGATTTGTACGTATGCTTTTTCAGAAATGTTGAATAATGCGATTGATCATTCCAAGGCAAAGACCGCCAAAATCGAATTTAAGCTTGGTGAAAAAAATGCTGAGTTTTGGATCAAAGATGCCGGGATTGGCGCCTTTGAGTCAGTTCGCAAATCTTTCAAACTACAAGATCACTTAGAATCTGTTGAACATTTAATGAAAGGCAAGCAAACCTCTATGCCCAGTCGTCACAGCGGGCAGGGCATTTTTTTTACTTCTCGGGCAGCAGATTTATTTTTTATTGAAAGCGCGAAATTAAAGTGGTCGGTTGATAATCGAAACAAAGATGTCTCGCTTGATCAACTTAAGAAGGTGGTCAAAGGCACATGGGTTTATTTTTCTATCAAACAAAAAACGCAGCGTGATTTGGGACAGCTCTTCCGTGATTATGCGGATGATGACTTTGAATTTGATAAAACAGAAGTTCGCGTAAAGCTATCAAAGAAGCAAGGCGAGCATGTCTCTCGCTCTGAAGCTCGCCGCATTCTTTTTGGATTAGACAAATTCAAACGAATTATTTTTGATTTTGATGATGTGCCAGGGATTGGGCAGGCCTTTGCTGACGAAGTTTTTCGAGTCTTCCAAAAGCAACATCCCAAAATTAAGATCGAAGCGGTTCGCGCGAATTCTGCCGTTCAATTTATGGTTAACCGCGCTCTTGCCCAAAATCGTTCTTAAAGTTTTTTTGTAGCCGTAGACTATTGAGCAGTTTTTATCTTCAAAGTGATTTATAATTTCCGCAGCTTTGAGTTATGGTTTTGACCTTTAAGATTTAACCTTTGAGCTGACTATGCAATGGATTAAAGTCGCGAAAATTGGGGATGTGCTCACGAATACGGGGCTAGCAGTCGAAGCTGACGGCCAGGCGATTGCTTTATATAAGGTAGACGGGCAGGTCTATGCGATTGACGGGGTTTGTCCGCATGCGGGCGGGCCTATGGCTGAGGGCAGTTTAAATGGCTGTTTAGCGATGTGTCCCTGGCATGGCTGGGAATTTAATGTGAAAACGGGGCTTTGTGATTTCAATCCTGACATGGGCACCAAAACTTTCCCTGTAAAAGAAGAAAAAGGTGAAATCTATATTAGCTTATAGCGTAGAACTTAAAGCTCAAAGCCATCCGAAAAGCTAGTGGGTTTTAAGCTATAGTTTTAAGATTTTAGATTTGAGTTTTAAGCTGAACTGCGATAAACTGCCGCTTCTTATGTCACCTACAAATCTCAAAAATAAGCCTTCAACGGAAGAACTTCAAGCGATCGCGAAACGCGTTCGCCGGCACATTATTACGCAAACTCATTGCGCAACAAACGGCCATCCGGGCGGCTCACTTTCGGTGACTGAAATTCTTGTTGCGATTTACTTTCATGCTGCGCGTTTTGATCCAAAAAATCCAAGTTGGCCAGACCGTGACCGTGTTATTTTGAGCAAAGGCCACGCTTGCCCCGCACTTTATGCGGTGATGGCGGAAGCCGGATATTTTGACGTTTCACTTTTAAAAACTTTCCGCAAAATCGGCAGCCCGCTTCAAGGGCATCCCGATCGCCGCAAACTCGGCGGAATCGAAGCTTCCACCGGTTCGCTCGGACAAGGCCTTTCAATCGCAATCGGCCACGCGCTCGCCGCAAATCTCGATAAAAAAGATTACAAAACTTATTGCGTGATTTCCGACGGCGAATCCAACGAAGGCCAGATTTGGGAAGCTGCGATGATGGCCGGCCACCGCAAGATGAGCAACATCATTGCCGTGTTAGACGCTAACAAATATCAGTTAGATGATTCGACAAAGAGTATTTGCGACATGGAACCTTTCACGGACAAATGGAAAGCGTTTCACTGGGAAGTCAAAGAAATTGACGGCCATAACATGCAGCAGGTTGTGGACGCGCTTGATTGGGCCAAGACAGTTAAAAATAAGCCGGTGATGATTGTCGCGCATACGATTAAAGGCAAAGGCGTTTCATTTATGGAAAACAATAATGGCTTTCATGGTGTCGCGCCGAATGACGATGAATGCAAGCTTGCTCTTAAGGAGCTCGAGTAGTTTCCAAGAACCCTCATCCCGCTTCTCCCTTGGAAAGGGAGAAGAGATGAATAAGGAATAAATTTCGAAAAATTTATGACCAACAAAAGAACATATGGCAAAGCGACGCGTGACGCCTACGGCGAAACGCTGGTTGAACTCGGCAAAGAAAATCCGAACATTGTTGTTTTAGACGCGGACCTTTCCAAGTCGACCAAAACGCATAAATTCGGCGATGTTTTCCCCGACCGTTTTTTTAACGTTGGAATTCAGGAAGCGAATCTTGTCGGCGTGGCTTCGGGACTTGCAGCTTGCGGAAAAATTCCATTCATTTCTTCTTTCGCATCATTTTTGGTTTGCAAAGGCTATGACCAAATGCGCATGGGTGTTGCATTTTCCGAACTCAATGTGAAAATGGTTGCTTCGCACGGCGGAATTTCAATCGGTGAAGACGGCGCCTCGCAAATGAGCATCGAAGATATTGCTTTAATGTGCACCTTGCCGGGCGTAGCGGTGATTAATCCCGCGGATGAGCTTTCCGGACGCGCATTAATTCGCGCAACCGCGGCGCATAACGGGCCTGTGTATGTCCGTACCGGCCGCCCTAAAACTCCGAACGTTTATACTTCGCCGCGTAAGTTTGAAATCGGCAAAGGCGTGCTCGTGCGCGAAGGCAAAGATTTGACTATTGTTGCGAATGGCCTTTTGGTATCGGAAGCTTTGGATGCCGCTGAGACTTTAGCCGCGCAGGGAATTCAAGCCGGTGTGATTGATATGCATACTGTCAAACCTTTGGATCACGCCTTACTTTTACAGGAAGCCAAGAAGACCAGCAAAGTTGTGGTTTGTGAAGAGCATTCCATTTGGGGCGGTCTTTGCGCTGCGGTTTCAACTTATCTTTCTACTGTTCATCCCTGCAAAATGAGCTACGTTGCGATTCAAGACACTTACGCTGAGTCGGCCACGCCCGATGAGCTGCTTGATAAGTATGGTATGCGCGCGGTGGATGTTGTTAATGCCGCCAAAAAACTCTTCTAACGCTCCGAAAAAGACTCATCTGCTGCGTTGCAGACATCGTTCCTTTGTGCGGCGTACGTTTTTCAGTACGCCTCCGCAGTCACTCGTCCGCGCCTTGCATCTAAATCTTTTTCAGAGCGTTAGCTTATTTCTCCTCGTTTTTCTTTTTTGCCCCAATTTATTTGCGGATTCTGCGACGGCTGATCAGGCCATGGTTGTGACTCAGCATCCGCTTGCCACGGCCGCCGCGATTAAAATTTTAAAGCAAGGCGGTAATGCGGCGGATGCGGCGATTGCCGCACAGCTTGTTCTGAATGTTGTCGAACCCCAAAGCTCCGGGCTTGGCGGCGGCGGATTTTTTCTCTACTACGATCATGTTAAGCGCAGTGTTACCAGTTTAGACGGACGCGAAGCCGCGCCTGAATCCGCAACACCTGAAATGTTTCTGAAAGATGGCCGGCCCATGCCTTTTTTTCCGGAACGCATTACGGGCGGTTTGGCAGTGGGAGTTCCGGGAACTCCTGCCCTCATTCAAAAAATTTATGACCGTGCCGCGAGCGGAACCTTAACAATCGCGGAGCTGGCGAAACCCGCGGAGGAACTTGCGGAAAAAGGCGTGCCCGTTTCAAAGTCGCTCGCGGCAAACCTGATTGAGCATGCGGATAGACTGCGTCAATTTTCCGCGACTAAAAAGATTTTTTTCCATGAAGACGGTTCCTTGCTTCACGAAGGGGAATTGCTTGTCCAGCCGGATCTTGCGAAAACGCTGCGTTTACTAGGACAAAAAGAAGCGGAGGTTTTTTATAGCGGTGAAATCGCGAATGCGATTCAAAAAGCAGTGAATGAAGCGCCCATTCATCCCGCGGAGCTTACAAAATCCGACCTAAAAAAATATGCTGTGATTGAACGCGATCCCATTTATGGCAATTACCGCACCTTGGATATTTTTGCGCCTAGCTTGCCGACTTCGGGCGGAATTACGCTTTTTGAAAATTTAAACATGCTCGAAACTTTTGATTTAGCCGAAATGGGCTGGGACGCGCAGGCTTTGCATTATCTCAACGAAGCGCAAAATTTAGCTTTTCAAGACCGTCAAAAATTAGGCGATCCCGGATTTTCAGAAATCAAAGCTGATCAATTGATTTCAAAAGAGCATGGAAGTGAAAACGCGAAAAAAATTCTGCCTGAAAAGACGATGCATCAAACCACACCGATTCCTGAAGACGGAAAACAAACCACGCAGCTTTCGATTGCTGACCGACTGGGAAATCTGGTGAGTTGGACCTCAACGATTGAGGCGCCGTTTGGCTCGGGCATGATCGTGCCGGATTACGGCTTTTTACTCAACAATGAATTGACCGATTTTGATCCGGTACCCAAAGATCCAAAAGGCAATCTCAAGCCCAACGCGCCCGGAGCCGGTAAACGACCGCTTTCGAGCATGGCGCCTATTTTTATTTTCAAAAAAGGCAAGCCTTACATGGTGCTCGGGTCTCCGGGAGGAACCGCTATTATCGGAACGGCACTGAATGTGATTGTGAACCGGGTCTCTTTTGGAATGACTTGCGAAGAAGCGGTCGCTAAACCGCGGCTTATTTTTCGCGGAGGCAAATCAGAAATGGAGCCGGAGTTGTATGATCATCCGCTGATTCGTTTGCAGCTCGAGCTTTGGGGGCATGATTCAGAAAAGGTGAATGTTATCGGCAACGCGCAGGTGATTTGTTTTGATGATATGCATCAGGAAATTGTTGGTGTGTCGGACTCGCGCGGTATCGGAAAAGCAGAAGGTTATTAGAATGAAAAAAAATAGCGGTTGGCCCAAGGGCAGAGCAAAAAAAAGTAGCATTAAAAAAACAGACGTGTTGCTGGGCGAAGGAAAGTTTCTGAAACTTTGGAATCGCGGTGCTTGGGAGTTTGTGCAGCGCAAAGGATCAACAGGTGTCGTTATCATTGTGGCCATGACCAAAGAGCAAAAAGTTATTTTGGTTGAGCAATACCGCATGCCGGTCGGAAAAAATGTGATCGAGCTGCCCGCTGGTTTAGTGGGCGATGTTCATGCCCGCGAATCTTTTGAAGTTGCGGCCCAGCGGGAACTTTTCGAAGAAACAGGCTGGTGGCCGCGCAAAATTAAAATTTTGGTTAAGGGTCCTGCCGCAAGCGGGATGTCTTGCGAAGAGTTGACGTTTTGCCTTGCTTCCGATTTAATTAAAAAGGGTGAGGGCGGGGGCGATGAGACGGAAGATATTGTAACCCACGAAATCCCAATCGGAAAAATAGAAGGCTGGCTTAAAAACCAGGAAAAAAAAGGCAAGAGGATTGATCCTAAAATTTTCTCAGGCCTTTATTTTTTGAATAAGAACCGTTGAAAAAGTTCATCTACTGCGTTACAAGCTTCACGTCCTTGTGCGGCGTATTGCCGCATACGCCTCCGCGGTCGCTTGCTTGCGCCTTGTATCTGAATCTTTTTGAACGGTTCCAAACAAAGGAATGTGACAATGAATAAGATCACGATATATCAAAAACCGACATGCACAACTTGCCGTCAGGTTTATAACGCGCTGAAAGAGTCCGGCGTTGATTTTGATTCTGTAAATTATTACACCGACCCCATTTCAAAAAATAAACTGAAAGAACTCATTAAAAAAATGGGGATTTCAGCGCGCGAGCTTTTCCGCACGAAAGAAGATATTTATAAAACATTAAAGCTTGCTGGGAAAGAGCTCTCAGATGATGCCGCGATTGATTTAATGGTCAAACATCCTGATTTAATTCAACGCCCTATCGTAGAAAAGGGTAACAAAGCTATTCTTGCCCGACCTGCAGAGAGAATTAAAGAACTGCTCTGAGCTTTGCTCAACCGCATCAATTAAAGAAGTTCTTTGACCCACGAACACTTCCCGGAAGCAGGACGCTCCTACTTCCGGGAAGTGGGATGGTGATTGTTATTTTCGCGACTGGAGTTTTGAGAGCAGCCTCAAGATTTCAAGATACAGCCAAACCAAAGTCACCATTAAGGCGAATGCTCCGTACCATTCCATGTATTTCGGCAGTCCGCGTTGCGAACCTTCTTCAATAAATCCGAAATCCAAAATTAAATTTAGTGCGGCAATTCCGACCACAAAGGCGCTGAATAAGATTCCAAAGATTCCGTTGGAGGTTGAAAGCGGAATGCCGCGTCCGAACATTCCGAGAATAAAATCGATAAAGTAGATCGCGCAAATTGAAATCGTCGCAATCACAATTACCGAACGAAACTTTTCAGTAGGGCGGATAAGGCCGGTGCGGTAAGTTACGAGCATCACGGCTGCAGTAACCGCAGTTAAGCAAACTGCCTGAGCCGCCAAGCCCGGGTAGCGCGCATCAAAGTAGCTTGAAATAGTTCCCAGCAATAAGCCTTCAAGTCCCGCGTAAATAGGTGTCAAGTAAGGCGCTGTTTTGGGATTAAAGCTGATGATTAATGCCAAAACAAATCCGCCGAGTGATCCGCCAATAAGCCAGACATTAGAAGCCGCGGCGGGAACGACGCGCCAAGACCAAAAGGCGCCCAAAAATAGAATGGCAAGGCTGATAGCCGTTTTCCAAATAGTCCCGTTCAGGGACATGGTTTCACCGGAAATAATATCGGTTGATTCAAAAGGTCTCATTGTCGGATTGGATGTTCGCATGCTGAATCTCCTTAATTTGATAACCCACTATTTTACAACAAGCGGGAGTTTTGTGTAAAATACACGCCCATAGTCATTAAATCAAAATTCAAAGATCAGAAATCAAAACCACAACTTAAGGCTCAAAGCTGTTCCGAGCATCTATGCGTCTTTTATCTGTGGTTCTGAGCTTTGACTTTTAACCTCTGAGTTAACTATGATTGATGTTCAAGCGCTGTCCATGCGCTATGGAAAGTTTCAAGCTCTCGAAAATGTGACCTTTCAGGCGCGTTCGGGGGAAATACTTGGCCTACTTGGGCCGAACGGCGCAGGTAAAACGACTTTAATGCGTCTTCTCACGACTTATCTTCATCCCTTTTCAGGCACCGCAAAAATCGAAGGAATCGACTTGCTGGAAAATCCGCTTGAAGTGCGCCGACGCATCGGTTATTTACCCGAAACCGCGCCGCTTTATCCGGAAATGCGCGTCGACGCTTATTTAAAGTTTGTCGGTGAAGCCCGCGGACTTGAAACAAAGTTTCTTGAGGAACGGTTGGAATGGGTCAAAAATGCCTGCCATTTAAAAAATTATTGGAAACACGCGATTGTTGAACTTTCCAAGGGCACTAAACAGCGCGTGGGTTTAGCACAGGCGCTTTTACATGACCCCGAAGTTTTAATTTTGGATGAACCGACGTCGGGACTTGACCCGATACAAATTCTTGAAATCAGGTCTTTGATTCAAAGCCTTGCTGCCAAAAAGACGATTGTTTTTTCAACGCATATTTTGCAGGAAGTCGAAGCGCTCGCAAGCCGTGTGGTGCTGATTAATCAGGGTAAGGTTGTCGCGCAGGGCACGATCCAGGAATTAGGCGCGGGGCTTTCTAATTCGCATCCCGCAAAGCCGCTGACACTCGAAGAAATTTTTATTCAACTTCTTAAGCCCGTGAGCGCAGCCTGATGAGATACTCGTTCTGGAAAGCCGTTTTTAAGCGCGAAACCGCTGCTTATTTTGATTCGCCCGTTGCCGCGATTTTTCTGCTTATTTTTTCCGGTTTAGCCGGCGGCTTGTTTATGACCACTTTCTTTTTGGTGAATCAGGCTGAAATGCGTTTCTTTTTTGATTTGTTGCCGTGGCTGCTCAGTATTTTTCTTCCCGCGGTAACCATGCGCGCCTGGGCCGAAGACCGCCGCGGAAATACACTCGAATTGCTGCTCACTTTTCCGATGAAAACCACGGCGCTTGTTGCTGGCAAATTTTTTGCTGCGCTTCTTTTTTATATCGCCGCGCTCGCGGCAACCTTTTTAATTCCGGTGATGCTTTTTACTTTGGGCGTGCCTGACTTAGGGCAAATCGCGGCCGCGTATGTCGGCGCTTTATGCCTCGGATCCTTTTTTCTTGCGGGGGGATTTTTTATTTCTGGATTTTGCCGCGACCAAATCGTAGCTTTCGTGATTACGGTGCTTTTCTGCCTGACAGTCCATTTGCTCGGCCAGGATATTGTCGCGGAAACTTTGGACGGCTGGATCGGCGGCTTTGGTACTTGGCTGAGAATTGCCTTCGGGGCAGAATTGCATTATTCCGCTTTTACGCGTGGTGTGATTGATTTGCGGGACGTTCTATTTTTTCTTTCCGGAACATTTTTACTTTTGATGCTGAACGCGTTTTGGATGGATAGCCGCTCCCGCCGCGGAGCTCCGACAGCTTTTTTGGGAGCCTGCGCGCTTTGTTTCGGAATTTTTATTTTCTTAAACGGTGCGTTGTCAGGTGTTTCCTGCCGCGGGGATTGGACAGACGGAAAAATTTATACGATGTCCGGCTCCAGCCGGAAAATTTTAAAGAAACTGCAGGCGCCCGCGCTAGTAAAACTTTACATTTCGCCCAAAGATAAAATGCCGACGGCATTTAAGACTTTTGAACGCGACCTCGTGAGCAAGCTAGATGAATTGCGGCTGGCTTCCGGTGGAAAATTTAAATATGAAGTCATTCATATGGATGCTTCCAACGCGGTTGACGCGAAAGACGCCGAGAATACTGCTGAAGTCCAAATTACGAAAAAGGGAGTTTATCCTTTTCAAGTTCAATCGGTGGAATCTGATCAGGTAGACGTGAAGCTGATTTATGCTGCGATGACTTTATCTTATCTTGAGAAACCGGAAGACATTATTCCGCAAATTTACCCGACGGATCTTGGCAGTCTTGAGTACAAATTAATTTCAAAAATTTATAAAATGACTTTTTCAAAATATCCGAAGGTCGCGTTGGTGGCGCCTTATGAAGATAAAATGTTGAGCCCCGAGTCCGCGGCCATCTTGGCGCAATTAACCGGAGGAAAAACCCCCGAGTTGCAGCGCGATGACCAGTATGAAACGCTCGAAAAGATTCTCTATTACGAAGGTTATCCTTTCGAGCGCATTAACTTTTCTGAAAAACAGCCTTTAACCAGCGATTACACGGCTTTGTTTTTGTTAGAGCCCAAGTCTTTGAGCGACCGCCAAAAATATGAAATTGACCAGTTTTTGCATAGCGGCGGTTCCGTTTTTATGGCGGTTCAAAACTATGGTTTTAATTATGTTCCCGAAGGCCGCAGTATTAGTATCCAGCCCAAGCTGGATCACCCGCAAGTGAATGATTTGCTCTCGGCTTGGGGCTTGTCCGTCAGCGACAATTTGCTGCTTGATGAGAGTAATGAATCGGTTACTTTAGGGGGCGGCGGAGGAATATTCTCCGCGTCGATTCCGGTTAAATTACCGTTACAAATCATGGTTCCTCCGCAAGGTTTGAACGATAAAGTCCGCATGATGGCGGATGTCGGCTCGCTTTTTTATCTGTGGGGCACGGCCTTGCACAAAGAAAAAAATGCGCCCGGCAGCTTGACTTATACGCCGCTTTTTTTCTCCAGCCGCGACTCGCATGAAATGGCTTTGCCTCAGGGCGCTGCTTTTATGCCGGATGATTTAAAAATGGGATCCGCGCTGAATCAAGGGCCGCTTCCTTTGGGTATGATGGTCGAGGGTGTTTTCCCGGAAGCTTTCGCGGGCAAGCCCATTCCGGTTTGGGGCGCGGGCGCTGAATTACCGCCGGCAGCCACGAAGCCTCGCGAGTCCACGCCTGCAAAACCCGGCAAACTTATTTTAGTGGGTGCGGCGAGTATGTTTCAAAATAATTTGATTCGCGGCGGCGGACATTATCATTTCATCATGAATATGCTCGATACGCTAACTTTTGGAGATGAGCTGGTTGGTATTCGCGCAAAGCATATGGTTGACCGTACGATGTCCAAGATTACGCGCAGCGAAAAATATGTTTGGCGCGTTTTGGTGACATTTTTTATGCCGCTGCTTTTGATTATTTTAAGTCTTTACCGTTTATTTGCTTCCGCGCGCGCGAAACAAAATTATCTTAAAAGTCTGCAAGCGTAAATTTGCGTGTCATTCCCGCGAAGGCGGGAATCTAGGCACGTTGTTTCTGGATCCCCGCCTTCGCGGGGATGACAGCTGATGGTGATAAGTTGATTTATTAAATATGAAACAAAAACACATTTACATTCTTGGCGTAATTTTTTTTGCGCTTATCGCGGTCAATGCTTTTCAAAAGATTCACGCCTCAAAAAAATCGGGCGGGGAAGTCCGTCACGAAGAATGGCATCCCTTTATTCCCGCTGATAAAGTTGCACGCATTCATTTCTCAAGGCCCGGGCATGCGGCGTTGGCGCTCGCCAAAGACGGCGCCCAGTGGAAAGTCGAAAGCTTGTTCGGAGCCAACGCTGAAAATCAGAAAATCAGCGAATTACTCAAACAACTTAATCAGATGAAGGCAGAGCTTCGCGCCGAAGGCGAAAGCTTGTATGAGCGTTTTGGAATTACGGACAAAGAAGCATTCCGGATTCAAATTTTAGATTCAACTGGCGCCGCTTTGGTTGATTTTTTAATGGGGGATCATCGCGCTGGCAAAGGTATTTTTATCCGCCTCGCCGGAAAACAAAAAATTTATTTTACGGCCGATGATGTTCCGGCTTTATTCGGGCTTTCTGAGAATTTAGAGGGGGTAGGGCCGCAGCCGCTTGTTTTCGCGGACTTAAAATTAGTTCCGGAGGGTTTTGAACAAATTCAGCGTTTTGATGTTACGGAGATTAAAAACGGAAAAGAAGTTTCATTGGCTGCGCTGGAAAGGCCCTCAACGGACGCGGGAACGGCGTGGAAATTTGTTTCAAAAACCTGGCCTTATGCCGCGGGCCATGAAAAGATCGAAGATTATTTAGGAATTGTGCTGGCGGCGCATGCTGGAAATATTTCCGGCGATATTCCGCAGTTTAAAAAGGAAATAGAAATTATGCTGCGTGACGCACGCGGTAAAGTTCTGCGTTTACAGTTTGCCCGAGCGGACGGCGTCCGACGGGGAAGTGTTAGCGAACTAAC
>JAYTHE010000040.1:0-67273 GCA_043732705.1 Candidatus Omnitrophota bacterium | reverse complement strand
ATGCTTCCGCCTGAATCCACCTACCTTTTGAAGCATCAATTTCTTTACGCGCTTCCATCATTTTCGGGTTATGGGAAAAAGCAATGCGCAACGCCTGATAAAGAGACAAATCCTGCTGATTCGCCGCTTGCATGGCGAGAGCAGTGGACACTCCAAATAAAAGCAAAACGGAAAATGTAAAAAAGAGTTTTTTCATGGTCAATTTTTAAACGTTAAAGAAATGGCTAAAAACCGCAAACAGACAGACGGGCCGCGTCAAAAACTAAAACGCAAAGGGGGGTGAAAGATTGAGCGGGTCGGTACTTCTAAAAGAAAAAACTTAGGTTGTCTTTCAGAGTTAACAAAATGAGTCATCGTAAAAATGGGACTAACAGCCGAGGGCATGATTGCCTGATGATACATAGGATGGCAAATTACACAGCATGGATCGTTTTGCTGTTGCTGAGAAACGGCGTCTTCATGTGCAAGACAAATAGCAGGCTCAATCACAACAGAATTAACAATGCCCACCAAGATCACAATGGCTAAAATTGTTATTGGGAATTTATGCTTAATCATTTGCAGAAACGATAGCATTCATACCAACCTCAATCAAGCTGAAAATCTTATGATTTAATTCAAAATTGTGTCGCAGTTGATATGCTTTTCAGATGATCAATCTGCTCCGCAAAAATAAATGAGTATTTATTTAATTTTTTCACCAGAACTAGCATCCCCTTGTGAACCCTATAGCGTCTGGGGAATCTGGACCAAAAAATAGCGTAAGTTCAATATAATTGGGCACCTTTTGTCCTATAGTTTGGTTTCAAGGTATGCCTCTAAGGCCTCTCTCCCTAACTGGCTTATGTTTTTACCAGTCTTTTCCGCAAAGATTCTTAGCAACTGGTCTTGATCCTTGCGGATCGTTACAGAAATTGTTTTAAGGCCAACCGGAGAGCTTTTTTCGCATGTTTGAAGAGTTCTCATCGGTCGCGCCTTTTTCAACTTAAAAAAGTATAAATCTAGCGATTCTCGAGAAATATGAGAACGGCTTTTAGGGCCATTTTTGACCCTATTTTCGAGACTTTTCCACACTTCTTGAGGAAGTCCAAAGTAGGCATGAACCACATTGTTTTTGTTTCCTAAATTTGTTCTAACCCCTTTCCTCTTAATAGGTTTTAGTAAATGCCGTGGCGGTAAAGTGACTTGAAAATGCGCTGTCAAAAATTCCCCTGTTGGCTCCTGCAAGTACCTGCGATGTCCCGGTTTTGGAGAAAACCATGCGCAGTTTTGGATCGGGCATGCGCAGCCCCAACAGCAATGCGCAGATCACCGCACTTTGTTCGACGGAATAAAGCTTTTCGATTTGAGCGCTTCCCAATTCTCGAATCAATTGCAAGTTTCGCAGAGGAAAGAACCACGGATTCCAACCCGTAAAAACAATGTCACCGAATTTTTTAACGCGAATCTCTGCTTGAATATTATTCAGAAAAAACCGACGGCGCTTCCAAGAGGCTCCCGGACTATCCTCGGCGGGAAACTGAATCTGGCCTTTGATAATGAGCTTGTCCCCGATCAGCGGCGGAATTTCGACCGCCGGAACTGAAACCTCAACGCGCCCGGCTGCTTTGCGCCACTCACCTGCTTCCATTCTGAACTCATACACTTTAAATTCCCATTTCCATTGTGGCCCTGCTCTTTCCGGAAAGGAAGTCACTTCTCCGCTTAAAATAATTATTTTTTTGGGGCTGCGCCACGCAACATGCGTGAAATGATCACGATCGAGAGCAACAGCCGACAAGCCATAAAGAAACGCGAAGACAAAAATAAAAATGAGTCTAGTTTTTAAATTTCCGGAAATTAAAAGCAATGCAAACCCTGCACCGCATAAAACCGGTGTCCAACCCTCAAAACAGAAGCCGGTATGTTGGGCGGCGACGGCACCTGTGACAATCCCGGCTGAAGTCAAAACCCACTTTAACATTATATTCATAATATATATGCAATATTAGCATATTTAGGCATCAGAGATATATCGCAAAATGACGAAATTATAAAGAGGACTTAGAACAAACGCCCGCTTATGAATGAGCAGCCATGGGGAAACTGCCTATGGCTGGACTGTACTTAGCGCTTAATTGCGAGTTGAATGAGTTCGCCGCGATAATCTAAAGTAACACGGTCGCGTTCGATCGTTTGCAGAATAGCTTTTTTTTCTACCATTTCACCGGCGCGTAAAATTTGTCCATTAATGACCGCGTAAGGCTGAGCCCCTCCCCATGCAATGCCGGAAAGAAAAAAAAGTCCGCGCGCATCCGATGAACTCAAGGCCGGTTGGACAAGACCTTGATTAATCGCCGCCATTTCAGCGTTTGTTTTCGAAGGAATGGAATGCCGTTCAATCGCCACTGTAAGCGGCGGAACCGGTTCCGTTTCCAAATGCTTTTGCGCCCAAAACATCAAGCCGCTTGCGAACAGCACAACTAATAGCAATCCCAAAACCAACGGATGTTTTTTTGATTCAACTTTGCGCGGCTCTCTTTTAGGAAGTTCAAAAATCTTTTTTTCAACCTCGCGGTCCAGCGCGCCCAACCCCTTTAAAGCATCGATATGCGGCTGAGATTTGGGAAAAGACTGTTTTTTTTCAGGCGCAACGGAAACGCGATTATGTGTTTTATTAAGCGCTTCTTGAATCAAACTCATGCGGCAACTCCTTCTAAATCTGCGGCCGCGCATTCAACCAAAGCGGCGTCCACCTCTTTAATACCCTTTGCATAGGCACCTAGCATAGCACGATCCGCCAAAACATTGATCACGCGCGGAATACCGCCTGAAAATTCGGAAATCATATGCACCGCATCTTGCAAAAAGACTTTTTCCGTCAGTCCTGCGACCCGCAGGCGCTGCTCGAGATAATTCCCCACTTCTTCGTGCGAAAGTGCGGGCAAATGAAACCGCACTGTAATACGCTGCCGTAATTGCGTCAAATCCGGTCTCGCGATCAAATCTTTAAGCTCCGGCTGGCCGATTAAAATAATTTGTAAAAGTTTCTGACTCGGTGTTTCGAGGTTGGAAAGCAAGCGGATTTGCTCAAGCGAACGCGGCGTCAAAAGCTGGGCTTCATCAATGATGATGACGGCGTTTTTTCCTTTTTGCGTTTCTTCGAGCAAAAACTTATTCAACGCATCAAAATAGGCCTTACGTTTTTTGGAAGCCGGCTTCAAACCAAAATCTTCGACGATTGTCTGTAAAAGTTCCAAATCAGATAGTTTGGGATTGAGAATCAGCGCGCTGTGAACATCATCTCCGAGCTGGGCCAAAAGGGCGCGTGAAAGCGTTGTTTTGCCGGCGCCGATTTCGCCGGTCACCTGAATAAAGCCACGGCGGTATTCAACACCGTAACGCATGGCGGAAAGCGCTTCCTGGTGATGCTTGCTGAAATAGACAAAGCGCGGATCAGGCGTAACATTAAACGGCGACTCTTTTAAACCAAAGAATGATTCGTACATAAAGGCACCTCTCCCGCGCAAAATTTGCGACCCTATATTATCGGATGTTCAGGGCGGTTGCTTTAGGCGCGGAAAGCACGCGGTTGCACTTTTTGCGCAAAGCAATGTAAGAGGATTATCCGGATTTTAGCGCGATTGGACGCAGCCCAGAGCTAAAAAAAAACAAGGCCGGATTCAAGCAGCTTCGCTCCTCTGCCGGACCGAGTCCTTAATTTACAACCATCTCAAACTTTTAGAATCCATTCCCGGCATTGGGCCGGTTATCGCACCAGCTCTGCTCGCACGTATCGGGGATCCGGCAAACCTTCGCAATGTTCGTGAACTTGGCGCTTTCTGTGGGTCTTGTTCCAAGAGAAAGTTCCACCGGCGATAACGTCCGACGGGGGCGCATTAGCCATCTAGGTGATCGCGTTCTCCGCGGGCTTCTCATCGAAGCCACCTGGATTACCATTCGTAAAGATAAAGAACTGGCAAATTTCTATCACCGCATCAAAGCTAAACGTAATCAACAGAGCGGCGCTCAAATCGCTATTACTGCCGTCGCTCGAAAACTAACAGCTCGAATCTATGTCGTTTTAAAAGAACAAAGGCCTTACGAAATAAGATAAAACACTACAAGCAAATCTGGGATCCCTGCAGTCTTCGGCACGCCTCGTGCTCAGAACAGACCTTTGGGTCGTTTGCGAGTTAGAGAGCCGGTACTGATTTAACGAAACATATTTCAGTGCGACAGCTTACGCTGTGCCACGAATACCAGTGCGTTCAGATTTTCCTTGTTTTCAACGTTCGGTCTTTTTTAAAAAAATAGTGGACACTTTACATAACAGTTCTGAGCCAATGGACGCAACTGTCTGAGTAGATCTAAGTCCATTTTTTAAATGAATACTTTCAAGAATTTATTAATCGAAAGCGCGGGATTGATTTACCGTTCACGGAAATATTTTCTTGAAACATCGCCAGCGGCCTTACCCAAAGCGTGCCATCAGGAAAATCACCTTTGTAAAGCGCCTTGTAGATGACGACGGGCTCACGGGCTTCGGTATGAAAACCAAGATCAATCACTTCATAGCGGTTACCTTTATAATGTTCGTAAATACCTTTTTGAATTTTTGCTTTGAAATCCATAGGTTATCCTAATAACTTTTGATGCTCAATTAATGTGCAGCGGTCCATAACTACTTTTAACCCGGCTTTGCGGGCTCGTTCAGCGGCCGCTTCGTTGACAATCCCTAGTTGCATCCAAACAGCTTTCGCTCCGATGCCAATCGCTTCGTCAACAATTGGCAGAACATCTTCCGGCTTCCTAAAAATATCCACCAAGTCGACTTTTTCCGGGATTGCCTTTAAATCCGGATAAACCTTCATTCCCTGCCAGGTTTCAATTTGTGGATTCACGGGGATAATTTTGTAACCATGCTCCAGTAAATATTCCGCGACATGCCCGCTTGCCCGTCCAGGCTTCGCCGAAATCCCAACAACAGCGATCACTTTGGATGATTTTAAAATGTTTTCAATTTCATCGTTCATTTAACCCTCGCTGCGTTTAACTGTTTGAATAATCTGATCCAAACTATGCAAAAACTTCGAGCGGTCCTGCGGTTGAAAAGGCGCCGGGCCGCCGCCCGAAACTTCTCCCGATTCACGCAAACCCGACATTAAATCGCGCATCGCCAAAACCTGTCCGATATTAGCTTCCGTAAAAATACGCCCGCTTAAACCCAAAACCTGCGCGCCGATTTTCACGCAACGGTAAGCTAACGGAATATCCGCGGTAATCACGATATCATTTTTTTTAACATGCTCCACAATCCAATCATCCGCGGCATCAAGCTGTTTGCTTTCGACGACTTCGAGTTTTGTTCCTTCTGAGTTGGGAATGGTCATCCAGGAGTTTGAAACAAAAGTCACCGGCAGTTGATAGCGTTTTGCAACCTTAATCACTTCCTGCTTTACGGGACAAGCATCCGCATCAACATAAATTTCAAACATCATCTTCCTCGCCCTGCAATTCTTCAGCGGCTTGCCCGGCTTCGTCCGCGCAATCTTCACAAAGCCCTTCATCGCTTAAATCTTCCTCAAACTCTTCGCTGCAGTTTTTACATTTTTCCATAAAATTACAGGATTAAATTTTTACCATTTTCCTTGAGCCACTTTTCCTGAATCTTATAATCAGGTAAAATATTTTTTACTTTATTCCAAAACCGCGGGGAATGATTTTTCTCGGTAACATGCGCCAATTCATGCACCACCACGTATTCAACCACGTCAAAAGGCGCCATAATCAATTTCCAGCTGAAATTAATCGAACCGCTTGCGCTGCATGAGCCCCAGCGCCCTTTCGCGCTGGTAATATTAATTGTTTTATATTTCCAGCCCGAAATCCGGCTATAGTGCGCGGCGCTTTCGGTAATTTTTTCGAAGGCTTGTTCTTTATACCAAGCAATGATTCTCGTCTTTGCTTTGACCAGATATCTTTCCGGAAAAATCAGTTCGTCTTTTAATTCAATTTCCCAGCAGTCTTGAATTTTTAGTTTATAGGTTTCACCCAGAAACAAAAATTCTTCGCCATTTATAAATTGCTTGGATTTGACCGGGCCGTTTCGCAAAGCTAATTGCTTCTTTTTATAAATCCAGACTTTTTGTTTCTCAACTAAAGCTTCAATATATTTCAAAGATACCGCAAGCGGCGCCCGCACGACAAGGGTCGCATCGGGCGCAATGCTGAGCGCGATCGATCTGCGTTTGGATCTAACAAGCTTATCGATTTTAATTTCATTCATTTTTTTACCATCTCAACTCCCGGGGATCAGCTTTGCCGAACCCCGGGAGTTTTTAAAACAGGAAACGCAAAAGCGTTTAACCGCTTCTAGCCTCTACCCACCAGGGCATGAATGAACAAAAACAGCTCGTTTAAGCTGCGAGTTCGGAGCGAAGCTTCCGCTGTCTGAGCAGATTTAACGAGCTAGTTTTTAATTCAATCAACTTTCGTCTCAAAAATCCGGCTTTCAGACAATTCATGCCAAAACAACTTTTCCATTTCGATGAGACGCGCGATATACAACTCATCACGCTCAACTTCGATATGAATTTCGGGTTTAGACGGCACATAACACCAGTAATCTATCGTCTGCAAACCCGTAACAGAAAGAATATGCTGTAATTGCCCCATATAGTAGACGGGCACAACACCCGAAGCAGCCGAGTTCCAATAAGCACCCTCACCGCATTTAATTTCGATCACCTTACTGCCGCATGGCGTCATTCCATCCACACTCGCGCGCATCCAGGTGTGTGCTAAACTTTGCAAACATGCGGGAGGGACAGCAATTCCAAATTTTTTCTCGTAACATTGGCGCGCTTCGGGCTCAAGTTCAGTTCCGCGAATCATGGCCGCATTCAACTTTACTTTTTTTCTTTCGCGCTTTTCCTTCATCAGCCGCGACCGGCTTTTCCAGGGGTTTTCGCCCATAATCGCGGGCGCGTCCGACGCACCGATGCCTTCAAAACGCCAATTCAGCCAATCAGAAGTTCCCTGCTGCAAATTCACCAAGGAATAAGCCTGCGTCATAATGAGTCCTGTGCCGGATTAACAACGCGTTCATCTTTCCAAAGCCTGACCACAAAAATTCTTTGGGGATTAATAAACCGGTCGATCAATTCCTGCGCGTCATAGGTAAAAGACTTCTCTTGGCTCGCGACATCTTTCATTTTTAATTTTAAAGACGAAAGTTTGATATTGGGTTTAATGGATTTAACGGCCAAGTTTCTCGCGCGCTCTTCAAAATAAAGTTGATTATTGCTTTTTTTACCGGGCGACTCTGTTTGCTCAAAAGCAATGATCAGATATTCCGATATATACGGCGCGATTTTCTCATGATAAGCCGCCTCTCCTTTTTCGCCGTAATAAATTGAAATGGGCAGTGTAAAAAAGCGGTCACCATCCGGATTTTTTATTAATTTGTAAAGCGTTACGCGGGTACCGGGCGCAGGAGGAACTAATGCTATTCTAAAATAATCGCCTTCACGCGTTCCCATGGCATAAACTTGAATTAATTCATCCCCATGAGCCTTGTTGTTTTTTTCAACCAAGAGCCGCAATGGCCTTGTACCTATGCCACCCAGTTCCTGAACCGTCGGATTTTGAATTTTTCCGTTCAAGTAAATTTCCGGCAGAAGCGGCTTATCGTCCGCCGCCAATGCAAGCGGTGAAAATAATGCTGAGAAAAATGTAAAAAAAAGCAGGGTGGTATAAATCATTGACTTATTCTCTCTGCTAATCTTTGACGAAGCAAGCAGATGTTAATAAATAAAAAAATTTTACTTTTGAAGAAGACCGTCTGAGAATATTAATTTCCGTGGTAAGTAGTCATCCAGCGAATGGTCGAGGATTCCGAACGCATAAAGACGGAATGGGTTTCGGGAAATTGGCCTTTATATCTGACGCCTTTTAAAAGACTGCCTGTAGTAATTCCTGTCGCAACAAAAGCACAGGGGCCGCGTACCAAATCCTCGGATTCGTAAATTTTTCCGTCCGTGAATTTGACAGTTTCTTTATTAATGACTTGCGCCTGAAATCCACCGCGCAAACATTTAATCGCGCAAGCCGAAATCACGCCTTCCGGAGCGCCGCCAACACCATAAAGAAAATCAATACCGCTAAACGGCAAACAGGCTGCAATCGAACCGGAAACGTCGCAGTCTTGAATCAATTTAATGCGTACACCCAAACTACGGAGTTCGGTGATCCATTTTTCATGCCGCGGACGGTCGAGCATGCAAACGGTGATTTTAGAAGTTTCTTTGTTGAGTGCCGCTGAAACCTGCTGCACAATTTTCGAAAGCGGATCCGCGATATTGAGTTTGGTTTTGGCCGCGATTTGCGAGCCGTAAGCGAGTTTATTCATATAAAACTCGGGTGTTGAAAAAAGAGCTTTGTGTTCCGCTACGGCAAGCACACTCATAGCTTCAGGCCCGGCAGTTACGGTTGGGCGCGTACCATCAATCGGATCTACCGCGAGTTCATAATATTCAGAATCAGGGTTACGTTGAAGTTTACCGAGCTTTTCGCCTTCGAAGAGGCCAGGACTTTTGTCTTTGATTCCCTCACCAATGACAATCCTTCCCGCAAAATCCATTTGATTGAGGCGATGGCGCATGGCTTCAGTCGCGGCTTTATCCGCTGAAATTTTGTCACCGCTGCCGATCCAGGCCGATGCTGCGATGGCGGCGGCTTCAGTAACACGGACCAAATCCATATTGATATGGCGCATAAAGCCCTCCCTCAATTAAAACTAACCGTAAATCAAAGACTAAGCAAGGGCCCCTCAAGCCCGTTCTCAAGCAGGTTGGGCTACTGATGCGATGACTTTGTCCGCGATTTGCGTGAATTGCTTCGCAGCTTGACTTTCGGGATGCGCAATCAAAATCGGATTTCCGGAGTCACCAGCAATGCGGATTTTCGCGTCTAACTCTACGGTTCCGAGAAATGGAATTTGCAATTGATTCGCGGCCTTTTCCGCTCCGCCCCGCCCAAAAATATCGCCTGTCATATTCTCAACCATGCCCAGCACAGGAACTTTTAAATGATTAAACATGACAACTGCTTTACGGACGTCTTCAAGCGCGACTTCTTGCGGAGTTGAAACAACAACTGCGCCTGATATTTTTGTAGATTGCACAAGTGAAAGCTGAATATCGCCTGTCCCGGGCGGCAAATCCACCACCAGAAAATCAAGCTGACCCCATTCCACTTTTTGAAGAAATTGCTGAACAGCGCTATGCAGCATCGGCCCACGCCAAACCATGGGCTGATCTTTGGCAACCAGCAATCCGATTGAAATAACTTTAATGCCATGTGCTTCGATCGGAATCAATTTGCTTTCTGCTGAAACACGCGGCTTTGTGCCGTCCGGAATCCCAAGCATGAGCGGTAAATTCGGTCCGTAAATATCTCCATCCATAATTCCAACTTTAAAACCTTTGGCATGAAGCGCAAGCGCGAGGTTAACCGAAACCGTTGATTTTCCGACTCCGCCTTTGCCCGCACCAACGGTCACAACATGACGAATCCCTGCAGAGTCCTGGGTTTTATCTTCCGTCACCCCCACTGATTTTCCCTGCGAGATTTGAACCTGAACCGTTGCAGCTCCGGCAGCCTTGACGGCGGATTCAACGGCAGCTTTTAATTTTTGAAGATAACCCGCATCATTTTGCGCGGATTGTAAATGCACAAATACCGCGCCATGATCCACTTCGACTTCGCGAATCATGCCAAGCACAACCAGGTTTTTAGCCTGCACCGGGTCTTCGACGGATTGCAAAACTTTCAAAACACTTTGCTGATTTAAATCTCCACTCGTCATAATCTTTATCCTCTGATTCTTTCCAGCGCGAAAATAAGTTCTGAAATTAAAATATCAATTTCTTCCAACTTTGTAAACCGTCCGAAGCTAAAACGCAAGGTTGAGCGCGCATGCGCGTCCGGAAAACCCATAGCCTTGATCACATGCGAGGGACTGCCCGCACCGCTCATGCAAGCGGAGCCCGATGAAACACAAATTTCTTTCTGATCCAATGCCGCAAGCAAAGCTTCCGCATCCACTCCTTCAAAAGCCATATTACTGGTATTTACAAGTCTTTCCGCTGCGGCGCCATGCACACAAACACCGGAAATTTTATTTTGAAGCTTGGTTTCAAATTGATCACGCAAAACGAGAAGTCTTTTTTGTTCTTCGACGAGATGCTTCATCGCGATTTCGCAGGCCTTTCCGGTTCCAACAATCCCCGGAACATTTTCCGTTCCGCCGCGGCGTTTACGTTCCTGCGAGCCGCCCCAAACAAGCGCGCTGAAAGGCGCGGCTTTGCGGTGATATAAAACTCCGGAACCTTTGGGACCATAAAGTTTATGCGATGAAAGTGAAAGAAAATCGCATCCGAGTTTAGCGGCATTCACTTCCATTTTTCCCGCAGACTGAACGGCATCAACAAAATAAATTGCGCCTGCCTCACGGATTTTTTCGCCCAGTGATTCCAGCGGAAAATAAACGCCGGTTTCATTATTCGAAAGCATGAGAGCGACCAGGGCTGTTTTATTGGAAAGCACTTCAAAAAACACATCCGTTTCAAGGCGCCCCTGATCATCCACGCCAACCTCATGGACTTTATAGCCGTGCTGAGCAAGCTCGCGGCAAAGTTTTAAAACGCTCGAATGCTCGACGCAGCTCGTTATAATTTCTTTTCTTTCGGGCAATGCAGCCAGAGCGGCTCGAATGGCAGCAGTATTGCTTTCCGTACCGCCGCTTGTAAAAATAATTTCTTCCTCGCGCAAAGCACCGATCAGTTTGGCAGAATCGCGGCGCGCATCGCGCAAACCTTTTGCGGGTATGCGGCCCGCGGAATGCAGGCTGGAAGGATTGCCATAATGCTCCTTCAGAAAAGGCAGCATAGCATCCAAAACTTCTGGGTCCAGCGGTGTCGTAGCGTTATAGTCAAAATAAAGCATGTAAATTAATGTTCGGACTTCTTAGTAAAAAGAATCAGGACCCCGTAAAGAGCGGCAAGTGCGGCCCAACCCATGATGCCGTCGTACATTTTTCCGGAACCCCATAAAAGATTATGCGAACCAAAATTGACAAGCAAACCATCGGTTTTAATAAAGAAAACAGCGCCGGCATGCAGGCCAATCGAAGCATAAAGCGATTTGGTGCGAAGATACAGTCCGTTGAGCATGAGCCCAAAAATCAAGAGTCCGACTAACCCCGGCCAAAACTGCCCTATCTCTGAAAAAGAAGCCAGCGGCGCGGCTAATAATTTTAAACTATCGTGAAAATCAGGCGTTGAATCAACAAAAGGCCTTTTGGCATGCACAAAATGCACAATTGCATAAAAAATATTCGTTACAAATAGACTCGCCGCCAAGCCTGTTTTGTAATTGCGATTGGGCGAAGCCCAGAGCCACCGGCAGGCATTAAACACCGTTCCTCTGAAAAAGAACTCTTCGATTGCCCCTATCAATAACCCCGTTAATGCCGCCAAAATAATCCGGGAAATCCATTTCCCTATTCCAATATTTTGAAAAGAAACTACGGCTTCGCCGAAAAGCTTTTGAAATACCACGTAAAGTGAAAGCACAGCAACGGTAGTGATAAAACCCGCCAAAAGCTGGCGCAAGCTCTCTTTTTCCCAGGCCAAGCCATATTGAATAAAAGTTTCTTTACGAATACGTACAAAAACCGCGACGCAAACCAAAACACCGATCATCACTATGCGGTTAAAAATGCGTTCAAACTTAAAATGGAAGTGCGGATAAATCAACGGCGAAAGAATCACTGCGAGAGCCAGCACAAGCGCAAACGAAAGTAAAAAAAGAATCACTTTTTTCATTATGATAAAGATTTGCGGCCGGTATCAGAAGGTTTGACTTGAATCACGGCATCAATTTCAATAATGGCATTCAAAGGCAGGCTTGCAACCCCAACCGAAGTACGCGCATGCACTCCCGCTTCACCGAATACTAAACCCAACAGTTCGGAGGCGCCGTTCATCACGGCGGAAAAATCATAAAAAGAAGGGTCAGCGTTGACATACCCCGTAACTTTTACAAATTTTTTGAAACGGTCAAAGCCGATGAGATTACGGACAATCGAAATTATATTTAATGCCGCTGCTCGTGCGGCTTCCTGCGCCTGTTTCAGATCAACATCTTTACCAACCCGGCCCGTCATCAATGTTCCGCCTATGCCACGCGGAAGCTGTCCGCTTAAATGCGCCCATGCGCCCGAAAATACAACCGGCTGGTAAATACCGCCCGGTTTCGCGGGGTCAGGCAAAATCAAACCTAGCTCTAAAATCTTTTTTTCGTAGTTAGAATCCATGATCATGGTTTACGGCCAATGATCAGCGTCGCCGCACCAAAAGTAAAAGCGTGGACTTGCAATTCCGTAAAACCGGTATCGCGCATTTCCGCGGCTGTTTTTTGCGGCTCTTGAAAGGATGCGATCGATTCGGAAAGAAATTGATAAGCTTTGAGTCTGCCGGAAAAAATCCAGCCCACAACCGGCAAATAAAGTTTGAGATAGGGATAAAAAAGCAGCTTCGCCCACCAAGCCTGCGGGCGCGTTAGGCACAAAAATGCAGCTCGCCCTCCGGGCGTCAGGATTTTGAATACTTGGCTCAAAAAACGCGGCATATCCTTCACGCTGCGCAAAGTAAAAGCGGAAACAACTAAATCAAACTCGGCGCGCGCAAAAGGCAAGTCATGAAAATCACCCTGAACCAAGGTCACTTCCTGGGGCAAATGTTCGCGTGCTACGGCTAACATATTCGCTGAAAAATCAAGTCCGACGGCCTTTTTCCAAGTCCGTGCTTGAAGAAAACACTCTAAAAACTTACCGGATCCAATTCCCAAATCGAGAATCGCCTGTTGCGCGGGTTCCAAAACTAAATCGCGCGCGCGGCGGCGCCAAGCCTCATCCAACTTAAAGCTGAGCACGGTATTGAGAAAATCATACTTCGGCGCAATGGAGTCAAAAGCATCGCGGATAAATTCTTTGTCAGGCGAAGCTAAATTTTGTGCTTTTAATATTTGAGTCATAAATTATTAAAATCCTAAACTCTAAACACTAACTTCTAAATAAATTCCAATGCCCAAAGTCAAAACACTAAAGCGTTTAGAAATTTGAAGCATTGTGATTTTGAGTGTATTTAGAATTCAGATATTAGGATTTAGAGTTTGGAATTAAGTGTTTGCTAATTAAAAATTTGTACTGTCTGGTAATTCGTGTCTCTTTGCACCGGCGTATACCCCGCCTCTTTGATCAAGCGGATTAAATCTTCCCGGGTGGTTTGTGTTGCATCGATGCCGGTTGGTTCCAAAACTTTGTCTTCAATTAAAGTTCCGCCCATATCATCGCAGCCGAATGCCAGCGCGATTTGCCCGAGCTTAAGGCCTTCGGTGAGCCAGCCGCTTTGCAAATGCTCAATATTGTCGAGCATCAAACGTGAAATCGCGACCGTCTTCAAATAATCCTCGCCGCCGGTTTGCTTGAGATGCTTCATGCGGGGTGTACAATTCGGCGACATCGTCCAAGGAATAAAAGCACGAAAGCCCTTGGTTTTGTCCTGCAAGTCGCGAATCACAAGCATATGTTCAATGCGTTCGGAAATGGTCTCGACATGCCCCACCACCATGGTTGCGGTGGTTTTAAGGCCGGCTTCATGCGCAATCCGCATCACATCAATCCATTTTTCTGTGGTGGCTTTTTTGGGGCTGATAATTTTGCGTACGCGTTCAACTAAAATTTCAGCGCCGCCGCCCGGCATGGAGTTTAAACCCGCTTCTTTGAATTTCTTAAAAAGGTCGGGCAAAGGAATACGATTCTTGCGCGCG
The DNA here is from genome assembly GCA_043732705.1 of Candidatus Omnitrophota bacterium. GTDB lineage: Bacteria > Omnitrophota > Omnitrophia > Omnitrophales > Aquincolibacteriaceae > Multiplicimicrobium. Next base: position 53,398 of record JAYTHE010000040.1, on the reverse strand, counting down.
ATCATATCCATTTCCACCACCGAAAAAGAATGCACATGCACCGTCGGATATTTCTGCCGAACCGCACGGATTAAATCGATGTAGTACTCAATCGGCAAAGCCGGATTCACGCCGCCTTGAATCAGGGCCTGGGTTCCGCCAAGCGCAACTAACTCTTCGATTTTTTTAAAAACTTCTTCATGCGTCATCGTGTAACCTTCGGCATGGCCGGGCGGACGGTAAAAAGCGCAGAAGTCACAATCGACAACACAAACATTGGTATAGCTGATATTACGGTCGACGATAAATGTCACCCGCTTATCAGGATGCATTTGTTCTTTGACGCGATGCGCGGCGCGGCCCAACCGCAAAAGGTCGCATGCATAAAGCGAAACACCTTCTTCAAGCGAAAGTCTTTCGCCGTTAACGCGTTTCTCCAAGATGTCGTCCAATTTATCGTATTTCATTTTCTTTTTTCTCTGGGCTTCGCCCAACCGGCACAGAACCTTTATCAACTGCCACAAATTCAAATTCCGGTTGCGTTTTTAGCGCAGAGGTTAAATATAATCGCTCAGCGAATTTTTTAAACCCCTGCCAGCAGGTATCATCCAATTGATAAATCAGCCCGCTTAAATAACCGTGTATCTTGGGTTCAAGGCGGTCAAATTCCCCGATTGAGCAATGCTTGTGAATGCATTCGGAAAGATGCGCGCTATTATACAAAAAACGCTCCTTGAGAGCATGGTAAAATTCTCCGACAGCGGATTGACTCGCAAGCACTGCTTCACGGCGCACGGCCCAAACCGCATAAACAAAAGGCAGCTTCTGCCAATCAAACCAAAGATTACCGAGGTCATACCGGTGGATAAATTTTTTAGGCTGCGCCAAAAGCGCGTCGTTTCCGATCAAAAGCGCGGCATCATGCTTTTCCAGCATCGCTTTGGGATTGGACGGCATCGGATCCAGCATCGCTTGAATTTTATATTTATCACGCAGCAACAAATTCAGCAAATGCACAGACGTTAAACTCTCCTCAGTGACGGCGATATCCGCGCCGTTCAAATCCTCAATTTTTTTCTTTGAGAAAAGCGTAACGCTGCGCACATATTCGCGGCTCGCGATTCCTAAATCGGGAAAAAGCAAATAATCCCGCGGATTCTGTAAATACTCCATCGAAGAAATCGGTGCGGAATCGATTTTGCCCTCCCGCATCAACTGATTGATTTGCGCAGGTGTACCGCTTTCAAATTGAAGCGTATCACCCGCCTCTAAACCTGCGTAATAAGGCAGACAGTTAAGATATTTGATTTTTCCGATTTTAAGTTTTGATTTTACTAAGACCTGCTCTGTCATAGAAAACCTTTAAATATTTGCGGAATTTTTAAGGCCGGTCCAGCGGGGAAAAAGCGCGTGCGGAATATCCATTTGATCCAAAACTTTTCCGACCACAAAATCGACCACGTCTTCGATAGTCTTTTCGCCCGAATAAAATCCGGGAATCGGCGGAACAATACGCACCCCAAGGCGCGCGAGCTTTAACATGTTTTCCAAATGAATCGCTGAAAACGGCGTTTCACGCGGCACGAGCACCAGCCGGCGGTTTTCTTTGATGACGCAGTCCACCGCACGATGAATTAAATTCTGAGAAAGCCCGTTCGCGACGGCCCCCAAAGTCCCCATACTGCAGGGAATCACTACCATGCCTTCAACGGGATAAGAACCGCTCGCGATTGGTGCGGTAAAATCTTTTGGATGATGAATTTCAATCAATGCGGGATTTTCGATTTGAAAAGCGCGCGCAAAGTCTTCGGCAGAAAGCGAGGGTAAAACAATACCAAGCTCTTCTTTCATGGTCAGGCGTGCGGGTTCGGACATCACTAAATGAATCCGGCGGCCGGAATGATTTAAAACTTGTATCAAGCGCGCGGCAAAGCGGATTCCGCTTGCTCCCGTAATGCCGACAATCCAAGGCTTCATTTGATCCCCCCTCCCAAATCAATCACCGCCGCGAAAAAAATAACCGCACTGATCCAAGCATTCAGCTTAAAAAATGATCTGTTCATTTTAACCGGGTCAGTATCGCGCCGCACGAGAATATGCTCGCGCAGCATCAAAACAGCCGCGATCAATAATCCTGAAAAATAAATCGGTCCCAATTCCGCGGAAACTCCCGCGGCAATCCAAAAAATTAAAGTTAAACCGTGCAACACCCGCGCTAAAACCCGGGCGTTCTTATCGCCCAGCTTAGCCGGCACCGAATGCAGCCCTTTTTGTCGGTCAAAGTCCAAGTCCAACAGAGCGTAAATTATATCAAATCCGGCCACCCAAAAGAGGATTCCGAGCATTAAAAAACCGGGCGTCCACGAGAGCTCCGGCCGCACTCCAAGCCAAGCGCCATAAGGAGCTATTCCAAGTACCAAACCGAGCAGAAAGTGGCAGGCCAAGGTCACCCGCTTGAGATAGGGATAAATCCACGCTAAGAGGAATGGCACCACGGATAAACGCAAGCAAAGCGGCCCCAATTTCCAACAGGCTAATTGGAAAAGGACAAACGAAAAAAAAGCAGCCCGCCAAACAAAAGGGCGTTTTAAAAGTCCGGCCGGAAGCGCGCGTGAGGCCGTGCGCGGATTTAAGGCATCGACGGATTCATCCACCAGGCGGTTGGCAGCCATCGCCATCGTGCGGAAAGAAACCATGGCGAGCGTAATCCATAAAAATTTCCCCCAACCCGGCCAGCCGCGCGCGGCGAGGATCATTCCAAGGTAAGCGAATGGCAGTGCGAACAAGGAGTGTTCGAACTTAATCATCTCAAGAAAAATTTTTACTTTTCTGATCATGCCTTTTCTTCGGTCGCAATCGCTTTGAGCAGCAATTGCATATCTTCGGGCATATCACATTTGATGTGGACAAGTTTCCCCGTGCGCGGATGCTCAAAGCCGATAACCGCCGCGTGCAATGCCTGACGGTTAATTAAGCGCGAGGGATAGCCATAAGTTGCGTCGCCGTAAACAGGATGCCCCATGTGTTTGAAATGTACGCGGATTTGATGCGTGCGCCCGGTTTGTAGACGCACTTCCACAAAGCTGGCATTGTTGAAACGCTTCAAGACTTTAAAAAAAGTCAGTGCGTCTTTTCCGCCGGTTTGCTTAATCACCACTTTTTTACGGCTCATAAAAGCGCGGCCGACGGGTTCTTCACATTTGCCCTCGTCATGCTGCACAATGCCGCGCACAATCGCGTAGTAAACACGGTCAATCGTATGTTCTTTGAATTGTTTGGAAAGATTAGCATGGGCCTTTTTATTTTTGGCGACTACAAGCAAGCCCGAAGTATCTTTATCAAGACGATGCACAATACCGGGACGTTCAACTTGCCCTACCGTGCCTAAGTCTTTGACATGCGCCAAGAGTGCGTTCACCAAGGTCCCTGACGGATTGCCCGGTGCGGGATGAACAACAAGCCCCGCCGGTTTATAAACCACCAAACAATCCGCATCTTCATAGCGGATATCCAACGCGATGTTTTCGGCCTGCGGATGGCCTTCTTCGACTTCAAAAGGTTTAAGCTCAACCACATCACCGATCTTAACCGCGTAATGCGTGCTGGCAGTTTTATCGTTAACGAGAACCGCCCCTTCGCGTATGGCAATTTGTAATTGTGAACGAGAATGTTCACCTTTCAGTCTTCCGGCGAGAAAAACATCGAGCCTGAAGCCGGCATCATTTAATTCCACCGTCCACTGCTGACTCATGCATCCGCCTTATGTAAAAAGAAGCCATTCATAAACATCCCTCGGAAAGTGGTCCTTTGCTAACGGCCTGCAGCTGCGTCATACTCGTCGTCCATACCTGATTTTAGTATGGACTCCTCATCTTTCTTGCTTCGGCTCGTTATCAAACCGACCCATTCTCGAGCGCTGCTTACGAACGCCTTCTAAAAGAATCTCGAAAGAGATATAAAATATAAATTCCGACTCCGATTGAAATCGCAGAGTCGGCAAGATTAAAAACCGGCCAAATTCTAAAATCTAAAAAATCCACAACAGCTCCGTATTGAATACGATCCACCCAATTTCCGAACGCGCCACCCAAGATCAAACCAAAAACCCATTGATCGCGCAAGTTTTGAAATGCGGGACGATGCGCCATCCATCCGATGAGGAAAAGACTGACCGAGACAACGATCAGCAATGCCCATTTCATTTGGGAAAAAAGTCCGAAGGCAATTCCCTGATTATGCACAAGCGTCAGATGGAAAATATTCGGAATGACAGGAATCGAACCGGACAGATAATGAAGAACAAGCAGCTTGCTGATGCGGTCGAGAATAAAGCTTCCCGCCGCGACAAGATAAAAAACGATTATAGGCCCTTCTCCTGCTCTTCCTGGGCCTTCAAAGACATAATCGCATAAGGCATAGCCAGCAAGCGCTTTTTGGGAATCGGGGTACCGTATTTTTCACAAACACCGTAAGTGCCGTCTTCAATTTTGTGTAAAGCAACGTCAATTTTATTTAAAATCTGCTGTTCATTCGCGGCAAGGCTGAGCACAAATTCACGGTCGAATTCATCTTGCGCCGTATCGATGACATCGGCATGGTCGCCGGTCATTTCTTCGGTGCTTTTCTTGAGCGAATCATTTTCAAGATGATTTAAATCGCCCACAATTTTTGTGCGCAAATCGAGGAGAACATCCTTATAAAAGGCTAAGTCTTTCTTGGAAAGGTCAGTTTTAACCTTCGAAGGAGAAATAGCAGGCGCAGCGGGTTTTTTGGCTGCAACTGGACGTGCCGCTTTAGAAACCACTTTTTTAACGGCTTTTACGGGTTTCTTAGCTTTTTTCTTGTTCGGCATAAATACTCCTCCAAAACAAAGGTTACAAGGCGGGCAGATTATACAGAGAGGCTATGGGGCAAGCAAGGAGTTTTACGAGAGAAAAAGCGCGCTCAAATTAAGCCGAATGACGGGTTTCCGTATCGTAAAAAAAGCCGGTTCCCCGGCGCTTCATTTCTTTGGTTAAAGCCGAAATAAAGGCTTCCACGACCCGGGGGTCAAATTGAGTGCCTGCACAGCGCCTTAGCTCCTCAAAAGCGGTTTCAATCGGCCTGCCTTTGGAATAACAACGGGTTGAAACAATGGCATGAAAAGCATCTACCACACACACAATTCTCGCGCCCACGGGAATTTTTTCCCCCGCTAACCCCCGTGGATACCCTGTGCCGTCCCAACGTTCATGATGCGCAAAGACAATATCGCGGACCTCTTTAAAATCCGTCAGCGGCTCTAAAATCTGCGCGCCTTTTTCAACGTGGGTCTTCATGATTTCCCATTCTTCCGAATCGAGTCTGGCGGGTTTATTGAGAATATGGTCCGGGATTCCAATTTTTCCGACATCATGTAGCAAAAGGCCGGCGGATAAAATATCCTTTCCTCGTCCGCTCATGTCCATTCCCAGCTCTTTGCCCGTAATCACACCCAGGCGCTCAACCTGCCCGATATGGCCGAAGGTGTAAGGATCTTTCGCGTTCACTTGCTGCGCGAGCGAGCGGATAATTTCATAATAGCGTTTTTGCTCGCGCGCGCGCAGGCTTTCAATTTCCTGCAGCTGCGACTCTAATTGCTGCGTGCGCTCCAAAAGACTTTGGTGATACTCGGTTGTTTTGACTGCCATGGAACAATCTTGAACCAAAGTTTGGAAAAAACTAATTTCGCGGGAGTCAAACTGACCTTTACTTTTCTTCGCCCCAAGCAAAAGGACGCCCAGCAAATCATTTTTAAAGTAACCCGGAATCACGACTTCCGCTTTCATCATGCTCATCGCGTTCAGAACAATTTGAAAAGAACGGATTGAATCCGGATTATTTTTTTTATTTTTTTCGATCCGTTCTTCGAGATCCGATCTCAATAAGTAATCACGCGATGCTTTTCCGTTCCGGGCGCTTTTAGAAAACCAGGCAATCAGCGGATGATCACGGTCAAAGCGGACAAATCCGGCAGGAATACGCAAAGTCCCCTTGGAGTCCACAAACGTATACCGCGAGCGGGAGGCCTCCCAAATAACAATTGAGGTGTGATCAAGATCGAAGTTCTTGTCAATAAAACGCGTGATCATTTTCAATAGACGTGTCGGCTTTTTGAGCCGCACCATCATTTTCGCAACATCACGCAGAACTTGTTCGTAGTTCATTGAAGCCTATAGCTTGAAACTAAAATAACCTCGCGCCAGAACAAAAGAATGGCCGAACACTGCGCACGCGGCTATTTACCTTATTGAATCAAACCTTTTAATTTCTCTTGAACATCATTCTCAAGATATTCCAAGCTGAGCGGCTTGGTAATATAATTATCCGCACCTAAACGCATGGACTCTTCAATTTTTTCCTGCGTTTCGACCGCCGTCACCATGATCACTTTAATCTGAGGGTTTTCCTGCTTAATAATTTTCAGGGCTTTCATTCCGTCCATTTCCGGCATTTGAATGTCCAAGAGAATAATATGGGGATTAAACTTCCGCACTTTCTCCAAAGCTTGCACACCGGAATGCGCAGTTTCAACAATGTACTGGCGATCCTCAAAAAAAGATTTTAAAAAATCACAAATTTCTTCTTCATCATCCACAACAAGCAAACGTTTAGTCATATTTATTTCCTTCCTCGCGCCGTTTCCGGCGACTCTAATTCAGTCTTTGTTTCTACCACAACCCGTTCAACCGCGCGCCGCAGCGGCAATTGAATTTGAAATCTAATGCCTTCGCCGATCCGGCTCTCAGCGCGAATACTTCCGCCATAGCGGTGCACGATCTGCTTCGCTGCAAAAAGACCCAAACCTAACGCTTCATGACGTGTTTTAAAAAAAGGATCAAAAATTTGATCGAGCATTTCCGGATGCAATCCGCGGCCGCTGTCGGTCACCCAAATTTCAACGGCGTCTTCATTGCGGGTCCGGTGCATATCTATTTTAACCCATCCGCTTGATCCGAGCATCTCTACGCCGTTTAAAATAAAATTTGAAAATATTTCATAAATATCACCGGGATTCGCATAAAACAGTAAATTTTCTTCGGCATGAATCGTCACTTCAATTTGTTTAAGCGCCGCTTGATAACGCAAAAGCTCGGCAGTCTCCATAGCAATTTGCTTCAGATCGAGTTCCCGCGGCGGAGCCTGTGAATCACGGACCGAGGTCAACACCTTCCGTATAATATCGGCCGCCCGCTTCGATTGCTGAATCATGACTGTCAGGGCCTCTTCGACGCGCTTTTCCCAGTCCACTTCTCCCTTTTTAAAGAGTAAAACCTGGGCTTTTCCGGAGATAATCGCCAATGGATTATGAATTTCATGCGCCAGCCCTTCCGCAAGCTGCGAAACGGCTTTTAACTTGGAAACCTGAAACCGCTGCGACTGCTCCCCCTGAAGCTCATCGTTACGGGCAATAAGAGTTTCAACTTCCATCGCGTTTTTTAGGCAAATTGAAATTTTCCTGGCAAACCGCAGGAAAAATTCAAAATCTGCCTTTTCAAAAACACGGTCCGGTGAGTCCGACCCCAAAGCCATAAATCCCAAAAGTTCTTCTTTGAAAAAGAACGGCAGAACCCAACCCGCGCGAATCGAGTTGAAATCGTTCTCCAGATTATTCGCATCCTGCCAGCTCACCGATTTAATCAATACATTGCGTGTCAGCGTATGTTCCCCGGTTTGTCGTAAAATATCCGCGAGCAAACTATGGTTGGAAAGTCTGATGCGGCGAAGTTCGGAAGCCGGCCAGCCATGCGCTGAAACCGCCTCAAAAGCGTCTTCTTCGCGTCGAAAAACAAACAACGCTGTTGTTTTAAGATGAAAAGCCTCGGCAAAAGAATTCACAACGAGATTGGCAACTTCACGCAATTGCAAAATGGATTGCAGTTCTTCCACCAAGTCCAAAAGCGCGATATGGGCATAACATTCACGGCGCAGCATATAATCACGCAAGACCCGTTTTGCGGCACGATCCACCGGTTTCACAAAAATTGTCGCAACAGTCGCTAAAATCGCAATGACAGTATCAATTAAATAACGGTATTCAGCTTTAAAAGAAATCAGCTTAAGATCCACCAGCCCGTGCAAAGCAAGAATACTGAAAAGAGAGAAAGCCGCCCCGACCATTATTTTCCGAATTAAGACGGCTTTAGTTGATCTCAGATGATATGACATTTATCGTGATTCGCCTGTTCCCAGCTTTTGATCCAGGCCCGCTAGGGCACTCGTACAGCGCACACAAATCTCGGGATGCTCGGCATTTTCACCCAATTCCTCGTGATAGGTCCAGCAGCGAACACACTTTTTTCCGCCCGCATGCGCCGCGGAAATAACCAAATCGGTTTCGCGCCCTAAACATTTCCAATTTACTTTTGCGGAACCGGCGCCCTCCCAAACATCCGAGGCAATTTCCACGCGCGAAACCACTAAAATACGCGGCAATTCTTTCGCGTATTTTTTTATCAAAGCCTGAACTTCCTGATCAGATGAAAAAAGCCTGACTTGCGCTTCAAGGTTCGCGGAAATAACTTTTGCTTCACGCTGCGCTTCTAAAAAAGGCGCAGCCGCGTCCCGTAATTCCCGGATCCAATCCCAATCTTTATCCGAAGGTTCCTTATCCGTCGCGGCTGACGGCCAGCTGCTTTCATGCACTGACTGCATCTGATCCACCGGAAGCACTCGCCAAGCTTCATCTGCCGTAAAAACAAGAATCGGCGCAATCAGTTTCACTAAAGTTCCGTAAATTTCATATAAAGCTGTCTGCGCGGAACGGCGAATCCAGGCGTTCGGAGAAGGCACATACAGCGTGTCTTTCAAAACATCAAAATAATACGCGCTCAATTCTGTGACACAAAAATGATAAATTTCGCGATAAACCTGATTAAAACCGAAGCTGGAATAACTTTCAGTAACCCGGCCCGCAAGTTCCCTGACGCGCCCCACCGCCCAGCGGTCAAGCGGATGCATATCTTCATCCGCGACCGTGTCTGTCGCCGCTTTAAAATCAAAAAGATTCGCGAGCATGTATCGCAGCGTATTTCGAATTTTACGGTAAGCATCCGCAAGCTGTTTCAACATTTCATAAGAAAGACGCACGTCAAATTGATAATCGCAGGAAGACACCCAGAGACGCAAAATATCCGCGCCATATTCTTGAATCACCTTTTGCGGCAGAACAACATTTCCGGCCGATTTGGACATTTTCTTACCCGCGCCGTCCATGACAAATCCATGCGTTAACACCCCTTTAAAAGGCGCTTCTCCGGAAAGCCCCATGGCCACAGTCAGTGAACTTTGAAACCAGCCGCGATGTTGGTCCGAGCCTTCAAGATAAAGATCCGCGGGATAATGAAGTTCCGGGTCTTCGCGCAAAACTGCATAATGGCTTGAGCCTGAATCAAACCAAACATCGAGAATATCTTTTTCAAGCCGCAGTTTTTTGGAGCCGCAGGAAACACAAACTGCTCCTTCCCCTAAAAAATGTGCGGCGGACTCAACCGGTTGCGCCCCAGGCGCAGAGGAAAGATAAGGCTGGAACCAAGCATCCGCGCCTTTTTCTTTAAATGCCGCAAGCACCCGGTTTTTAAAACCTTCATTCATATGCGGCGCGGCGCAATCTTCACAGATTGCGAGCGGGATCGGAACGCCCCAAAGACGCTGGCGGGACAGACACCATTCAGGCCGTGTTTCCAGCATGCCGCCGATACGGTTCACGCCCCAGTCCGGAGTAAATTTAATTTCACCGTAAACTGCGTGAAGCATTTTTTTACGCAAGTCATCATGATCGATTTTCATAAACCATTGCGGCGTCGCACGCACGATCACAGGCGTCTTGGAACGCCAGCAATACGGGTAAGAATGCTCGTGATTTTCAACCCCAAGTAGCAAATTATATTTTTTCAAATATTCGATAATCGTGTCATTCGCCTGAAAAACATTAATACCCTTCACTTGCAACTCGGGCCCAAAGTTATCCGTAAACCGTCCGCGATGGTCCACGGGCGAAAGAATTTCGAGACTATTTTTTAAATGTCCGTAAACATAGTCTTCTTCGCCGTGACCGGGAGCAATATGGACCAGCCCTGTTCCTTCAGCATCGGACACATAATCCGCGAGAATCACCTTGCCCTCCCGCTCAAGAAAAGGGTGGCCATAATTCGGAAAAAGTTTTTGCAATGCTTCGCCTTTTAAAGTGCGCAAACACTTAAATTCCGCCCAGCTGAGTTTACCCTTTAACCGTTCTTCCAGATTTTTTGAAAAAATATAAATTTCGTGATTAAGAAATTCATAAATTCCATATTCCATCTCCGCATTGACTGCCACGCCGACATTGGCCGGTAAAGTCCAGGGCGTAGTCGTCCAAATCAACAGTGAAACCGGATGCTTGGGGTTAGTGCCTGCGTCCTGCAAATACTTCAGCTGCTTCGCACCCAATTCACGTATCGGAAATTTGACGAAAATAGCTTTGGAAACTTTATCCTGATATTCTAATTCGGCCTCAGCCAACGCGGTCTCACAACCCGTAGACCAATAAACCGGTTTTTCTCCGCGGAAAATATATTCCTTTTCATACAGCGTAAAAAAGGCTTCGGCAATCTTAGTTTGATATCCGAAATTCATCGTTAAATACGGGTGGTCCCAGTCACCGAAAATTCCAAGGCGCTTGAATTCTTCTTTTTGAATCGCGATATACTTCTCCGCGTATTTACGCGCTTCTTTGCGAAATTCGGCGGGATTAACTTCATCTTTGCTTTTACCCAGTTCTTTTAAGCATTGCACTTCGATCGGCAAACCATGGCAGTCCCAACCCGGTACATACTTAGCGTCAAAACCGCGCATCGTCTCAAACTTAACAATAATATCTTTGAGCGTTTTATTGAGAGCATGCCCAATGTGAATTTGGCCGTTGGCATAAGGCGGGCCGTCATGCAAAACATACTTAGGCTGGCCGGCGGATTTCGCGCGAATACGTTTATAGAGGCCTTCTTTTTCCCAACCGGCAAGCATACCGGGCTCGCGCATCGCAAGACTCGCCTTCATCGCGAAGGGCGTATCAGGCAAGTTGAGCGTCTCTTTATAACTTTTTTTCGGAGTTTCCATTTTCAAACCAGCTTTAAAAATCTACGAATCAATTGATCTAATTTCGGGCCCGACGCATTGGCAACACGAATAATTTCACGAATATCAACCGCTTTCAAATGATCCGGGTCACAAACATCCGTAATCACGCTCAACCCCAAAACTTTCATTCCCGCATGCACGGCGGCAATCACTTCCGGAACAGTTGACATGCCAACCAAATCGGCTCCAAAGTTTCTTATCATACGATATTCTGCGCGAGTTTCAAGGTTTGGTCCCGCAATAGCGAGATAAATCCCCTCATGCAGGGTTAATTTTAAACTTTTCGCCGCAGCTTGTGCGGTTTTTAAAAAATCTTTCGTGTAAGGTTCGGACATATCGGGAAAGCGCGGCCCGATGCGCTCATCATTCGGGCCCGTCAAAGGATTCACTCCTAAAAAATTAATGTGGTCATGAATGGCAATGATATCGCCGCTTTTATAAGCCGGATTTAAACCGCCCGCCGCATTCGTCACAATCATGCTTTTTGCGCCAAGAAAACGGCAAACACGCGCCGGAAAAACGACTTCCGCGGCGGAATAACCTTCATAAAGATGAAAGCGGCCTTCCAACATCGCCATGCGCCGTCCTTCCAATTCGCCTAAGATCAACTGTCCGCGATGCGACTCAACGGTTGTTACGGGGAAGTGCGGCAGCTTACGGTATTCAAAAGCCGTGTCCACTTTGACCTGTTTTGCTAAATGGCCCAATCCGGTTCCAAGTACACAGCAAAACTCAGGAACAAAATCCGTCTTCTTACGGATGACACGGACACAAGCGTCAATGTGGGCAAGCGTTGGATTTTTAGTTTTTTGATTGGGTTTTGCGGGCATGATTAGGAATAAAAATCTTAAGTTCCGAAATACTGAGAACCGATCATGATCAGACGAAGTAAAATATTTTTGACAACGTTCAAAACAATGACGGCAACCAGCGGAGTAAAGTCAATATTGCCAATGGTCAGCGGCAAGCGGCGAAAAGGCTTCAACACCGGTTCCGCAGCTTGGTTGAGCATTTGCACATAGGGATGAAAAGGGCTTAAAAGCCAGGTTAAAACAGCATGCACAATGATGATCCACATCAATACCGTGACAATCGCATTAATAATAAAAGCGATTCCATTCAAAATTTCACCAAAAATAAACATGTCTATTTGTCTCCCAATCGTATATTACGACTTCGCAATCTAAGCTCATCGAAGATTGCAATATTCCACAGTATTGAAGATTGCAATTTGTTACCGTTTGCTTAATTGCTGGCTACGCTTGACTGCGGCTTGCAACGCGGCAAAAAATATTTTTGGAAACTTGCGGTATTTTAACACGGATAATGCCGCATGCGTTGTACCCTTCTTCGATGTGACGCGCGCTCTTAATACCGCCGGCGGCTCGGAACTAAGGGCCGCTAAACGTCCCGCTCCCAACGCAGTTTGAACTGCAAGCTGCCGCGCGGATTTCTCATCCATGCCGTTTTTACGCGCAAAATCAGCCAATAATTCCATCATCAAAAAGAAATACGCCGGACCGCTGCCGCTGACCGCAGTCACCACATCAAAATATTTTTCATTCAAAACCACCACACTGCCGCAGGCGGAAAAAAGGATTTGAGCCGATTTTAACGATTCTTTTTTTTGAGAACAAAGCGCCGTCACCGAAGCACCGACCTGAGCGCCCAGATTCGGCATTGCCCGCACCACAACTGCCGCGCCTAAATGCTTTTTAAGGCCGGCAAGTTTCACTCCGGCAAGAATGGAAATCACCGTTTTGCGTGAATGAAGAAACGGCTTGATTGAGGCCGCGGTTTCGGCTAAATCTTGCGGCTTGACGGCGAGTAAAATAATATCCGTCTTTTGAACTGCTTCGGCCGCATCTCGCGCCGCGCGGCATTTATTCTTTTTGCTGAAAGCACGAACCTTACCGGCCATTTTATCGGCGACCCACACCTGTGAAGGATTGCAAATTTTATTCTGAAAGGCGCCCGCTAAAATCGCCGACCCCATATTGCCGCAGCCGATCAATCCGATTTTTTTTGTAATTCGCATATAAAACTCCGGTTATTGCTTTTGACGCTCGCCAAACAAAGCCGTTCCGATTCTGACCATCGTCGCGCCTTCTTCGATCGCAATTTCAAAATCACCTGACATTCCCATCGAAAGATACTTCCAATCAAACTGCGCGTATTCTTTTTTTAGCTTTTCAAATAACGTCTTTGCGACGCGAAAAACATTTCGAATCTCATTCTTATTCTCCGTCAAAGGTGCGATGGTCATCAAGCCTTTGATTTGAACCGGCGAATCGGGCTTCAATTGAGTTAAAAACCCGTCTATTTCACACGCGGCTAAGCCCGCCTTGGAAGCTTCCCCGCTGATATTCACCTGCAAAAGACATTCCACATTCCCTGTTTTGCGCTTGCGGGCTTCCGCGTCCAGCTTGTCATACAGTTCAAGACGATCCAGCGAATGAATCAAGGCTATTTTCCCTAAAACATCTTTCACTTTGTTCGTTTGAAGCCTGCCGATCATATGCCAGCGAATGTCTCCCGGAAGAACGTCGTATTTTTCTAAAAACTCTTGAACCTTATTCTCACCAAAGTCACGCAAGCCTAAGGCATACGCGCTGCGAATGATATGAGGGCTCAATGTTTTTGTCACCGCAATCAATTCGACGCTTCGCGCGGAAGCAGCGCGACTCATGCGATTTCGAATGTCAAAGAGTTCTTTTTGAATCGACATCAATCAGGACCCCAAGGTTTTCAAGCCTGCAATTTTTGCATCGCAACCGCGGCAGGATGATTCACTTTATCAAGAGCATCCAATAATTCTAAAATCTCAATCACTTTGGTTTGATCGATTAAAAATAATGTTTTTTCATTTTCACGGTGAGCGTAATAAGCTGTTTTAAGCGACGCTTCTTTTCCGAAATAAACAGTTTCGGTATTTGTGCCTGAGCGAATCTGAATTCGGTCTGAAATCATACTGATACCCGCAGCATAAATATCACTCGTTGAATCATCGATAAATTCTTTCACGTAAAGCTTGGAAAGAATCTGGATCACGGCCATCATTTGATCTTCCGCCATGGTTTTTCCGATTAAATCAAGCGGCTCCATCCAATACCAGGACCCGTTTCTCAGCGTCCAATCAAAAGTCTGATCACCGATTTCAATATAAACGCGGTCCATTTTGGGCATCGGCGTCATAAAAACACGTTTCTCGCGCATCTCATACAAGCTTTTTTGAAAAGCTGATTTCAGCGCTTGGGGCAAAATAAAGTAAGCGTTTTTGTCATCCCAGCGCGCAAAAACTCCGGCGCCCATCGGAGCCGCCTTACCAAGATAGAGAAAATGCCTTTCCGGATCGTCTGTAGTTCCCACGCCGATTTTAATATCCGGGTGATCCAGCCCATAATCCGCCCACGCGCCCTCCGGGCGCAAAAGCTTTTGATTGAGAGCCAGCTTGACCATACCCGCCATACCCTGTGCCATAGCCTGGTCCGCCGGTGTTCTGACGGGATAAACAATTTGCCAGACGGTGTCCTGCTTCTCAAGCCAAAATGTTTCCTCTTTATTCATTTCCTGAACTTGAATAAAGTTCACTTTCTGATCTTTTTTAAGCTCGGGCAATTTTTCTTCGACTTGAACTTTAAAATCATCGCTTGTTTTTTTAACTTGTTCAACGCGCACGGATTCTTGTTTTGTTTGTGAAAGATACAGCGCCAACACGCCGAAAAATAAAACGACAAAAAACAACGTTGTCCTGAACTTCATGCGGTTCTCGAGCGAATAAAAAGATAAATACTAATCGGAATAAAAAGCGCGAGCGGATACATGCCCAATACCAGTACCAACAGCCCTTGCCGTTGATATTCTTTGAGCAAAAGCGGCTTAAAAGGTGTGCGGCGCGGCCGGACATGAATAAACCGGCTGTCGCGGCCCGCCCATTTTAAAATCTCAACCGCAAAGTCGAGATTTTGAGAAATGGCCAAATATCCATTTGTTAAAAAATCGCTGTCACCGACAATTACCATGCGTCCGCCGTTCGGCTTTTTTTCAACGGCTACGGCAAGGGGCAAAGGTCCGGCAATATCATGTTTCGCATCAAACGCTGCTTTTCCGTCTTCAAGCAGCGCCAGGTCAGATTCCGCCCAACTGCTGTCATTGGTGATGGCAAGCGGTGAAACTTCCAAGCCCTGCGGAATATCAGTCGAAGGTTGGACTGTTCGCGTGACGGGGAAAAAAGTCGGGTCAGTCATGCGCTTCATCGATTCATGCTTTGCATAAGTTGTGACTGCGGGCATTAAAAAATCTCCGCCCACAACCCGGCTCGCTTTATCAACCAAGACATTTTCACCCATTACAACTCCAAACGCCTTAAAAAAGTCGATAAACTTTCTTCCCACGCCTAAATCCATCGGATCAATTAAAAAAATAAGACTGCGCCCTTTTTCGAAAGCTTTGCGGAGTTTTTCAAATTCGTCCGGCGCGGGTTCGGTATGCGGACCGGCCATGACCGTAACATTACAGGAATCCGGAACTCCGTCGCGCGCAAGCACAATTGAATGAATACTTACTTCGCCATTTTGAAGATTCCGGGCAAAAGTCATGGCCCCGTTCCGTTCATTACTTTTAATATTTAACTCTTGATGCCCGGTTACAAAGCAAACATCCAATTTCCGCGGATGCGCGAGGCGGAAAAGCGCGTTAGTGAATGTCTCTTCCGTAAAATTATAAATACGCTCCTCATGCCCTGCGGACCGGATGACGGTTGTATAATTTTGTTCGACGCGATATTCTTCCGCCAGTTTGGGGCGGCGAATGGGGTCATACAAATTAAATTGAAAGCGCGCGTGAGCGGCCTGGCATTGTTTAAGAAAAATCGTCAAAGCTTCGCGTGACGGATCATCTTTCGGATAAAAAGCAACAACCTCAACCGGTTTTGCGGCAAGCTCTTGCAGCACGCGCGCAGTTTCATCGGGAAGCGAATGGACCTTCTCACGCGTCACGTCATAGTGCCAGTCAATTTTTCGAACCACTAAATAACCCAGCACCACGCTCGCGGTCAGAAGCAATGTAATCAATAGAAATTGAAAACGATACCAAAGCTGTTTCATTTGAAACTCTTTCCCACCTGTCCACCTCCGGGAGGTGGACATCTGGCCACCTCCCGGAGGTGGACAGGTATGCTCGCCTTTGTTTTGGAATTTACTATCCACAATTCACTATTCACAGTTCACCTTAAGAGCTTTTCCAATTACGGGTTGAGATTGAGAGCACCGACAATGTTAAAAAGAACAGTGTTGCGATGACAAAATAAACCAAATGTTGAAAATGGAGCTGCCCCAAGGTGAAGTAACGGTAATGATCCAAAGGTGAAATTTCCTGAAAAATCAACGCCAGCCGCCCGTCAGAAACTTTGGCCGCCCATTCCAAAACCCAAAAAACAAGAAAAACTCCGAATGTGGAAACGGCCGAAAGCACGGGACTTTTCGTCAAACTTGAAATAAAAAATCCAAGCGACAAATAGCAAAGCCCGAGCATCCAAAACCCCAGAAACGCGAGAAAAACCACGCGCCAGTCAAACTCTGCGCCGGCCATTTGCGCGACCAAGCCGTAACCCAAAAGCGGTACGGCCAATAATTCAAACATCCAAACCTGCCCTAGGAACTTTCCCATGACAATTTCAAAGTCAGACAACGGGTAAGTAAATAATAGTTCAAGCGTTTGGTCGCGCCGCTCTTCGGCGAACCCGCGCATCGTCAAAATGGGGATGATAAAAATAAGCAAAGTCGATAAATTCATATAAAACGAGCCAAAAATATAGTCGGTTTGATTTAAACCCATCTCCTCCATCTGCATGCCAGGATTCATTGAGAATTTAGCGTATCCCAACATAAGCAATGCAAAAAAAAGACCGGAGACGAGAAAAAAGAAAAGCGTCACAAACACACCGGTCCAGGTGTGAAAATAAGATGAAAATTCTTTGCGCGCTAAAAATAAAATATTTTTCATATTTTTTTACGCCCAATTTGTTCAAAAATGTTCAGCTGCAAGGCGCAAACAAGTGCCCGCGGAGGCGCACACGGTAATACGCCGCACAAGGAAGCGAAGTTTGTAACACAGCAGATGACTTTTTTCAGCGAATTGCTCACTTTAAAAGCCTCAGGAATATTTCTTCAAGTGTCAATTGTTCACGCTTAATTTCAATCACCGCGATTCCATGCTTGGAAAGTTTTTCCGTGATCACATTGCGGAATTCGAGCTGTACCGGCGCCCGGCAAGTCATCATGACTTGCTCGCCTTCTGAAATAATAAAATTGATATCCTTGAGGCCTTCAATTTTTTCAAGCACTGCAACCGCTTCCGAAGTCTTGGCGCGGCCTAAAATAGTGATTTGAATTTGAAAATCTTCGGACAAATGTGCTTCTAATTCCTCAACTGTCCCGCTTGCTAAAACGCGGCCTTTGTTGAGCATTACAACCCGGTTACACAACATGGTGACTTCCGGAAGAATATGCGTCGAAAATAAAAGCGCACGACCCGATTTCAAACTATGAATCAGCGCGCGAATTTCAGAAATCTGCTTCGGATCAAGCCCCGAGGTTGGTTCATCCAAAATCAAAAGTTTTGGGTCACCCAAAAGTGCCTGCGCCAAGCCGACACGCTGTTTAAAGCCCTTGGACAGGCGCCCAATCAAACGCTTGCGCACCTCACCCAAACCGCATTGCTCTATTTTCTCATCGACCTGCTTGCCGCGCGCCAAAAAGCCCACGCCTTTAACCGCCGCGACAAAATGCAGATATTCACTTACACGCATATCGCCGTATAGACTGACTGTCTCGGGCAAATAACCGATTAATTTTTTGGCGGATTTAGGATCCCTGCTGATATCAATTCCGTCAATCAGGATTCGTCCCGACGAGGGCGGGAAAAAACCGCATATCATGCGCATCGCCGTTGTCTTGCCTGCGCCGTTGGGCCCTAAAAATCCGACAATTTCTCCGGAAGAAAGTGAAAGCGTTAAATCTTTAACGGCTTGCAGTGACGCGAATTTTTTAGAAACCTGATCGACTTGAAGGATTGATGACATTCTTAAGATGCTCGCACGAGACGTGCAAATTTTCGTTTACCATTCTGAAGAATCACCGGAGCGGTTAAATCAAGTACCAATTTCATGTCCGAAACTTTTTCCTGATTGACTTTTACGGCTCCGGCATCCAAAGCGCGGCGCGCTTCCGATTTGGACGGCGCTAACCCGCAATGCACAAGCAGTGAAATTAAATCCATATCTTCTTTAATTTTGAATTCGGGAATTTCATCCGGCAGGCCTTTATTCTTAAAAATCTCGTTGAATTCCTGATGTGCGTCAGCCGCCGCTTGCGAAGAATGAAAAAGCTCCACCATGCGCTCGCCCAGCCGCGCTTTGATATCGCGCGGATTAACGCCAGATTTTAAATCCGCCGCGGCCACTTCAATAGCGGTCTTCGGCAAAGCGCTTAAATAACGGTAATAACGCTCGATCATGTTGTCCGGAATCGACATAATTTTTCCGAACATCTCACGCGGGGTATCCATCACGCCAATATGATTCCCTAAACTTTTTGACATTTTTTGAACGCCGTCGGTGCCTTCTATAATCGGCAAGGTAATCACGATTTGCTGTGACATGCCTTCGCGGCTTTGCAATTCGCGCCCGACCAGAAGATTAAAAGTTTGGTCGGTTCCGCCGATTTCAATGTCCGCCTTGACGATAACGGAATCCCAGCCTTGCAGCATCGGATACATAAATTCAACCAGCGCAATCGGCCGGCCTGATTCATAACGCTTTTTAAAATCATCTCGCTCTAAAAGCCGCGCCACCGTATATTTGGAAGTCAAAGTGAGAAAGTCGGCCGCGTTCATTTTCGCGAGCCATTCTGAGTTATAACGCACTTCGGTTTTGGACTTATCGAGAATTTTAAAAACCTGCTCTTGATAAGTCAGCGCGTTTTGCTGGATTTGTTCTTCGGACAACATGGGACGCGTATCCGATTTGTGGGAAGGATCGCCGATGCGAGCCGTAAAATCACCAATAATAAAAACCACTTGATGCCCTAAATCTTGAAATTGGCGTAATTTACGTAAAGGCACGGTATGCCCTAAATGCAAATCCGGAGCGGAGGGGTCGGCGCCATACTTGACGCGCAAAGGCTTATTCTTGGAACGCGAATATTCGAGCTTCTTAATCAGCTCATCACGCGAAATTAAATCAACAAGGCCTTCGCCAATAATTTGAAGTTGTTCTTCGGCCGTTTTGAACACAAAATCCCCATTTCAAAAGGTCAGTTTTAAGGCGCGGTATTCTAACACAGCCGTGGAAAATAAAAAACCCGCCACCCTTTCGAGGCAGCGGGCTTTAAAAACGGAGAAAACTAAGCCATGGTTCCGATGTATTGAGCGTTAAAAATGGCCTGCAGAAGTTGGGCGATCGCACTGAATACAAACGCTCCGTCACTATCACGGTTAACCTGCATATCAAGCGCTTTAAAGTACGTTGGGATAGCCGAGTTGGCAATTGAAACATCAACACCGCGTATATTCGCCATAACTTTTGCGGCGCCGACACTGACAACCGGCATGGCAAAAAAGGCCTTTCCAGAAAGAGCTTTGCCTTTCGCGCCTTTCACTTTAAAGCGAAAACCGCCTTGGAGACTGGTAAAAATTTCGTCGTTATGGCCTGTCAGCATAATTGCAACTGCCCCGCCTTGATCTTTAACAAAAGCAGCCAGGCTTGCTTTTGTATGGAGCCGAATTTTCCCAAACAATATTTTTCTTTCCTCAAGACTTGGAACACCGGCGGCTGCCGAGCCTAAAAACTGTTTCAACGCAGAGTCAAATTTAGATTCGGCACCGGGCTTATCCGAAATCGCCAAATCCAAAAATTCTCTTTCACTTAAAGCGCGCAAATGTGCAATCAACGCTTGAGGAGCTTGCTTTTTCATCGCAATCACCGTCTCTGCCGATTGAATCACCGCTCCCGTAATATTCTTCGAAGTCGGTTTTTCATTATTGACACGCACCGTAATTTTTGGAACATTGATTGTAATCGCCTCATTTAAGTCCACTGGGAAAAGCGCGGAAAGCACATCCTCTGTGCTGTTATCGATACTGCCGGGCAGCTTCAAATCAATTCCGGCAGCCTTTGCGGCATCCAATAAAACCTGGGCAGGCGAACCCTTCAATAAATCGACAAGTTCATTATAAGGCAGAATTCCGGCTTTAAAATCGAGCAAAATTTCGCTGAGCGTTTCAACAGATGACTGTCTTTGCGAAACTTGCTCGCGCAATTCGCTGCGCACAACTTCAATTAAAACGCTCGTAATCATGTTTGGTTTTCTTGTGCCAAATGAATTGAGAACGGTATATTGAGTACCTCGTCCCGCTGGTGAAGGATCTGAATGAAGCTCCGTACTGAACAGTATTCCTTTCTTGGAATTTAAAAAGGTAACTTTAATACCCGTGGAACCTGTGTTAGCAAGCAAATCATTCAAGTTTTGATGTCCATAATTAGTTGAGACAAACGATTGCACAGAATCTGCAATACTTTGCCCTGCAGCAATTGGAACATTAAATTGATCCGGAGTTGTTACTCTAGCTTTAACGAGGGATGGTTTAACAATTGCGCGTACCTGCGGATTAGTATTGTCTGCCAATTGAAGCCGCAATTCGGAGCGTGCGGCAGACGTCACGGGCTCAATTGCAACGATATTTATGATGCCACCCGCTGTGTCAATTTTGACAACACTCGCAATTGGAATTGTTAAAGTTCCATGTGATGGATAACCAAGCCGAACTGTATATTCTCCGACATAAACGAGGGGAACCGCAAACTCAATATGCGTTACAGCGCCATGTCCCGCTTGCTTTCCGATCAAAGCAGTTAAAAGTCCATCGCTGCGAATTACGGCGTCAACTTTTTCAAGTCCGCTTGCATTACTTTCAAAAAACGCCTGATGACCGCGGTCCAGGCCTGATTGTCCCAGTGCATCTCTAATTTCTTCGATAGCTGTAGCTGACAAATTGCCCAAGTGGACTTTGCGAAACTGTAAATTTCCAACAGCCTGCTTTGACTCATCCAGCTGAGGTGTAATTGCGAGAGGGTCCTCCGTTTCGCCAGCGATAAGAAATGGGGTGAATTTTCCAAGCAAAATTGGCTCAGACTTAAGATCCCGCAGTTCAGAGCGGGTTTTCAAAACAATGGCGATAGACGGGGTCTCGCTTGTTGTGAGCGCGTCATCTTGCAATTTCACCTCAATGGATTCAACCCTGCCATCAGCATAATGATCTAAAATTTTATCAAGCGCCGCGCGAACCACTTGTCTTATTTGTTCGGTTTCGGCGGAAAAAGTAACCGGAAAGCGGTCCATTGCACCGTATGTCTGTTTCGATACGATACCGGAATAGCCCACCAACTGATAATCTACGACTTTCCGCCCTCTTGACCTCGCCAGCTGATAGATTGCTTCCATAACTTGAGGAATAGCGGCTTCAATCAACTCGGTACGTTGTGTGCGTTTCGGTGTAAAAGTAATGGCGATGCTTCCGGAATTGCCTGCTGGCACTACGTTAAAATCGCCAGTCACGAACTGAGGCAACCCGCGCTTAAGCGCATCTGCCACGACCTTCGCATCGTCAGCCGCAGGCAATTGAAAATTAACGGTATACGACGCCACGCCGCCAATAGGGAAGCTCTGTGCGTTTCGTCCGCCAGGCAATACATTTCTTGTTTCTAATTCTCTTGCTCCTAAAGTATAAGTAAGCACTGTTCTCGATGTGCCAACTCCATCCCTCACTTGAATAACAACATTCAAATTAGGCGCAAGTGCGACTAGCGTTGTCGTTGGCGGCATAGCATCGGCACCTCTGTAATTCAGAGGTGCTCGAACGGCTTTATTCAATTCAGCTAATAGCTCATCCAAATTCCGGATTTCGGAGCGGGTTGGTTTTGTCGACAGAATTCCACTTTCATCAATCGTGATTGTCACATTCTCTAAGAGCAAATGATCTTCGGCCCAATAACCGAGTGCTTTCAATTGTTCGAAATAAACACCATTGCTTAAAATAACGCGTTTGGCGGGTTTTGTTTTGTCTTCACGGCCAAAACGATTGATAATCACGACATCCCCGACATACTCGGCATTGCGAATCGTCACACGCCCTTCAACCTTCAGTGATTGCATTTTTCTGACACGCGATATTCCAAACGAATCATTCCAATGCTGCACTTCGCCCCAAAATTTTGAATCGGCTTTTTTGCTGTCTTTTTCGACCGGATCGGTAACATCAAACCCCGGTGGTGTCAGCCCGGGTTCGGCATCATGGAAATTTTTAGCCTCCTCATCAAAAGGACCATAATAATCCGTACGCTCTTGCAGGTATTGATCTTCGGCCTTCTTTTTGGGCGCAAAAATACCACGATCATAATCCATGTAATAAAGCAATTGCGGGCCGTATTCCCGGCGCAATTCTTCAAGCCGTGGATCGGTGCTGTAAAACGTATTCAAATTATGAATGACATATCCAATGGCTGAGTCCATCGATACGAATTTTTTACCGTCAATAGTTTTGGCTTTATCACTTTTATCAAACAACAGCGGCATAACCGCATCTAAAAATTCATCCTCACCGACAATTTCACGCATTTTTCTTAAAATCGGATGCATTTGCTCTTCATCAAATACGAACAAGTTGGTGTTGAAATGCTGCCGGCCCTGTTCGCCAAAACCGCCGCGCTGCCCTGCTTTGTAAAATAAGTCAATTTGTCCCGCGTTTTTAGCGCCAATTTCTTCCCATTGATCCAAAACTCTGGTCACCCGTTCCTTAAGTTGAATGAGACGCAGGGTTTCTTTTCCGCCCTTCGTATCAATCGCGGTAGCAGGTGTCGTAATTTTCAAAATGGGTTTCTTTTGAACGATAGCAAAACCAACGACAATCGGCTCGGGATTTCCATGATTGTTGTCACCGTTACCAAAAAAGCGCACATTATGAAAACCATTATCTGGCGGAGCAATTTCGGTGAAATCCATCATATAAAAAGCGCCCCATTGTCCATGTCCGCCCGGCTGGCCTTTATCTTGCACTTTTGAATCCAAAGTCGGAAGCCCGGCCTTCGCACCGTCTTCAATTTCAAATTTAGGCAAATCTTGCTGTTCAAGCGGTGTTTTAATCTCAACTCCGGCATCTTCGAGAGCTTGCTGATAAGTCCGGGGATGTTCACTACCTTCAATCACATCCCATAGATAGGGCTGCTGCATAAGATTTACATAAGATTCTGCGGATTGATAATTCACAAACGGCTGAAAGGCAATTTTCCCGAATTTTCTCTTGGTCGCAATATCCGCGATTAAGAGCAAACGTCTTTCCGCATCACCAACAAAATATTGATTACCGCGAATCGTTTCCGAGCGGCCAAGATCCGTCCCTTTTGCGCCCATTTTCAATTGAAGCGGATCTGCATAACCGGCTAATTTTTCAATTTCGCGCAGCGCTTTAATAATTTCTTCGGTTTCACCATTTTCTTCAGCTTGCTTAAGCGCCGCCAATGGACCTTGATATTTCGTATCCGCTTGCTCAGCTTGAGAGAGAATATCCTTCAAGCGCATCCTCAGCCCCTTATTCAGCAACCATTCTTCACGCATTAAACTTTCGCCGATGCCGCCATCCAATGTATTCCAAGTAACCCAAGCTCCTGAAGCAGCCTTAAGATACTCATCTCTTCTAGGATCAGTATCAAGGTCAGAACGCTTATACGCGCCCGCTTCGCGCAATTCATTATAGGTTAACTGCGAAGTGACTACGGCATTACCTTCGGCTGAAACCACGTTCAGCGATCCCTTATTACGGCGAATATGCAAAGGTGCCTTCGGCCCATTCGGATCGACCGTGCCTGTGCCTAAAAATCTTTGGCGCAAATGCTGCAATGCCATCTGCTTCACATATGCGCGATCGGCTTTATCTTTAATGTCATCGCCGTCAATTTTCCAAGCTGTATAAACATCGCTCAAGTAGGCGGCAAATAGTCTTTCAAAATCGACGTGCGTCGGTGATTCCGTCGGAAATGCTGCGAGAATTTCCCGCATTTCGGAGCGGCCAAATACGCGTGTTTGACCGAACATACCCGGCGCCGGTTTTTCTTCACCTGGTTTTTGAGGACGATAATCTTCTCGCGCTTCGGAGCGGGCGAGTTTTTTTTGTACAAGTTGAATATAATCACCGACTGTGGCAAGTCTTTCTGCTTCAGCATCTGAAATATCTATCTTGAATTGCGATTCAATTTTATTAATAAGCTCGATAAGATCCAAGGAATCGGCATTCAAACCTTCGACAAGCTGAGCGTCTTCCGTCACAACCTCTGGGTTGGCGCCCAAACGCTTGGCAATGATATCCTTAATTTTTTCTGCGACAGCAACAACTTCCACTGGAGCAGAAGCGGGGAGAAAACGCGACAAAATAAAACTAGCAACCACAGCTATCGTGGCCGAAACAGCCATCCCCATTCGATGAAGATTATATTTATAAGCTATGACG
The DNA here is from genome assembly GCA_043732705.1 of Candidatus Omnitrophota bacterium. Lineage (GTDB taxonomy): Bacteria > Omnitrophota > Omnitrophia > Omnitrophales > Aquincolibacteriaceae > Multiplicimicrobium. The sequence goes on along the minus strand of JAYTHE010000040.1, from coordinate 28,729 downwards.
AAAGAGAGGAACAGCGGGATTAAAAATATTGCCAAACTCTTCCCAATATTGAAGTAATGCTCGTATTGCCCCCTCACGACGATGGCTTCAATTTCTTTGAGATTAAAATGTTCATTCATCGCGGGAGGATTGAAACGGCTATCTTTGAGTATCAGCTGCCCGTTTTCGAAACCCTCGAATTGTCCTTTTTGGACGGCGGCAATTCTGCTGAGCCGGACTTCAAGCCAGCTACCACGAGAAATTTTTCCAGCTTGAACATCTTCTTGGAACTGCTTAAGCGGCTCATTACCACCATGATTTGTGTACAGCCGCGCTTCGGAGCGGGAAACAATTTGAGCTAGGGTCGCTGCAAAATTGACCCCATTCGGATGTGCTAAGGGTATAAGAAGCGAGCCAATCGCAATCATTGCTGCGATGACACCGTAACAAGCAATATCTAGCCCGGTTGGTATATAGGCTGTGCCACGTTTGGTCGGATGCCCATCCCTAACTAATTTTCCGGTTCGAATTGAATAACCATACCAACTACCGTCATGTAGGGCATAAACAGTATTGCCACGCACGTCCATTTCATTTGTCAAAATGGATCCGCTATCACGAATAGCAGGGTGGCCATCCAAAGGTATTTGAGATCCGTCTGCCAAATCATAAATAAAAAGGGAGCCGGCGTCCCGCATGCGAACGATTAACCGATCACCACCAACAACGCGGTACTCCTTAAAAGCATAAATAACATTAAACTCACCTAACTGAAGAGCTTTCCCCTCCCGATTAAAAACTCGCAAATTTTTTTGGTTGGGATCTTGCGTAACTACAATCAGCTTGTCTCCAATTACTCTTTTCTCAACAACACGCTCAAACGGCGAACGTTCACCCAATGAAATCATTTTCCCTGTGGGGCTTATGGCAGAAAAACGACCTTTCGTCGAAATTTTCCATTCGTTACGTACGGCTCCACCGGTTTGAGAACGAGCTTCCGAGCGCGCAGTAAAAGTAATCCAGTGATCTTTTCCACTAAAACCAAATAAGCCTTTGATCGGCGCAGGAACGGTAGGTAAAACAGTTAAGGTTTGTGCCATCGCGCTCGATCGCGCCACAACTTCGGAGATCGCACCCGATTTCTTTTCAAAAACAATAGCATCTCGTGCTTTAGCTCCCGCCGCACCAGATTGAATTGCTAAAAGATTATTTTTTGAATCAAAAATTAAAGAGATCCGTCCCTGTGGTGCCTTGATTCTTTCGTAAACACTACTTACACCCTCATTACCCTCTAATTGGGCAATGCTTTCAATAAGCTCATCCAGGCCCTGTGCCGCTATTGCAATGGTGTCAAAAGTAAATTCATGCGCTCCATCGGCTGAATCGATGGGCTTATCCGTGAATCCTTCGTACCCAGAATTAAATTTTAAAATAGCGTCAGGCAGAGATGGCCCAACTTGCTGCTCGGGCTCAGCCACAGTATTAAACTCAATCTCCAAATCTTTTGTTTGAGGACTATACTTAATTTTAGCAGGCACCCGGCTCTCTCCGGCATGGTCAAGAGCCTGCGTCATAATTGGATCCAATGGAAATGGCCGTTCGGGTTTGAGTATATCGCTTGGTAACTTCTTAAACATGATTCCCCCTACGATTCTGTTTCTGGAATCAAGGGCGAAAATAGAATGGATTTCTTGTGCTGTAGTATCGTAAACAAAAAGCATTTCTTTTCCGACGAACTCATCTTCAAATTTGAACCGTCTTGCCTTCACCGCACCTAGACTGCTTGTATCCACTTTCGATGCCGTGTTAATGGAGGCAAAAAAATTGACGGCTCCAATATCGGTCTCATCCATAGGGTGAACAAAATTAATACTTTGAGGAAGCGCTTTATAAAATTTGAACCGTTCCGGCATTCGCTCCAAAAATGGCAATAAGTAAGGGCCAGCATAGGCTCCACTTTCGGAATTCGCTTCTGTTTTCGATACCTCAAACGCATCTACAATTTGAAAAACTGTTCCCCTCACTTCGGAGCGTTGGACAACAGTCACTTTCTTGCCCGCGTAAGCCTTTGAATTCAAAATTGTTTGTACTTCCGACGGCAAAGGCTTGGAATTACTTAGCTGGGTTATTGCCTGTCTTTGATTCTGAGATGGCGTCGTAGCGCGAGCAACGCGCCCAAAACCTGTTTTGCCATTAGCACTTTTAGGCAGTTCAATAACGGCCACATTTCCATCCGCAAGCGTGCCAGATAAGGGAGACCAAGCAGCGTTCTGCAAATCAGGTTTGGTTTGAAATTGAATATTCTGCTTCGCAACAAAAATCCAAAAAGTACGTCCATCTGCGGTGTTAACAAATTGCTCGCTCGTGTAAGCAAGATTTGCCGAATTTGAATCACCAAACCAAACATCACCCGTTGCGCCGATGACATGTGTTCTGCCCAAAGCTGATATCAATCCAAGCAAACCCGCCGTCTTAAGAGCATCACGCCGGGGCATGGGTCTAGTAAAAAGATTTCCGCCAACAGGTTGGGTTGCATCGCCCCGCACTTCGGAGCGGGCGGGGGCCGGCTGGAGTCTTGGATTGCTCTCGCTAAGATCTTCAGTTGCAAGCCATGCCGCAGCCGTAGAAACAATGCCCTGCGCATCAACGGCCGCAGGATTTGTTTGCGTTTTACGAACTTCATCTAATGTAAAACCATTTGTGCTGACACGAGCGGTAGCATGAATTTTTCCCACGGGCTGCGGCAAAGTAAGCGGTTTTCTAACAGTCACATCAAAAGTTATTCTTGTTTCGCGCGGCTCAGCGCCTGCGCTTGACATCGCCACAAGACTTGCAGAATCAGCCTCAAGTCCCACTTGAACCGGATTATTCCCTCTAAAATTTAATCGAGCTGATATAAGGCTATGGGTTACCGGATGAAATTTCGTTTCGAGAGGAATATCGTCAACTTGAAAAGGAGAAAGCTTTAAGCTCTTACCCTCAAAGGCCTGCTTCTCTTTTTCAAAACTTTCCAACCATGCTTTCACTTCTTTAACAAGGGTATTGTTTCCAGACACGGCCACGGAATCTTTAACGATACGGATGTCGCTTATTTGATTTTTCTCTGTAAGATCTTTAGGATTCTCATTAAGATTCATTTGAATACTTCCGAAATTTGTGCCTGAACTAGCATCATTGATTGTATAAACAAGCGGTCTGATAGGTAAGCTTTGAGCGAACATCTTTTTGGCCGCTGCCTTATTTTCCTGATTCAGTTTAAGCTCAACCGATTTCCCGTCCTTTAATTTTAGTTCGATACGCCAGGGAACCAGAACTTCTCCCGTAAACTCAATTTCTGTTACAGTTGCTCGCGATTCGGAACGAATAATTTCAAGAGAATTTTTACCTGCTGCAACATCAAAGTCAGCCCAGCTTTTTAGAGGACTTTTTATTTGCCCTCCATACAATCTATAATAACGAGCTAAACTCCCAACTCGCTCCCGCAACAACCCACCTTTGTCCGCCAGCATGGCCCGTGCGTTTCCTTCATTAGTACTATCTAACAGATGCCCGGACAAATAAATATTTACTCGGTCTAAACGGGGCACTAAATCACGGCCATCGACTCGGTCTAATTCTTCGCGCACAAGCGACGCAACATTTTCTTTTTTCCAATCAGAAACATAAGCTACTGAAACAAGATGTGCAACCGACTGCTTAATCGCTAAATTCCTCAATCCCTCTTCATCGGCTTTATCTTCAACCAAAAAAATCATCGGCCGCTTGATCGATAAAAATTCTTTAGCTTGTTCAAAATCTCCTTTTCTCACGACGACGACATAAGCCGTGGCTGGTGGCAAAGCGCGCGCGAACCTCGATAATTCCTCATACGAAAACTTGGGCGAATCATTTAGAATGCGTTGAGTCAAATCTAAATTGCCCCGCGTATGAATTTCTTGCCACCACGACTCAGTTCCCGTTAGTAATCCCTCTTCAACCGCGTAAGCTGCCGCAGATCGAACTTGATTCCCCTGAATCTTGCTGGGCAAAACAAAGCGAACGTTTGTAATTTCAGGCGTGCGCATTTCGGAGCGGCCTGAGAATTTTTTAAGAACCTTCTGGAAAGCGTCATCCGCTTTAACCTTTGGATCTTGCGCCGGATCAGTGACAAATTGATTTAAAGCGTCACGAGCCTCATTTCCGCCAATTGACTCAAGAACCTGAGCTGCAGCTACTTTAGCCCAAGGGCCATTTTGATCTTTTCCTTTCTGTTGATCGACTGCATCGGGAGCACTTATCAAATAGCCAACAACAAGCTTGAGAATGTTGCTTCTGTCTCCCGGCGTAAAAGCCGGATCTTCTACGAAGCCGCGCAAAACAAGAAGTGCATTCTTTCTTTTTTCCCAGGCTTCCTTATCTGCTGGGTTAACGGCACGGATGATTTTTTCCTGTTCGGCGATAAGGAGATTACGCTTGGCTGCAGCTTCTTTATCAGCACCATCGATTATGAGCCTGACTTCCCTCATTCCAAATTCACCGATGACCGCTCGTTGCTTTTCAGCGGCTTGAGAAAGCACTCCAATGGCTTGCGTCCTATTCGGGTTATTTTTATCCTTTGCAATTTGAAACAAAATCTTCAATACCGCGTTGACCGTAGAAGAGGACTGCGGCGCTTCTAAACCCTTTTTAAGCGTTTCCGCAACTAACGCTTTCAATGAAGCGGGATGATTTTTATCTCCTAAAAGTGCCGCCAATAATCCATAAAGAGCAGAGGGATTGGAGATTCCGGCCAACTCTTTAAGCGCTGCTTCCTTGGCAGTCTCTAAATTTTTTCGACTTTGGATAGCACCTGCTGAGTTTCCAGTGGGCATGGGCTGGCGAAGAACTGCTTCGATTTTGCGTAGCAATTGAGGATCCGTGTCCGTAGCAGCACGCAGCACGGGCGGCGCCACGGGTTTTTGCTCCGCAATCGCAGAAAATGCGAATCCCATAATAGCCGCCGTTAAAACTCTTAGCGTGACTGTTCGCACTTCGGAGCGAGCTTCAGCAGTTTCAGCGCGCATATCTGCTTCTAGAACTATCTCGCCGTACTTATCAGCAAATATACTGATTGCGTTTCGGGTCGCACGAAGTAACTGAATCACCCTCAATCCATCGCCGCTTTCCAGCCCGTTTGTATCGTTCATCAAACCAATTGCAGTTTGAATCAACTTCCATGCATCGGACAACTTGCCCAGCTTTAAATTTTCGATGGCAGGCTGAATAAATTTTTGAACCAATCTTTCTGTGGCAGCGCTATTGAATCGCTCTTGATCGAATTTTTCCGGCTCAGGTTGCCGTGCGTCAACTGACCGATCCAGCTGTGCTTTCAAAGCTAATAACCCAGCTTCTGCGCTTTGAAGCCTTGCAATTGTTTTAGTTACTATTGCTTGGCGTTTTTTACTGTAGCGAACCAGGGGATGTTCGTCTGACAAATAAATATGCGGCTTCCGAGCGACCGATTCTTCATGCATTAAATTAATGAGTTCGTTGATTTGATTCCCGCCGCTGACATATTTTTCTTCGGCATCCCTAGCCATGGAACCTATCATTTTATGTTCAGGATCGTTGCGACGGTTGTAACTGCTAAGCCAAGGTTGCTCGCCCTTCTCGCGCCGCGCTCTAATCCAGCCCACAAGGTCATGCCCCAAGTAGAAGGAAACGAAAAACTCATCACCCTTATCGAGAGATTGATACTCTCTTGAAGCTTGCACAGCCGTTAGCAAATCTAAATCATTAGAAATCCTCTCGGGATGTATAAATGGCCGCATTTCGGAGCGGTGGCGGCCGATTATCTCCAGATTAACCACATTCCCACGAACAGCCTCATTATTCTGAAGAGGAGTTTTATTGGGTCCTTGAGCTCTTTCTCTCGCCACGTAAGCGAAGGACAGCATCAAAAAAGACAAAAAAGTTATTCTCACGATTTCCGCCACAGCTAGGCCTGTAATCATCACCGCATTAACAAACTTCCCGACGACAAAACGAGCGACGTCGGAAAATTTGCGCGCTTCGGAGCGAGAAGGAAGTAGCGCAAGTCCTCGCACCGTTCGCTGGTAATCGGTGATGACCCGTTCTGAACGCTGTTTCGGCGCAGTTTTGGAGTGGGACAGTCTTTGCGCTTGTTGGTAAGTGGGATTACTTTCTAAGTTTTTTAATGCGTCCACAATTTGAGATTTTGCTTTTTTGATTCCAGCATTTCCATCAGCTACCGAAACTGTCCGCTTTTGGGAAGTGATTAAAGCTTTAAGCGCTTTGTAAAGGGCAAATTCGCCCCCCTTATCTTCCTTAATTCGAAATATACGGGCTTTGCGATTTTTTAAAGTCACCCAAAGCTGAACATCGGTCGCAGTTGCAAACTCATCGATCACAGAAACTTTCACGTCGATTTGTTTAGATTTCGCATGAAAACTACCGCCGGGAAGAGAAACCACGTTGTTGATTTTTCCGCCAGCATCATATGAAATGAAAAATGAGGTTATTACATTGTCTTTCCACTTCCCGGGTCCAGTTACTATAATCGCCAAATAGCCTCTGCCTTGAATGAAAATCGGCTGCAAATTTTCACGGTCGCCAAGCCATTCCTCTTTACCAATAAAAACCTGCTTTTCTGCTTGAGAGGCATCAACTTCCAGCGGTATTTCCCCAAGCTTAGGAAATTCGGAAACGCGCATTTCGGAGCGGGCGCCAGTAATTTCAACGCGTGCTGTTGCTCTTGTCGTGCTTGATGCTGAAGAAGAAGCAGAATGTAAAGAAGATTTTTCGGTTGACCAGAGGGCACGCACCGCGGTTGCTTCAACACTAAGTGACGGCTCGCTGCGTACAATTTCGGAAACAGGCTTAGCAAGTAAACTGAGCTCTACTGCATCCATTGCAGCCACACTCTTGCCTTCAATGGTGGCGGATTCAGTTCTCGGGCCTCGGGCCTCGAGCCTCCGAGCCTGCAATCGCTGTGCGGTTGCCAGCATCATCATGGCATTCAAATAGTCATTACGCCCTTCGGCGTCAACGGTAGTAATTTTCGGGGTCATCAAAGCATAGTTATAGCCGCGCTGCTCAAAATATTTCGCAAAAGGTTCAGAGTGAAAACCGCCCGTGATAACAGCCACTTTGTCGGCATGGGTTTCTTTTAAACGTTCTTCGATACGTGCGAGCATTTTTCCATCACGAAGGCGCGCGCCGGCATAAAATTTCAACGCTTGGTTGAACAAACTATCTAATTCTTTGACGTGGTTAAATTTAACTCCGCGAACTTGTTTAGCTGGAAGGCTGGAGGCCGAAGCCCCAAGAGTTTGAAGTCGATTAGCAAGAACAGATGGCTGAATGCTCTCGGGCCTCCGGCCGCCGGTCTCCGATCCCGCGATTACTTCATAATCAGAAGGCGCAAGCTCAAGCGAAAAAAGCTTTTGAAGCATGCGGTAATCTTTAAGAACGGCAACAAGTTCCTTGGCTGTTTTCTTTTCAGCAAGCTTATCGGTGATTTGATCTTCCATTTTTGAAATTTCAGCAGTTAACACGTCAGCCTTGATTTCACTTTTGATCATCAAGATACCGCAGAAGGAAGTCACGGAAGAAAAGCGGGCATAGTTGAAGTTAGCGGGCAAGGACTTCACAAGGTTTTCAAAAAGAATTGACGTGTCCGGATCAGGAAGCTTAGCGCTTAAGTCTTTTAAATCCAGGAGGCTTTTAACTTCTTCATAGACTGAAACCCGCTGCGCCACCTCGGGAGAGTTCTTCGCCCACTCCCGAGGAATCTCCACGGCGGTATACGGTTTAATGGCGGTGAGAAAATCTTTTTTCTGCTGATCAAACTGTACCGCATCGATTTTCTTTTCGAGTTTTTCAATCGTAAAAACACGCGTCAGCATGGGCCACAGCAATTGCCAGGCCGGATCAGCAAGGTCAATTTCGGCATATTTTTTTGCGGCAATTTTAAGCTGCTGCAAATAAGCATCAAACGGAATATTACCGGTTTCTTTTCTTTCAACTTGCTTTAAAAACGAGCGCAAATTCGTGCTGAGATAAACCGCGGAAAGCCTTTCAATGCTTTGCTCGAGGTTATCAAGAAACTGTTTACTTTCTTCACGCGCGCGAATGACCAAAGCGAAGTCTTGCAGGTTTTGATTGTAAGCGACCTCATCTTCAATGCCAAACCCGCGGGCTTTTCCGGACTCAAGCAAATAAATTTCAGAACCTTTTAAAATCGCTTTGCGCGTAAGCAAATCAACAACGCGCATGGTTTTCTCATGATCTTTGGGGAAAAAGTTAATAATTTCGGGATTAAGTGGATTCGAACTACCCTCAACCAAAACCGTTTTGACACCGTAATTTTTTTCAAGATCTTTGAGAAGCAAATTAATATTTTGCTGAGCCTGATAATGTCCGTGAGCGGTTTGAATGTGAAAAATTGTTTTACCGTTACCGGGCTGAAGTTTTTCAATGGTTGCGATTGCGCTCGGGACTTTCAATGCCACCGCCCGGTCAAGGCGAAGTGAATCGGGCAAAGATACTTCGGCGGGAGCGGACGCCGAAAAAATAGGCGCTGAAATTGCAGCCTGTGTAAATGAAAGACAAACTGCAGTAAATACAGCGACTGATGCGCGAACAGTCTTATTTTTTAATTGAAACATTATTTCCCCTGCAAAAATGACTGTTATATGAGCTCTATTTATGATTTCGCGTGAATAGTTTTTAATCGACCTTAGGAATATAGCAGGCGACTTTTAGAATTGCAAGAATAGACACTGTGATTTTATGTTCGCAACCTATTATATTTAAATGACTTAAATATGAATTTGGTCAATATTGATCATGTAAGTTAATCAATGATAAAAGCTTTTATATTTGAGCAATCGTTCTCTTCTCTCTAGTCACTAACAATATCACTACTATAACGCCAATATTGATGCATATTCGCCAAGTGATTAGATTGAGCTTTTCGCCTGTTGCCTTCCCCTCTATAATTTGCGGCATGCAAACCTCAATTCAATCCAACCAGATTCACCCTCTCTCAATCATCGGTAAAAATGTCATGATTGGAAATGGGAATGAAATCGGGCCAAATACGATTATTGCGAGCGGTGTCAAAATCGGGTCGAATAATAAAATTTTACACGGCGCCACGCTTTGTCACGGCACTGAAATTGGTGATGGCAACACCATCCATATGCATGCTGTTATTGGACATGAGCCTCAGGATCTTAAATTTAAAAATGAGCCTACCTTTACAAAAATCGGAAACAAGAATGTCATTCGTGAATTTGTGAGCATTCACCGCGGCACCGAACCCGGAACCTCGACTGTAATCGGAAATGAAAATTACATCATGGCTTATTGCCATATCGCGCATAATTGTGTTTTAGGAAATAACATCATTATGGTCAATCAAGCTTCACTCACCGGCCATTGCCATGTTGAAGACAAAGCTTTTCTTTCGGGCATGACCGGCTTCCATCAATTCTCACGTATCGGAACGCTTGCGATGGTTTCTGCTTTATCCGCTTTCAATAAAGATATCCCGCCTTACATCATGTGCGGCGGCCGGCCGGGAATCGCACAAGGTTTAAATGTCGTGGGTATGCGCCGCGCAAGGATTAATCTGGAAACTCGCACAGAAATCAAACATGCTTTTAAATTGCTGTACCGCTCGGGATTAAATGTCACTCAAGCCTTGGAAGAAATTAAAAAGGAATGCAAAAGCCCTGAATCTAAACATTTTGTGAAGTTTATCGAAGAATCCAAACGCGGAATTATCCGAGGACAGCGCCAGACCGGAGACCGGAGACCGGAGGCCGGAGAGATTGAAGAAGTAGAGATACTTTAAATTCTAAGCCAAAGAGCATTGGGGTCAGTCCCGGCTAAAAACCAGGCGAGCTTCACGAGCCATTCTTTAACAGTGTGATGTTGAGCGAAAGCGAAACGAGCACGATTAAAAGCCTACCAATGAGATTTTAGTTTTGATTTAAGAAAGAAATTTACGGATGCGAGTTTTGCGCCGAAAGGACACAACTGTCTGAGCAGACGGAAGCTCTTTCCTTAATCAAAAAGTTTTAAACTTTTCCCAAAACTAAAATCGAGTTTTTCCCACCGAAGCCGAAGGAGTTTTTCATAACTCTTTTAATTTTCGCGGGACGAGCTGTGTGCGGAACATAATCCAAATCACATTCAGGGTCTTTCACGGAATAATTGCGCGTCGGCGGAATCACCTGCTTATCCATGGCGAGAATCGTCGCGATTGTTTCTACTGCTCCGGCCGCGCCGATCAAATGCCCGATCATTGACTTTGTCGAGCTTAGCGGAATTTTATAAGCCTGTTCACCAAAAACTTTTTTGATAATTAATGTTTCTGTTTTGTCATTGAGCGGTGTGGAAGTTCCATGCGCGTTAATATAATCAATTTCATCAAGTTCCGTGCGCGCAGTATCCAAAGCCATGCGCATCGCGCGCACCGCTTGTTTGCCTTCAGGATCGGGAGCGACCATATGATAGGCGTCGCAAGTCATTCCCGCGCCCAAAACTTCGGCGTAAATATGCGCACTGCGGGCCTTCGCACTTTCATATTCTTCTAAAACAAACATTCCCGCGCCTTCGCCCAAAACGAATCCGTCGCGATCCAAACTAAAAGGGCGTGAAGCCGTTTCAGGACTCTCATTGCGCGTGGACATGGCACGCGCGACGCAAAATGCCGCTAAAATTCCGGGATAAATCGATGCTTCCGCACCGCCCATTAAAAGCGCGTCGAGCTTGCCGGAACGGATGGATTCAAAGGCATAGCCCATCGCGTCGGATGCGGAAGAACATGCGGTTGAAATTGAAAAGCTCGGGCCTGTGAGTCCAAGTTCTATGGAGACATTGCCGGCGCATGCGTCAGGAAAACCGGCCAGCGCGGTAAAAGGATTAATGCGCATCGGGCCTTTATTCATCAAGGTCGTGTGCTGATCGAGAATATATCCATGGCCCGCCATAGCTGTTCCGATCACAACACCGACCCGTTCATGGCCCATTTTTTGAAAATCAATTCCGGAATCCTGCACAGCCATTTTGGAAGCGGCAACCGCAAATTGAGAAGTGCGGTCCATACGTTTGATTTGTTTAACGTGAAGATAAGCAGCGGGATCAAAATTCTTAATTTCACCCGCGAAACGGGTTGTAAATTCAGCGGTATCAAATGCGGTGATGAGGGAGATTCCGTTGCGGCCGTTGGCAAGGCCATCCCAAAAAGCCTCTTTACCAACCCCCAGAGAAGAAAGGACGCCGAGTCCTGTTACGACGACTCGGCGTCCACCCGTAGAATTCACTCGAAAATTGCCTTGAAGTTATTTCTTCAGCGCAAGGCTGATTTTGCGGCCTTCTTTGTCAACGTTCAATACGGTGCAAGCAACATCCTGACCGGCTTTGTAACGTGATTCAACATCAGCCTGTGCCTTCGCATCGGAGATTTCGGAAATGTGAACGAGGCCTTCGAGGCCGTTTTCAAGTTCCACAAACATTCCAAAGTTCACAACGCGGGATACTTTTCCATTGATTTCATTGCCAGCGAGCAGGTCTTTCGTCAAATCATTCCAAGGATCAACCGACATTTGCTTCAGTCCGAGCGAAATCTTCTGAGCTTCAGTATCCACAGTCAACACCATCAGCTCAAGCTCATCGCCCTTCTTAAGAAAGTCCGCGGCCTTTTGAATTTTCTGCGTCCAAGACATATCAGAAACATGCAGAAGTCCGTCAATGCCGTCTTCAAGTTCGATGAAAGCGCCATAATCAACAAGATTGCGGACTTTGCCTTTTACGCGGTCGCCGACGTTATATTTATCAGCAGCTTTTTTCCAAGGATTTTCTTGCGTCTGTTTTGCACCCAAAGAAATCTTACGATTATCTTTGTCGAGGCTCAAAATCACAACATCCAGCATATCGCCCACTTTGAGGATTTCGCTCGGATGCGCAACGCGCTTGGTCCAGCTAAGTTCGCTGATATGCACAAGGCCTTCAATGCCAGGCTCAAGTTCAACGAAAGCCCCGTAAGGAAGAATATTTACTACGCGGCCATGCACTTGGTTGCCAATAGAATATTTGTCATCAACAAGAACCCAAGGATCCTTGGATTTTTGTTTGAGGCCGAGAGAAACTTTATTCTTCTCGCGGTCAACACCGATGACGATCACTTCGATTTCTTCGCCAACCTTCACCATTTCGGAAGGATGCGAAATACGTCCCCAGCACATATCGGTGATGTGAAGCAAGCCGTCAATATCACCGAGATCAACGAATACGCCGAAATCAGTAATGTTCTTCGCTTTACCCTTAACAACATCATTAACGTTCAATTTGCTGAGACGTTCGGAACGCAATACATGGCGTTCTTTTTCAAGGAAGTCTTTGCGTGAAACAACGATGTTTTTGCGCTTATGATTAATTTTAACGATTACAAATTTGCTGCGGAGGCCAAGCAATGCATCCACATTGCGAACAGGCTTCACGTCTAAAAGTGATGCGGGCAAGAAAGCGTCCATACCGACGTCAACCATCAATCCGCCGCGAACTTTGCGTGTGATGCGGCCGTCAACGATTGTGCCTTCTTGAGCTGTCGAAAGAATTTCATTCCATGTGCGCTGACGATCCGCCTTGCGCTTCGAAACAACGGACAAACCATTTTTATCATCAAACGATTCAAACAGAACTTCAACTTCAGAGCCGATGACGGCGTCTTCAGGAAGCGCGAATTCATTAATATCTAAAAGACCTTCTGCCTTGTAGCCAATATCAACCATGACTTGGTTGTTTTTAATGGCGACGATAGTTCCTTTAACTAAGGATCCTTCGGCAAGGCTCGATGTGGATTTTTCGAAAAGTTCTGCGAATGTAGCTGTTGACATGTTAATTGATTTCTCCTGTTGCAGAGCCCTGTTTTATTTTTCCTCTGCCCATTTAAAACGGGCAACCGGATTTTCCCCTTTGCGATTGCCGCATCGGAAAACAGTTTAACTCTATGAACCCGGACCATCCGGATTCCAAATGTTTGTTGATATTGTTATCTCCCTCTGCGTCTTTCGACACAACCGGGTTCGCCTCTGCGTCTTTTGACGCAGCCGACCACAAAACCTATGGCTTTGTGTGAGCGGGAATTATATGCGAATCCCCTTACGGAGCAAGAGAAATATGGCAGTGAAGCAAGAAAAATATCACTGCTTGGGACAAGACTATTTGAGAGGAGAAAGTGCTCGTCTTCGGCTAGACGCCTGCTTGAGAATTTTGTTTAATTTGGCAGGACTCTGGGATTTTAATGCTTTTTCAAAATGATCAAGATTGCTATGAAATGATCGAAGGGCGGCAAGGACGGCCTTTTTATTCTGTAAAAAAATAGGTGTCCAAACCGAAGCATCACCTTGCGCAAGCCGCGAGGTATCGCGAAAACCCGTTCCCGCAATCGCATAAGAAGCGTCTGCCGGAGTTTCAGCTAAACACACCGAAAGTAAATGCGGCAAATGACTAATTTCAGCCACCTTTTCATCATGTTGAACCGGGCTCATCACAAGCACTTTGTTGGATAAACTTCTCCAAAACTCAGAAACCTTTTTAAAGCCGGTCTGGTTTTGAGTGCCGGTTAAAATCGTGATGCCTTTGGAATATAAATCAGCACGCGCAGATTCAATTCCCTTTTCATGCGACCCCACCATCGGATGCGCCCCGATGAATCGGACATGCTTCCATTTTTTCTTTTTAGCAAAAATACTTACCGGGGCTTTGACACTGCCGATATCAGTAACAAGAATTTCTTTTGAAGCATAACGGTCGACTTCCTGCAAAATTTTCTTGGTTAAGTCAACAGGCGTACAAATCACAACAAGATCGACATCCGTCAACGCTTCACGCACGGAAAGAAAACCTTCATGGATCCATTTTTTACGGCGGGCAAAATCAAGCGTAGCTTTGCGGCGGGCCACTCCGGTAATTTTCGCATACGGAAATTTTTTCTTAATTGCGGCCGCTAGCGAACCGCCCATTAAACCCAATCCAACGATGACGATTTTTTTAAACGACGAAGAGCTCAAGCTTTGAGTCCCAAAATTTTAATCAGGCGCTTCACAAATAACCGGTTCTGTTTGGGCAATCCGATTGTCACACGAACCCACTCGTCAAAACCATACGCATTCATAGCCCGAATAATAATTCCCTTTTTTAAAAAGGCTTTACAGACTTCCCTTCCGTTACGGCCGACGTTCACCAAAATAAAATTAGCCTGGCTTGGCAGAAACTCCAATCCAAATTTTTTAAAGGTTTGTGCTAAAAACTGCCGGCCCAAAAAAGTAATCTCACGCGTTTTCTTGCGGAATGCTTTATCACGTATCGCGCCCAAAGCCGCCGCCTGCGCCACCATATTCACATTAAATGGCTGCCTGATTTTATGCAGGTAACTGATCATCTGCTTGGACGCGCAGGCATAACCGATACGCAGGCCCGCAAGCCCATAAGCTTTTGAAAAAGTACGGAACAGCAAAACATTTCCGTGTCCTTCCCGAACAAGCTTTAAAATGTCTGGAAAATCTTTTGCGTCCACAAAATCAAAATAAGCCTCATCAAAACAAACAACAACACGGCTCGGAACACGTTTTAAAAAACGCTCCACTTCGCGGGCACGCACATAAGTCCCCGTCGGATTATTGGGGTTTGCGATAAAAATAATTTTCGTTTTCGGTGTGACGGCTTCCGCAAGAGCCTTCAAATCATAACGATAGTCCTGCGTCATAGGGACACTGATATATTTTCCGCCCGAAGCCTGTGTCAAAATCGGATAAACCAGAAATGAGCTTGCGGAGGAAATAACCTCATCGCCCTCGGAAAGGAATCCGCGGCCAACCAATTCGATGATTTCGTTGGAACCATTGCCGAAAATAATCTGTTCGGGAGGAAGCTTTAACTCGCCCGCAAGCGCATGCAGAACTTCATGACAACCGCCTTCGGGATAAAGAAAACAATCTTTCAAAACACGCTTCATTTCCTTCATCGCGAGCGGCGAAACACCGAGCGGATTTTCATTGGAAGCGAGTTTCGTAATGTGCTTCAAACCCAGCTCGCGTTGAACCTCTTTAATAGGTTTGCCGGGCTCGTAAGGATGAATCGCTTCGATATTTTTTTTAAAAGCGGGCTGTGAAGACATGGGATTACCTTGCGGCTGCTTTATTCCGTCCTGTTTGAGACGTCGGACGTCTTGATCCCTTTGCCTCCACGCCTGCGGCGTAACCGGCTGTGGGAAATGACCCTAAAATTTTGATAAAGCGCGCATGCTTTTCAACTTCGGCGAGCAGACGTTGAATACGGGCATTTTGGATATGCCCTTCAAAATCAATGAAGAAATAATATTCCCAAGCTTTCTTTTTGGAAGGGCGCGATTCAATTTTGCTCATATTGACGCGGTATTTCATGAAGGGCGCGATCATTTCATGCAAAGCTCCGACCTTGTCTTTTACGGAAACCAAAATCGAAGTTTTATCATCACCTGTTTGTCCTGCGATATTTTTACTGATCACTAAAAAGCGCGTCACATTCTCGGAAAAATCCTGAATCCCCTTCGCAAGCACCGGCACGCCGTAGAGCTTCGCCGCCAAAGAAGAACCGATCGCGGCAGCGCCTTTTTCGGTCTTCACTTTTTGCGCTGCCGCCGCGGAAGAAGCCGTCGGAATAAGTTCAATACCATGCAGGTTTCTTTCAAGCCACAAACGGCATTGACTGAAAACTTCCGACTTTGAATAAACCCGCTTGATTTTTTTTATCGGTGACTTGGACATTAAATGATGTGAAATCCCAAAATAAATTTCAGAACAAATTTTAAGGTCGGAATCGATCAACAAATCAAGCGCATGCGTTACCGCTCCGTCAATGGAGTTTTCAATCGGAATTACGCCGTAATCCGAAAGCCCCTGCTCCACATCGCGGAATACTTCACGAAAATTCGCGGCAGGCGTATAAGTTACGCTCGCGCCAAACTTGGAAAGTGACGCAAGATGCGTGTAAGTTGCCTCAGGCCCCAGATAAGAAATCTGAACCGGCTTTTCAAGCGCGATCGCGGCCGACATAATTTCGCGGTAAATTGCTTTTAATGCGGTTTCGGATAAAAGACTTTTAGCCGCACGCTTTTCAAGCGCACTAAAAATCTGCTTTTCACGTGAAGGAGAGTAAACCGGCGCGCCTTTTTTGGATTTCTCGTGGCCGATCGCAAGCACATGGCGCATGCGCTGATCGAGCAGGTCGAGAATTCTCGAATCGATCAGGTCAATTTGCTTGCGAATTGTCTGGAGTTTCTTTTTCATTATTTTCACTTGGAGCAGATTCGGACTGAGGAGCTTCTGCTTGTGGCATTTCAGATTGAAAGTCTACCTTGGTATTCACAGATTCAATTTCTCCGGTAATTTCGGTCAACAAGCGTTCACGTTCTTTGCGATCGGCAATCGGATCAACAGCCTTGACCGCTTCAGCGGCTGCATCGACGATGTCACCCGGAGCAACCTCAACCACCTTGGCAGTTGAAAGCAACTCTTCTTTTTTAACCGACTTGGAAACAAGTTCGCGGATTTCATCAATATTCGGTAAATCTGTTAAATCATTCAAACCAAAATGCTCAAGAAACTTATCCGTCGTTCCATAAAGGAAAGGACGCCCCGGCACTTCCTTTTTGCCGACAATTTTAACGAATTCTTTTTCCGAGAGAGTCGCGATCACACCGCTTGTGTCCACTCCGCGTAATTCTTCGATTTCCGCGCGCGTTAACGGCTGCTTATAAGCCAGAATCGCAAGCGTTTCCAACGCAGAATGCGATGCCTGCTTGGCCTTCTTCTGAAGTTCAATTTTAAAAATCCATGGCGCGAATTCTTTTTTGGTCGCGATCTCATAACCGCCCGCGACTTCAACCAATTCAAACGGACGATTCGTCGTTTGATAATCGACCTGAATTTGCTCGGCGTATTCCTTGATCTGTCCGGGAGTCAACGATTTAGCGACTTTACGGATTTCATTCGCGGTAATCGGTTTGGAAGAAGCAAAGATCAGCGCCTCGATGACTTGCTTTGCTCGGGCCGGATCCTGCAAATCAGCCTCAGATAGCTGCTGCGACTCGACGCCGGTTTGGCGTTCCGTTTCAAGCTGCTCACTCAATGCTGATGCTTCAAGCTGCTCAACGATTTGTTCGTCAAGTTCACGGCGCAGCGCTTTAAGCTTCATTTCTTTCTCTTTTTCTTTGACCGCATCATTTCGATTCATAATTCCCCTGTCATCCCGGACTTGATCCGGGATCTTAGATTCCTGCTTTCGCAGGAACGGCGCTGATTAATTATTTATTAATTTGTCAGCGCCGAATTGAAATTCGGTTTGTTCACGTTTTTCCAAAACAATATCTTCAAACTGGCTGTCTTGTTTCACAACCGCGATTTTCATGCGCACAATTTCAAGCAGCGCGAGAAAAGTCGCAATCAACTCATTCCTTGTCCAGCGTTCCGTAAATAAATCAAAAAAGCGCACGGTGTTGCGCTCCGCCAATAAATTTTTAATTGAAGAAATTTTCTCTTCAATTGAAACAACCTGCTCATAAACTTCGTGCATCTCTTCGCGGCCGTGTTTCGAAAGTACTTTCTGAAACGCGGCGAGTAAATCATAAAAATTAGCACTAAAGGTATCGATTCCCACGTCTTCAGCGCTCAAGTCGGAAAGATAATAATCGGTAATCTGCCGCGTAAAAACTTTTCCGCGCTCCGTTTGCAAAAATCCAAGTTCGCGCGCGGCTTCTTTAAAAGCCTGATATTCCAAAAGCTTGCGTACAAGTTCATTGCGCGGATCCAGCCCGGAATCATCCGCTTCTTCTTCAGCGATTTGCGGTAAAAGCATTTTTGATTTGATATGAATCAAAGTCGCAGCCATGACGATAAACTCTCCCGCAACTTCAAGATCGAGGCTCTTTAAGGTCTCCAAATATTGGAGGTATTGCTGGGTAATTTCTGAAATGGGAATATTGTAAATATCCATTTCATTTTTTTTGATCAGGTCGAGCAGTAAATCCAAGGGGCCGTCATAAATTTCGAGTTTGACATGCATCGCGATAGAGCGCTCTGTCGGAAGAAAAGGAAGCGGCGATTGCAGCTCTTCTGAAAGAGGCGGCGTTGGGCCGACTGCCGACTGCGCTTCGGGCGCAGAGGCCATAGGAGCCAGCGGCAGTTCCGGAGGAATATTACCGGCCGGAATGTTCAAATTGTTGTCATCAGGAAGATCGGACATGCCATGCTTCTATATCTGGTAGTTTATAGATCGAACCCCACAAAATCTGGCTTATTCTAGGGGTGATGCGATAGCCTGTCAATCAATCCGGCCCGGATTTTTACCCGAGCTTAAGCTAGTTCGTATCCCGAACGGCGAAGCGCCTTTTGCATACGCGCCAAAACCTGCGGCCGACTCGAACCTTCGGTCAAATGATCCATACAAAGTCCTGCCAAACCGCGTCTATTTTTGATTTTAAAAACACGCACTTGCGATGACTTAATTCTTCTGAGCTTTTTAACTGTCATAAGTTTCCCCTCTCATTTGAATGCTGCCGCTGACCGCTTCACATTCGCTTTGATAAACCACTATTGTATCGGCTCAATTTGCCGATAAAATAAGACTGAAATCTGAGATTAAATACTTAGCGGCAAAATCAAAATGTTAAAAATAAGTGAACCTTACACAAAAAAAGAACTCGCCCTAGGCCTCAAAAAAGGCCTTTTTTTTTGTATCACCTATCTCACTCTTTTATTTTTACTCGCTTTTCGCTGGGGGCCGGCCCAAATAGCGCTGTCTTATTTTGTGCGTACCTGCCAAGACACTTCATCAAAAGCATCCGTCATGTCACACTCTTGCCCGGAATGGGTTCAATCCATCCCAAACCTCTGGTGAATTGATGAGTTATCAAAAACGCGCCTGCATCAGAATCCCGACGAGCTTTAAAGCGGTACTTGTCACACCGGAAGGCGAGCGCCACTCCGTAAACGTAATCAATATGAGTGTCACCGGGTTTCAGCTTTCATGCCAGCAACTCTTCTCGAAAAATGACAGTTTTGTGCTGCAAATTTGCCTGCCCAAGAAAACAGAAAACTTCGAGCTTGAAGTCAAAACCTTGCGCGCACGCAATCTTTCCGAAGAAAGAAGCGACTTTACCTGCTCACTGGGAATGATCATTATCAACCCCCCAGAAAATTGGGAACCCCATGCGGGACAATGGATTCAATCGCAGCTGGGCTCTCAGTCAAAACGACAAATCGCCTGCGGATTATTGCTGTTTACCGCGTTTATATTTGCCGTCAAAACAACACTCACAACTTTAGGCCTGCAAACTCTTGAATTGCCGCTGAATGATTTTATCGGGCTGACTCCGCTCGAATTTCCGATCTTGGGAAAAATATTTATTTTTGCGGGCATGCTTCTCGCGGCGCTTATGATTTTTTGCGGCTTACAAATTTTACGGCCATCCATCCGGGAAGGTTTGTTCTTTACGTCAACCGCCGCGATCGGCGGAATGATTTGTTTTGCGCCGAGACTTTTATTGAAGCTGTCTCTACTGCAAAATTCAAATGAGCAAAAGCTTTTTTACTTATTTGAATTTTTTGTTTTCATGCTGGGGTTGGCGGGTGCCATTTGGGCTCGAAGGCTGGAAGATCGGCATCAGCACCTGGTCTACATTCTGGAACGCGAGAATATTTTTCCACCCGTTCAAAAACCCGCTAAAACCTAACTCTCAAGCTCCCTAAGAAGCGCAGCACTAGACTATAGTCGCTCAAAATCGATCAATTCAAGGTGTGATCACGACACAAACATGCAAACTATTTTAAGGTCAATTCTTTATACGGGGGTTTAGCCATTAAAAGGCTCCGATGCAAGGCATAAATGCAGACTAGCGCTTCCACTTAATTGAAAACCATCTCAAAATCGATCAGATTCAAGGCAAACGCAAACGCCCGCGGAGGCGTATAAAGAAATACGCCGCACAAGGAAGTGCAGCGTTCAACGCAGAAGCTGACGATTTTCAGGTGGTTTAGACTTGGATAACTTCGCGGACTTCGGGGACTAATTCTTTCAGCATCGATTCGACACCGATTTTCAATGTGGCAATCGAGCTGGGGCAGGTCGAACAAGCTCCCTGAAGATGCAAGCGCACAATTCCGTCTTCATAGCTGTCAAAAATAATATCGCCGCCGTCACGCGCCACGGCCGGCCGGATGCGTTCATCTAAAATTTCAATGATCTTCTGCGCGATCTCGGAGTTCCCCTCAGATCCATGAGCGGAAGGCATTTCAATAACAGAAGGCTCTCCTGACTCTAAGTGGAGGCGGATAATTTCAGTAACTTGAGAAATAATTTTTGCCCAGCTTTTCGCTTCAGCCGAGCGTGTCACGGTTACAAAGTCTGAACCGATAAAAACTTCGGCGACATTTTCAGCCTCGAATATTTTCTTTGCTAAAGGCGCGCCCGAAGCTTTTTCAGAGGACGAAAAAAAGGCCGTTCCCGACTCAAGAATTTCGCGGTTGGTATTAAATTTAAGCGAATTAGGGTTCGGCGTAAACTCAGTTAATACCGCGACAGGTTCGCTCATACTGACACCGCCGCCGCGGCTTGCAGCGCGGCAATACCTTTACGTTTGCAAAAATCCCCAAATCTTTCGCCGGGAGCCCGTTCCGTCTTAAACATTTTAAAAACAGGCGTTAACCGTTTTGCTAACTCCGCATTGGGCACTTTCTCTTGAAAAATCTGATTCAAGCGTTCACCTAAATGGCTGCCCGCAAGATAAATATTGTAAGTTCCGGTTGTTTTACCCACAAATCCAATTTCTGCTGTATAAGGACGCGCGCAGCCATTCGGGCAGCCGGTTTGGCGAATGCTAATCTTTTCAGACTCCAAACCTAATTCTTTTAAGCTCGTATAAATTTCATCCAAGGTCGCAGGAATTGATCTTTCGGATTCACTAATGGCAAGGCCGCAAGTCGGCAAAGCCGGACAGGCGATTGAATGTTTATGGATTGTTCCCCATTCTTCCGGAAGCTTCACGCCATGTGCTTTCAGAATATTTTCAACCTCGAATTTTTGGGAAGCCTCAAACCCGGACAGCAAAACATCCTGCTCCGGCGTCAAAATAACATTACATTTCCATTTCTGAACAATGGTGCGCAAAGCCGTACGCAGCTTAAAAGCTCCGTCATCTTTGACACGGCCGTTCTGAATAAATATTCCCAAGAACCACTTACCGTCGCCCTGATCATGCCACCCGTGATAATGTTCAATTTCATTAAATGAAAAAGGATGAATATCCTCGGTTTTTTTGCCGAAGCGTTTCTCAACTTCTTTGCGGAAAACATCCGCGCCCAAGCGATCAATCGTGTATTTGAGGCGAGCGTTTTTACGGTCAGCACGATTGCCTAAATCACGCTGTGCAATCACAATCGCTTTGGTGATATCGAGCAGCTCTTCCGGCTTAACAAAGCATAGCGGCGTTGCAACACGCGGATAAGTTGTAGCAATGCCATGCGTCATTCCTAAGCCGCCGCCAATCAGAATGTTGAAGCCGGTTAACCGGTCATTTTGAATTTCAGGCACAATTCCGATGTCATGCGCGTAAACATCGACGCTGTTATCTCCGGGAAAAGCCATGGCGATTTTAAATTTACGGGGTAAATAAGTTTTCCCGTAAATCGGTTCGATTTTTTCCGGGTCACCGTCTAAATCAAGTTTTTTGCCGTCCAACCACAACTCTGCGTAAGTTCCGCTTTTCCATAAAAACTGGTCTGAAACTTTTTGCGTATAATCCAAAAGTCCGTGCTTCTGATATTTTACAAAAGGCGCGGCGGGTGACATGACATTGCGCACCACATCTCCGCAGGCACCAATGGTCGTGACCTTGACTTGATTCAAAGCACGGAAAAGGCCTTTAATGTTCTTTTTTAGCACACCGTGGAATTGAATCCCCTGACGGTCAGTAATGCGGAAATGCCCTAAACCAAAATCATCCGCAATCTTGTCATGCACCAGATATTGCTCAGCATTTAAAAAGCCGCCCGGAATTTTCGAGCGAATCATCATGCTGAAGGCCTTGGACTTTCCGGCCTTGGCCAAAGTCACACGCTCATCACGATTATCCTGCTCATAAAAACCATGGAACTTGATCAGCTGAATTTCATCCGAAGTAAAATGATCAACGTCTTGGGCCATGGTTTCGGCCAAAGAACCTTTCAGGTAATGGCTTTCCGTCTTGATGCGTTCGTTCGCTGAGAGCTTTTTTTCATCTGTCATAGGGCGAGAATTATAGCACAAAGACAACTTAAAAATAAAAGCTCAAAAGTAAAAACCATAGCTCAAAACCCAAAACTGCTCGACAGCTATCAGGCCTTAAGTTATGGTTTTAAGATTTTAGTTTTAAGCTTTAACCTATTAAAAGATATCGGACTCAAGCCACTTATACTTGCCTTCAAGCGCATTTTGGGCCACCTGATAAACAAACTTGTCCCGATTGCAAAAAAGCCCCTGAAACTGTTTTCTTACGCGGCCGCGGGCCTGTAAACAGAAGAGATCCGCAAGTTCTAAAGCGCTGTCGTCTTTCGGGTTTTGATTATATAGATAAACCGCACGCGCCAGCGTTGATGACATGGAAAAAAGATCCGTTCCGACATTCACAAGTTTAGCGAGCAAATGCTGTTTCCCCTCCAGATTGGTCTGGTAAATCATCATGGCATGAAAAAGATTACGCGCCAACTTTTTAGCCGTGCAGCCAATAAATTTAAAATGCGTGACTAACCGGCCTGGAACATTTGAGGGAACCGATGCTCCCGGCAAATATTGCTTCGGATACCACACCGCGTAAAAAGCGAACGCTTTGAAAAAATTACCGACACGCTTAAAAAAACTGACGCGCGGACCGATCACCGACATAATATTGCGGACATGCATATCCATCGCTTCGCGCGCGATAAAAAGCCGCATGATTTGGCTTGTTCCTTCAATGATCGTATTAATACGCGCATCGCGCATCACACGTTCAATTGCCCAAGGTTTTTCGCCGCGGGCTTTAAGTGAGCGCGCAGTTTCATAACCGCGGCCTCCGCGAATTTGAACCGCGCCGTCGACAATTTTCCATGAAGCTTCGGTCGTGGCGAGTTTCGCCATCGCCGCTTCAAGCCGGATGTCGGTTTCTTTTTTGTCAGCCATTACCGAAGCAATTTCAGATACTGCTTCCATCGCAAAAATCGTCGAAGTCATCGCCGCAATTTTAGATGCTACGGCTTCATGCTTTCCGATTTTTGAACCCCATTGCACGCGTTCATTCGACCATTCGAGAACTGACTGCAAGCAATACTTGGAGGCGCCTGTTACAGCGGCGGGCATGGTTAAACGGCCCGTGTTGAGTGTGGTTAAAGCAATCTTAAGCCCCTGACCTTCACCGCCCACGATGTTTTCGCGCGGTACTTTGACGTCTTTAAAGCGAATCAACCCATTCTGGATACCTTTTAAACCCATAAATTCGCAACGATGCAAGTTTTCAACACCGCCCATGGAACGCTCAACAATAAAGGCGGTGATTTGCTGGCGTGATTTCCCATGTACAATTTTAGGCGGCGTTTGTGCCATCACGACCATAATGTCGGCGCGAATACCATTTGTGCACCAAAGTTTGTCGCCATTAATAATGAAATGCTTACCATCTTCTGTGGGAACCGCTTTGGTTGTCATTTTCGCAGGATCACTGCCGACATCCGGTTCAGTTAAAGCAAAAGCGGAAATTGATCCGGTTGCAAAGCGCGGTAAAAACTTTTGTTTTTGTTCTTCGGTTCCAAAAACAATCAAAGGCTGCGGAACACCGATCGATTGATGCGCGGAGAGATACACCGCGGTAGATGCACAATAACTTGCCACAAAGTGCAATACGCGGTTGTAATTCACCTGCGTCAGACCCAGGCCACCGTATTTTTTTGGAATTTTAATCGCGAAAGCGCCGCAATCAGAAAGCGCTTTTAATGCTTCCTCAGTGATAATTCCGGTACGGTCGACTTCATCGGGATTAATATGTTTAACCAACACATCCCGGATTTTGCTAATGATGGCGTCGCCGATCTTTTTGTCGTCGGCATTCTGCGCCGGATAGGGCATGACCAGGTTCCATGCCATGCGTCCTTTAAAAAGTTCCGCGGCAAAACTAGGCTGAGTCCAATCGCTTTGACGTGCGGATTCCGCTAAATCAAGCGCTTTGCGTTTACCTTCACTGAAATTTTTATTGTCCGAAATATCCATGAAAACACCCCTTCATTAAAAAAGTAAGATGGCAAAATTGAATATCCTTTTATCGGCAGATGTAACAGCCGACTAAAGGCTCAGGAGCGTACCAGGAAGAGCCAAAACAGAACAGAAATGACGATACGGTAAATCCCAAAACCGACAAAAGAATAATTTTTAATAAACAGCAAAAGTCCCTTGATACAAATCAAAGCAATGATAAAAGACAGCACAAAGCCCGCAGCCAAAAGCCCGAACTGATCCATTGAAAAACTATTGGCATTTTTGACAAGGTCAAGGCCGGTTGCGGCCGCCATGGTCGGCACGGCCAATAAAAAAGAAAACTCAACGGCTGTTTTGCGGTCCAGCCCAAGCAATACCCCGCCGACAATCGTCGCTGCTGAACGGGAAACTCCGGGAACAACCGCTATTGCCTGGCATAGCCCGATAAGGAAGGCCTGTTTGTAAGTAATGTCGTTAACACAGGAAGGGTCATTATCTTCGCCTGATTTAAATTTCTCAAAAAGAATCAAAATAACTCCGCCTACAAAAAGCGATCCCAATACAAGATGCAGGTCACCCAGGAAGTATTTCTTAACGACCTTATAAAGAAAAAAACCTACGATCGCTGTGGGAATAAAAGCACAAATCACGCGCTTTAATTCTTCCCAATTCATCAAAAAAGAACGCCAGTACAAAACCAGCACGGATAAAATTGCCCCTAGCTGGATCACAATATCAAAGCTTTTTAAAAAATCCGTCTGTCTCAATCCTAAGATTTTTGCGGTCAAAATTAAATGCGCGGTAGATGAAATCGGCAGAAATTCAGAAGCACCTTCCACAACTCCGAAAATTAGCGCGTGAAAAATTGTCATCGTGTGCATATTATAAATACTCCTTCATGCCGCGTTTTTGAAGTTCTTGGACCATGTCGCGAATTGATTCAGTTTCACTCTTAGGACACACAAGCAAGATATCTCCCGCGTCAACGACAACCATATTATGGACACCCACAAGCGCAATCGGCTTCTGAGAGGTTCGCACAAAATTGCCACGGCTGCGGACAGCGATAACATTGCCTTGTAAAACATTATATTCTTTATTGGCCGGAAGTAACTTAGATAATGTCGACCAGCTCCCTACGTCATTCCATCCAACAGAAAGAGGGATAGTAAGAATTTTTCCTTTAAGCGGTTCCATCAAGCCATAATCAATTGAAACCGATTGAACTTTCCCGAATAATTTCGCGAGTTTCTTGCCCTGAGGATTTTGATCCACAATTTGGCGTAAAATTTTCACGGATCCCGGCAAATATTTTTCCGCGCATTTCACGAGCTCGCTGGCTTTCCAAACAAAAATACCCGCATTCCAAAGATATTTTCCTGACTTCAAATAAGCCGCGGCCTTTTTTGCATCCGGTTTTTCATGAAATTGCTTCAAACGATAAACCGCAAACCCATTTTGAGTCATTGCTCTCTTTTGTATTTCAAGGTACCCATAACCCGTATGCGGCGAGTCGGGCTGAACACCTAATGTCACCGGCTGACCCGTTTGACGCGCCACCTCATAAGCGGCTTTCAGCGCCTGAGAAAACAGTTTTGGCTTTTCGATGAAATGATCGGCCGGCAGGATGGACATTACCGCGTCCGGATCCTTTTTTAAAATACGTAATGCCGCCCAAATCATACATGGCGCTGTGTTGCGCCCCATGGGCTCGCCCACAATTTGTGATTTTGCGATTTTAAGATGCTTTGCGGCCCAAGCAACCTTTTGGGCCTGCGTAAAAACTTCCAACCGTTGTTTAGGTACAATATTTTTAATTCGGCTGCAAGTTGCTTCGATTAAAGTTTCTTTCCCCCAAAGGCTGAGAAATTGTTTGGGAAGCGCCTTTCGGCTTGCCGGCCAAAAACGCGTCCCGAATCCACCCGCCATAATTAATGCCCAATTCATCCCGTTAGACTCTCCCCGGATAAAAAGCCGTTTGTGTACAAATTTTTTCGAGTCCTTGATTCTGATAATGATGCCTATTGTTGTTTAAGAGTCTAACGGGATTCATATCCGCATCTTTTCTTCTTTTTCAACAGATTGAATCACGGCTTTAATTTCTTTTTCTATCCAGCTCTGAATTTCTTTCGCGCGAGCATCTGTTTTCGCTTCAAAGCGTGTCACGAGAATCGGCTGCGTATTGGACGCGCGCACCAGGCCCCAGCCATCCGCCCATTCAGCCCGAACGCCGTCGATTTCAACCATCTTGAACTTCTCGTCCTTCCAACGTTTTTTGATCAACTCAACCACACGAAATTTAATCGCATCGGGGCAGTCCACACGCAATTCCGGTGTCGAAAACATTTTCGGATAATCCGCTAATAGCTCCGAAACCTTTTTGCCGGTTTTATCCAGGATTTCAAGCATGCGGCAGGCCGCGTAAATAGCGTCATCAAATCCGAACCAACGGTCTTTAAAATAAATATGGCCGCTCATTTCGCCCGCAAGTTCAGCCCCGGTTTCTTTCATCTTGGCTTTAATCAACGAATGTCCTGTTTTCCACATCAAAGGCTTTACGCCGGCCTGTGCCATAAGATCAAAGGCCTGCTTTGAACATTTTACATCTCCGATAATAATGCCTCCCGGCTTGCGGGTTGCGATTTCACGCGCGTAAATCAAAGTCAGCTGGTCACCGTAAAGAACTTCGCCCTTTTCATTAATCACACCGATGCGGTCTGCATCACCGTCAAACGCCATACCGATGTCGGCCTTTTTTTCCAAAACTGCTTTTTGTAAATCGACTAAATTTTTCAGCTCGGAAGGATCGGGATGGTGATCGGGAAAATTAGAGTCGAGATTTTCATACAGCGTTTCTACATTGTGCCCAAGCATGTGCACAAGTTTGGGGAGCGTATTGCCCGCCATGCCGTGGCCCGTATCAAGAATAACGTTGAGCTTTTTCTTAAACGTGAAAAGAGACGCGACGTATTTTTGGTATTTTTCAATCAGCGTATTATCTTCTTTGACGCTTCCCCGTCCGTCTTTAAATTTTTTAGCAAGAATCGTATCTTTGAGTCCCTGAATTTGCGCCCCATAAAAGGGCTCGCCGGAAAGGTGTATCTTAAGACCGTTAAATTCAGGCGGGTTATGTGAGCCCGTGACACAAATACCGGCATCGAGAGGAAAAGTCTCCACGGCAAAGTACACGAGCGGCGTCGGTACGCAACCCAGGGAAATGACACGCACGCCGGATTCCATTAATCCGTGTGTCAAAGCCTTGGCAATGCGCGGCGAGCTGGGACGATGATCATGTCCTACGCCAACTTGCGTTTTTTTGGACTCAATTAAATAAGAGCCGAAAGCGCGGCCAATTTTATGAACCGTATCGTCGGTTAATTCCGTATCCGCTAAACCGCGAATGTCGTATTCCCGAAAAATATGCGTAGCTAATGTCATAGGAGATAATTTACGGCAAAAACGACGGAGAGTGAAGAAGTACTTCTTAAGTCCTCTCGCGAGCATAACTCAGCAGATTTTGCTGCAGCAAAATTCCAATCGCCTTTTTCCCAAAGAAAAAGGCAAAGCCTAATGGAGAAAAACTCAAAAGGCCCTTTCTTAAAAACGAGTTCCGCAGGGCTATGCCCGAGGACTGCCTGAGTTTTTAAGAAAGGGCCTTTTGAGTTTTACGAAATAATTGCGAGCGAGAGGACTTGAACCTCCATGCCTTGCGGCGCTACCACCTCAAAGTAGTGTGTCTGCCAGTTTCACCACGCTCGCACGAAAACATTTCCGTGAAAAAAGCGATCTGCTTCGTCAAACACATCGTTCGCTTGTGCGATGTAGGTTTCACTACACCTCCGCGCTCACTCGTGTTTTCCTCGCATCTCATCTTTTTTGACTGAAATGGGAAAAAAGAGGTTGAAAAAAGTCCGGAGCGGGATTTGACGCCCGCTCCGGAGCCCAAGATTTTTTTAAAATCTTAGAAAAATTTGCTACTGATTCTTCTGGATATCAGTAACGGCGATCGTCGTATCCGCCACGGCCACCACGGTCCCCGCCGCGATCTCCACCGAAGCCGCCACGATCTCCACTGCCGAAACCGCCGCGGTCTCCGCCGCCGGTACGCTCAGTCTGCTCACGTGCTTCAGAAACCATGAGCTTGCGGCCCATGAAATCCTGCCCGTTTAACTCAAGCGCTTTTTCAGCTGACTCACTGTTTTCGAAACGGACAAAAGCGAACCCCTTCGAACGTCCTGAAAAACGATCACGCACAACGCTGGCTTCAACCAGATTGCCATATTTTGAGAAGGCACTTTTGATGTCTTCGTCAGTTGCTGTCCAGGATAAATTTCCTACATATAACTTCGCGTTCATAGAACTTATCTTACCTCATTGGTTAAAGCCGCAGCCGGTTGGGCGGTAAGGCCTCCGTATACGACCTGCATTTGCGAGAGAACGATTCGATTGGAAGGGTTCGAAA
>JAYTHE010000039.1:0-44110 GCA_043732705.1 Candidatus Omnitrophota bacterium | reverse complement strand
AGCAAACATCTGCGAGAGAGTTTGATCGTTGGCGGAATATGGAAGATTACCTACATAAAGTTTTTTACCCATAACTACTGAATACCTCTTACGTACTTAACTAGAACTTACCCGAATCCACTCAGAAAAGAGCGGTTTAAGATAAATTCCAAGCTCTAAAAGATCCCAGGCACATTACCTAAGACTCCCCTGGAGCTGTGAACAATCTGTGTAGACTATCAGATCCTGGGGAAATAGATATAGCTCATTTAGGTCAACAAAGTATGGGCCATAATCCTCAAGCAGTCGCGTCCTTAGGCGCGAAACTCGGATTATGGCCCATAACTTTTGACCGTATTCGCAGGGGCTTGTTCAAGCTTCGCTTGAACGTGAAGAATCTGTAAAGTTAAACGCTTTGATTTTATTCAATGCAAGTCTCATTTCCATCAGTCCTCTTTCAATCCTGATCAAATCACTTTTAGCTCAATAAAGAAGGTCGTTCCCTTCCCCGCCTCAGATTCAGCCCAAATTTCGCCGCCATGCTGTTCAATAATTTTCTTGGAAATCGCAAGGCCAAGCCCAGTCCCGCCCGTCCTATGCACCGCGCCATGAATTTGTGTAAAAGAAGAAAACAGCTTAGGAACATCTTCCGGCTTAATGCCGATTCCGGTGTCACGAATTGTCATTCGAACTTTCCCTTCTAAACTTTCGGTCTTAATCGTAATACTTCCGTCGGCTGTAAACTTCACCGCGTTCCCAAGAACATTCATCAGAACTTCAATTATTTTATCCCGGTCCATTTGAACCTGCGGCAAATCGGGCGACAGTTCCGTTTTAAACGTCACTTTCTTATCGCGCAAAAGCAGCTCAATTGACTTTTCAATTTCTTGAATGACAGAGTTTAAATCCTCATGCTTCATTTCATAATCCATCCGTCCTGACTCAAGCTTTTGAAAATCCAACACTTTTGAAATGAGACGCGTGAGACGGCTCACGTTGCGATAACACATATCCACCCATTCCGCCTGCTGTTCGCTCAAAGTGCCCGCTTCACCTTCGCGCAAAATATCCACGCCCATTTTAATGACAGTTAACGGTGTCCGCAGTTCATGCGAAACCATCGAAATAAAATTAGATTTCATCTCTAAATCTTTGCGGCGCCGTAAAATTTCTTCGGCTTCTTTTACTTTGGTGATATTGCGGCAAATCACCGAGATTGTGTTTCTTTGTTCCGATTCATCCAAAATGGGTGAAACTGTCAGAGAAACATGGATTTGCGTCCCCTCTTTTTTGACGCCCACGGTTTCATAGCTTTCTACGCCGCCGTCCACTAGTCCGCCTTCAATCAAAGCGCTCACATCTTGTTCCTTGTCCGGTGGAAATAAAACTGAAAGGGATTGCCCCATTACCTCCGAACTTGAGTAACCGTAGATTTTTTCCGCGCCGCGATTCCAACTCAAAATTTCACCGGACCTGGAAACAATCAAAATCGCATCATTAGACGACTCAACGATCGACGCGAGACGCAGCCGCATTTGCCGGCCCTTTTTAACTTCAGAAATATCGCGCGTAATTTTCAAAAAACCCTGAATCTCATTCGACTTGTTCTTGAGCGCCGTGAGCGTGGTATGCGCCCAAAATGTAACGCCGTCTTTGCGAATCCGCCACCCCTCATCCTCAACCGACCCAAATTCCACGGCAAACTCAAGCTCCTTTTGGAATTTTTCAGCGCGCACATCCGATTCCTTATAGAACCGGGAAAAGTGAGCACCCATAATCTGATCGGCGTGATAGCCAAATATTCTTTCTGCGCCCAAATTCCAGGTTTCGATATTTCCGGAAGGATCCAGGACAAGAATCGAGTAGTCTCTTACGTTTTCCACAACCATCTGAAACCGGTCTTCAATCTCTTGCAAGGCCTGTTCAGCCCGTTTACGTTCCCTCAAATCCTGCGCGACATACACGACTCCATCCCCTTTGTCCCCTTCACGCCCGCGCATGACCGACATGGACACGCTTAAACTTATCAGCTGACCACTCTTGGCTTTCCAATACATGGGATGCCCCCAAATAGTCGTCCGTGGTTTTTCTAAAAGTTTTTGGATAAAGGGAATATCTGTTTTGACTCCCGGGTTTTCGCTTGCGGGAATAATGTGTTTTGCCGTTAATCCAAGCAGTTCTGATTTTTCATATCCGAGAACTTCACAAGCCCTGTGATTGGCAACGCGGATAATCCCGTCCAAATCAAGCACCAAAACAACGCCCTGCATGGTTTCTAATATTTTTTCCGCCGCGAAAGCCGAAGTCACATCCGACAAATGATAACGCTGCATAGTATCGGCGATTAAAAAAACAAAAATGAGAAGTGGAAGGTAGCCGATGGGATAAATTTCAATCCCATAATTCGCCAGATAATCCACGGAGGCCAAACAACTGATCGAAAAAGCAATTAGCAAAGCTTTGAGCCTGCCTCTGGCGCGTTCCGAAACGGCACCTTGATAACTCCGCCACAATACAAACAGGCTGCTAAAAGCCGCGGCAAAGAAAAACGCTAGAAACAAATATGAAAAAGGTTTGTACTGCGGATAATAACCCCAAAAATAGTGCCGCGCGCTTTCAATCCACCAGTTTGTTCTTACGTCCACCAAACAGAAGCAAAGCGATAATCCGATTCCTGCAAAAGACCACTTTCTGAACCGGGTTGATGAACGTACCACCGAAGAAATAAAAAAAAGCATTGAGCCCGGAATGAAGCTGACTCCGATATGCGACAACTTGACCAAATTCATCACAGTTATCAGGCTGGGATTCGGAAGAATAAAAAGCAAACCAAAGCTTAATAGCCATAAAGCTACCGCTGAAGTGAGAAGAAAAAATGAGCCGCCAATCCTCAAGCGGCGTTCAAAACAAAGTGTCGTAAAACCCAGGAGAAAAATAAGCCCGCCAACAAGGGCTGGCGGCAACGCGAATAAATTCAGATTATTAAAATCAATCATCGAGACGAAAGGCATAGGCGCTAAAAAACTCCTTTCTACTTACAATTTCAGAGGAAGGTATTTTTTCTTTAAAAGGATGAAGAAGGCCATCTGCCTGTCTTTTCTAAAATTTTTCTGATTTGCTGCAGCAAGTCATCAATTGAAAAAGGCTTGGTCATATAATAATTAGCGCCGATGACGCGCCCTACAATGCCGTCAGCCTCGGAATTTTTGGCGGTAAGCATGATAATGGGAATGGTTTGAAACTTTTCGTCGTCATGCTCCCGGAGAGCCTTACAAACTTCTTCACCGGGAAGTCCGGGCAGCATCAAATCTAAAATAATTAAATGCGGAATTTGCTGAAGCGCGGCATCAAGCCCCAACTGTCCGTCCTGGAAGGCGCTGACTTGATAGCCTTCTTTTTTAAGGCGGTAGCCAATAGCTTTTGAAATATCATCATTGTCTTCAATGACAAAAATATGAACTTGCTCATTTCCCATCAACACCTCCTCGCTCTCTAATAATTATACCGTCAAATGAAGTCGGAATCAAAAGATTCGCCTGATATCCGCTCTTCTCGACTTGACTTTAAAAGAGGTTTTATTTTCTTGAAAGGTCGCTCATTTAGGTCAAAGCGAAAAAGAAGAAGCCTCTCACTCTTCAGACAACTGCCTCTTCGGGCAGAACTCAGATTAAGAGGCTTCTTCTTTTTCTTTTAACCGTATTCGCTGGGGGCTTATTCAAGCTTCGCTTGAATCGGAAGACGCAACGTGGCAAAAAACTTGTGCATTATAAAAATGAGTTGAGCAGCAGCAATCTCTTTTGACTCTGTTCAAACCGCTCAAAAAGGTTCAGATGCAAGGTGTGATCTGCGATCACCAACACGTGAGCTTTATCGAGTGCGCAAATACATAACTGTCAGTGGTTTTTACTTTCTTGAGAATAAGGCGATGAGTTCTTCTTCAGTGGATGCGGGAACTTTTGCGGATTGAAGATTTTCGATCACATGCGCAGTTGATTTCATACCCACAAGCGCGGTCGTTAAACCTTGCACCGATCTGGAAAAGGCAAGATTCACCTGCGCTGGTGTTTTGCAGCCTTTAAAATGCTCCATTAAAAGCGGTGGTAATTTCTCAACTAACTTCCCCTGGAGTAACGATCCGCTTGCGATCACACTCACCCCCACATGATTCGCCATTTTAAGCAGCGGCAGTTCGCTGGCTCCATAACGTTGATTCGCGACAACCCAGGCCTCCGGCAAAGCCACGTTAAACGGCAGCTGCGTATATTTAAAGTGGTGATTCGGGCCGGCAACCTCACGCGCGAGCAGGACCATTTCTTCAAGCGAAAGATAATCCTGCGCATCGGGCGCTTGACGGTAACCATTCCAAGTTGCGGTACCATAAGCGCGAATTTTACTTTCCGCTACGGCACGTTCTAAAAATTCAAACGCATGCCGCAAACGGTTCTTAAATTCCTTGGGTTCAACTTCTTCCAATTGCGTTTCGGGATTATGCAAATAATAAACATCAATTGTTTCAAGCTGAAGATTGGCAAGGCTTTGATTCAATTGATTTTCGAGATAACGTGGATGCATGGAATGGCAGCCCGCTGCGACATCTTCCGCTCGAATGAGCTTGGTATCGATAAAGTTCTTCTTTACCCATGCTCCCGGATTTTCAGGCAAAGCCCCGTCAAAAGAGAAAAAACCGCCCTTAGTGCAAACAATAATCTCATCACGGCTTACTTTTCCTGCGCCGATTTGGCATTGTATCGCGCGCCCCATGGCGCGCTCGCTCAGCTGAAAACGGTAATTAATGGCTGTATCAAGAACATTGATACCCGATTCCAAAGCAAGTTGAATGGCAGCAATATAAGCTTCATCCGTTGCGGCATCCGGATTACCTAAATAAGTTCCGATGCCCATTCCCGACCAATATAAGTCCCGGCTCACTCGAAAAAAATCCGGTGCAAATTGATCCGCAAAGCGCTTGCGATAGCGCGCGGTACCCTCGGATGTTGCAAAACCGTTTATCATGATGCCTTCTTTTTTTTGCCTGAAGTTCCGAACCGGTATTCCAGCTTAAGACTTCCCTGCGTCGCGGAAAGCGGCTCATATTCCATGCGGCAATCGTTCGTATACCATTCGCCGCCCATGCGCGTGTCCACTTGGCCCGAGCCGATTATTTTTTCCTGCAGGACTTTGGTTGTATCAACATCATCAAACATTCGGATTTTCGCGGTTCCGTTTAATTTGCCGCGAATCCGGACTTTAAGTTCATAGACATTGCCTTCATCAAAATTTTTGCGAAGCCGCAAGAATTGACGTTCCGACGCATCTGTCAGATTTAAAACGGCGGAAGGTTTATAAATTACCGGCAATACCCAATGGGTAAAAATAATACAGGCGCCCAAAAGGCACGCGACAAAAATGAGCCGTCCGCGCAGAATTTTCCAAAAAGTTTTCCACTTTGCTTGTTCCATTAAACACCGCGCTTATCAACTAACCGTGCGCTATCAAGATCAAAGCCGGTTGATTTTGAAACAACCTCATCATCTTTAACCTTTGTGTAACCTGCTGAGCCAGAAAGATGGATACAACCCGATAGAAACAAAAGACTGAAGACTAAAGACAGAAGACTAATAAAATAAATATTCTTTGGTCTTAGGTCTGTGGTCTTTGGTCTGTGGTCTTGTTTGGATTTCATAAAGTCACTCCTTTTTTTCTCAAAAAGAAAAGCGCGCTTAAAATGATCAAGCAGAAATAAGGAAATAACCAGCCGCCGCGTCGATAAAGCGTTTCATGATAAGCCAGGGGCAGTTCAAAAGTAAGTTCTCCGGCAATAAATAAACTTTGATTTTTCGCATCACGCACAAGGTTTAAAACTTTGCCTTCCGCGGAAATAAACCCGGAAACCCCCGTGTTCGCGGAACGAATCACAGGTACACCGTTCTCGACCGCGCGAAAAATAGAAGACTGCATGTGCTGCCAGGGCGCGCCTGTTTTTCCGAACCAGGCATCGTTGGTAATCACTGTTAAAAACCGGGCTCCTTTCGCGACGGCGTGTCTTGCAAGTCCCGTAAAAACATCTTCAAAGCAAATTAAAACACTGAACGGGACGTCTTTGCCCCATGTAAATATTTTTTGTCCGGCGCCCGGCGTAAAGTCACCCACACCCATCGTGTAAGCGAGCGGAGAAAGCCAGCCTAAAATCAATTTCCAGGGAATGTACTCTCCGAAAGGCACCAATTTTATTTTGTCATAACGGTTTGTGATCAATCCCGCGTCATTAATTAGAAAAGCACTGTTAAAAACACGTGTTTGGGATTCCCAATAAGGCGCCCCCGCTAAAATCGGCGTATGCAGCGCTTTCGCTAAATTTAAAACCCGCGCGGAATCATTATCCGCGTTCAAATAACCCGGAAAAGCGGCTTCCGGCCAAATGATCAAATCGGGTTCGCGCAGCGCGGCCATTTTGGTTAAATTCTCGTGAATCTCGATCACATCTTTTTTGGCCATCATCGCCCACTTCACCGACTGAGGAATATTGGGCTGAATCACTGAAATTCTGAGCATGGGCGGATTTTCTTTTTCTGCTTTTTTGAGCTGTTTAAGTCCAAACAGAAAAACCAACCCTGCGATCAACAATGCGGCGACAACCAGAAAACGCTGACACTTCTTTCCTATTAAAAATTCAGCGAGGCAGGCATTTGCGAACACAATAAAAAAGGTCAGCAAATACGCACCGCCAATCGAAGCGATTTGAATCATCGCCGGATGAAAGGCCTGGGAATGCCCGAGTAAATTTAAGCCAAAAGACCAAACCGGAATTTCAGCGCGCAAAAATTCAACGATCGTAAATGCCAATGCAACCCATAAAATACGAAAAAAACGCGAAGAGAAACAGCGGGTTTCGAACAATAAAAACCCCAACAAAATCCAAAAGAGCGATTCCAAAAGGACAAGTGACGGCCAGGCGGCAAAATCAACATACGTTAAAAAGTGAAGTGAACCGCCCAAAAAAACCACTCCAGAGAACCAAGTAAAAAAAACACATTTTGTGCGAGAAGGTGTTGAGGCTATTAAAATCAGAAGCGGAACCAACGCAAGCCAGGCAAGCGAACTCCAATTCGCGGTTGGAAAGCAAAAGCATAACAAAAGCCCGGAGGCCGGAGCCCCGAGGCTAGAGAAAAAACTGTTAAACCCTCGGACCTTCGGCCTCGGGCCTTCGGTACTACTCTTCAGTTCCACAGCATTTCTTATACTTTTTGCCGCTGCCACAAACACAAGGATCGTTGCGGCCAATTTTATCTAAATGCCGTTTCACCGGCTGCACTGCCGGCGCTTCTTTCATAAACGCAGGTTCTTCGCTCGAGCCTCCCGCCTCAGGCCTCGGGCCCGGAGTGGGCAGCGGCTGCGCTTCGGGGTGAAGATATTCGACAACCTTCGGTGCGACCGCGCGCACGGGCTCGGTTTGATCCACACCCTGAACACGATAAACGAAAGCAATCACATCATGCTTGACACCGGAAGTCACATCTTCGAAAAGATCAAAAGCTTCGCGTTTATATTCAACCAGCGGATCGCGCTGTCCGTAAGCACGAAGGCCGATACCATCTTTCAAATGATCTAAATTATAAAGATGCTCTTTCCACTTCGAATCGATCACTTGTAGCATGACATATTGCAAAAGCATTTGCATGCGTTCGGCGCCCATGTTTTTTTCTTTTTCTTCAAAAAGTTCCGTCGCGCGCTTTTCAAGACCTTCAAGCAGCATATCCGTATCATGGCCATTCTCTTCGATCACCGCATCAAAAGAACCTGCAAATTTATCGGAAAGCGCCTGCGCCAAACCCTGCGGGTCACGGTCATGTTCTGCCTTGCTGGGATGCATGAAATCAGAAACCAAATCTTCAATGACATTTTCCAGCATTTCAAAAAAATGCTCGCGCAGCTTCTCGCCCCGCAAAACACGGTCGCGCTCGGCGTAAATTAATTCACGCTGGCGGTTCATCACGTCATCATATTCAAGCAAATGTTTGCGGATTGAAAAGTGATGACCTTCCACACGCTTTTGCGCGGTTTCCAAAGTTTTATTCACCATCGGATGCTGAATTTCGTCGCCTTCTTCCATGCCGAGGCGCTGCATCAGCATCGAGATGCGTTCGGAACCAAAAAGACGCATCAATTCATCTTCAAGCGAAACGTAAAACTTGGAGGCACCGGGATCTCCTTGACGGGCGCAGCGGCCGCGCAGCTGATTATCGATACGGCGCGATTCATGCCGCTCCGTTCCAAGCACCAAGAGGCCGCCCTTTGCTTTCATCCCCTCGCCAAGCACGATATCCGTTCCGCGGCCTGCCATATTCGTAGCAATTGTTACCGCGGCCGGCTGACCCGCGCGCGCGATAATTTCCGCTTCTTTTTCGTGATACTTTGCGTTCAAAACAGTGTGAACCAAGTTGCGCTTTTTCAGCAAAGAACTGAGATATTCCGATGTCTCGATTGAAATCGTACCGACAAGGACGGGCCGGCCGATCGCATGCTCTTCAGAAATGCGCTCAATGACCGCATCAAACTTTTCTTTTTTCGTGCGGTAAATGGAATCATTTTCATCTTTGCGCACGCAGTCACGATTGGTGGGAATAGTCACCACATCAAGCTTGTAAATTTTATCAAACTCTTCCGCTTCGGTTGACGCCGTACCGGTCATACCTGACAGTTTCTTGTACATGCGGAAATAATTTTGAAAAGTGATTGTCGCGAGTGTCTGGTTTTCGCGGCGAATTTCAACTTCTTCCTTCGCTTCAAGCGCTTGATGCAATCCATCCGAAAAACGGCGACCAGGCATTAGACGTCCCGTAAATTCATCCACAATAATAATTTCCTGGTCCTTCACGACATAATCTACATCCGCGCGGAAAAACTCCTTTGCGCGCAGAGCCGTAATCACCTGATGGCGCTCTTCAACCGTCGCCAAATCATGCATGTTGTCCACGCCCATCATTTTGGCGGCTTTGATTTCACCCG
Source organism: Candidatus Omnitrophota bacterium (assembly GCA_043732705.1). Classification (GTDB taxonomy): domain Bacteria; phylum Omnitrophota; class Omnitrophia; order Omnitrophales; family Aquincolibacteriaceae; genus Multiplicimicrobium. Next base: position 35,125 of record JAYTHE010000039.1, on the reverse strand, counting down.
CTTCGGTCATGCTGATGTTTTTGTTTTTCTCATTGGCAATGTAGTCGAATTGTTTTTTCAGCTCTTCCAATTGCTCTTTCCATTCGGGAGTGTATTGATCCTGCTCAATAACATGGCCTTTAAGCATTTTTCCGGCGCGGTAAGCCTTGTAGTATTTGTCGGTTGATTCATCCGCCGGGCCCGAAATGATCAGCGGAGTACGCGCTTCATCCACCAAAATTGAATCGACTTCATCCACAATAGCAAAATGCAGCGGGCGCTGTACGCGATGTGTCATATCCAGCACCATATTATCGCGCAAATAATCGAAACCAAATTCGTTATTGGTTCCGTAGGTAATATCGCAAGCGTAAGCCGCCTGGCGATCGTCATAACGCATGTCATGCTGAATCACGCCGACTGTCAGCCCCAGAAACTCATAAACCGGCCCCATCCAGCTCATATCGCGGCGCGCGAGGTAATCATTCACGGTCACAACGTGTACGCCTTTGCCTTCCAAAGCGTTTAAATAAACCGGCAGAGTTGCCACCAAAGTTTTACCTTCACCGGTGGACATTTCGGAAATTTTCCCCTGGTGCAAAACCATGCCGCCGATGAGCTGCACATCATAATGACGCATCTTAAGAACACGGCGCGCGGATTCCCGTACCGCGGCAAAAGCTTCGGGTAAAATTTGGTCGAGTGTTTCGCCCTTTGCGAGACGCTCCCGGAATTCCACAGTTTTTGCACGCAACGCTTCATCACTAAGATTTTTTAAATCGGGTTCAAGCGCGTTAATTTTATCAACGGTGGGCTGAAAACTTTTTACGAGACGCGCGTTTCGAGAACCGAAAATTGATTTTAAAACCACACCAATCATTTTTTACTCCAAATCATCTTGTTTTGCTCCGAGAACTTCCGAACGATCCGGAGATCCCGCCGCAAGCCATTTTAAATAAGCTTCCATAAAATCATCAATTTCGCCGTCCAGAACTGCCTGAGTGTTGGAGGTTTCCGCAAATGTCCGCAGATCTTTCACCATACTATACGGCTGTAAAACATAAGAGCGGATCTGCGAGCCCCATTCAATTTTTTTCTTTTCGCCATATTCTACAAGATGCGCGGCTTCTTTTCTCCGGCGCTCAAATTCAAAAATGCGCGATTTTAAAACTTGTAACGCAGAAGCTTTATTTTGAATCTGCGAACGTTGATTTTGACATTGCACAACGATTCCTGTCGGAATATGCGTTAAACGCACGGCCGATTCGATTTTATTGACATTCTGCCCGCCTTTTCCGCCGGCCCGGTAAGTATCAATTTTAAGGTCTTTGTCATTAATCTCAACCGCAACATCATCTTCAACTTGCGCGATCACATCCACGGACGAAAAAGAAGTATGCCGGCGCTTATTAGAATCAAACGGCGAAATACGCACCAAACGATGCACGCCGCTTTCCGATTTTAAATAGCCAAAGGCATACGGACCGCTCACCGTAAAGGTCACGCCCTTCACCCCTGCTTCTTCCCCGTCATTATAGTCAAGCATCTCAACCGCAAATCCGCGCCGTTCACACCAGCGCAAATACGACCGCAAAAGCATCGACGTCCAATCGCAGGCTTCCGTCCCGCCCGCTCCGGCATTGATATTCACAATCGCGTTGCGCGCATCACGCGGATCAGACAAAAGGCGTTGAAATTCAACTGCCGCGACCTCTTTCGCGAGACGGTCAACTTCCTTTTTAATATCGAGGAAAGACTCAGGCTGGTTTTCATCCACCATTTCAATCAATTCAAGCGTATCGCGCGTGTCGTCGTCCGCTTTCTTCCACGGCTCATAAACATTTTTCAGGATTTTAAGTTTGTCGACGGTTTGCCTGGCCTTGTCCTGATTATCCCAAAAGCTCGGGTCAGCCATTTGCTCGTTGAGGGCTTCGATTTGTCTTAACTTGTCATCCAGGTCAAAGATACCTCCTGATCTCTTGAAGCTTGGCAGCGAGATCGTTCAGGTGAGCCTTGAGTTGATTGATTTCTTCTCTCATAAATATAAAATCCTATAAAGCGGCTTTTGAAAGCCATGAAAAAGCGGGAACTTCGACAGATTGAATTGCTTCGGAAAGGCTTTCCGCTTTGCGCAAATACTTTTCCGCGGCTTTGCAGATTTTTTCCTGCACGGCAACCGCAGCCGCCGATAAATTCTTCAGCTTGTCGAGTTTCCAGAACTCAACGAGATATAAAAGCATTTCGGCGTAATCGCGCGTAGTATAAATGCCGAGCTTTTGCGCGACAATCGAATATTCGGAAAAAATATCCCGGCCCGACCCGTCATCCATCAAACGCGCGGGCATCACAATCTTTGAAAGCAGCATCTCACCCATCGCGATCATCGCGCCGTCCGGATCTTTTTCCAGGCAAACCTTGAAAAGATTTTGATAGGCCTGTTCATGCCGTGCTTCGTCACCCGCGATCAAAGTGCATATTTTGCCTAATTTTTTTTCACCCCATTTATGCGCCAATAATCCCATATTACGGTGAGAAACGCGGGTTGCGCGCTCTTGAAATGAGGCGTAAACGATGGATTTATAAACATGATTGCCCGAACCCAAATTAAACCCGTTGCGGATTAAATGATGAATCGTCAGTTCAATTGAATGCATATCCACGCGGCCGGTCAAATAAAGATAACGATTTAAAATATCGCCATGGCGGTTTTCTTCGGCGGTCCAGGCGCGGGTCCATTTCGCCCAAGGCGTGGTATCCGTTCCACTTTCATCGCGGAATTCCATGTGACGGTTAAGCCAAGTCTGATATGAAGGCAAGGCTTCTTCTGTAATCGTGTTGCCCACAAGACAGGCAATCGCTTCATCGGGAATGGCTTTAGCGTCTTTTTGAAATTGGCGGACTTCATCTTCCCAGCCTTCCTGCGCAAAATCCGGTAAAAGCTCGGACGGCTGCCATGTATCGGCCGGCGCTTTTAAAAGAGGCAACTGCTCCGCCGTTGCTTTTTGAAGCGCGTCAATAATGCTGGGATCGATCATTTTGTCGGTAAACATGGCGGGAATTTTATCACGACACTAGACAATAGACTATAGACAATCGACTAAAATTCCCGTCATTCCGGACAAGCCTAGAAGAGCGGGATCCGGAATCCAGACTAGATTCCCGCTTCCGCGGGAATGACAAGCCTGCTCCTTGTCAGGGAGCGATATTGGAAGAAAAAGCAGTTCGAATCGCCTGAATAATCTCCGTGACAATAATGGGCTTATTGTACATCGCGACCTGTCTTCCCGCGACAAGCGGCGACTCAATCATCCCTTCCATTTTTCCGGATAAGAAAATAACAGGGGTTTGCGACACATCATCCATTTTCATCACGCGGTCGTAAACCTCCGGGCCTGAATCTTCGCCAAAAAAAATATCGAGAATGATCAAATCAGGAATTTCTTGGAAAAAAACTTTTTCAAATTCCTTTGCGTTCAGAGCCGTACAAACTTCAAATCCATGGTAACTGAAAATCTCCGTCAGCATGTTTAAAACATCGGGCTCGTCATCCGCGATCAAGATTTTTTGAATCATGCGCATCCTCATCTATACTTAACTAAAAATCGATCTCGATAACTCCGCTGTCATCCCCGCGCAGGCGGGGATCCAGTCTTTTTATATTTCTAGATTCCCGCCTACGCGAGAATGACAAGTCGTCCACGACTTGTCACGCGGCGATTGAGTCGGAAAAAGCGGCCTGAATATCCTTAACCAATTGCTCAATATTCAACGGCTTCGCATACATCGCCACTTGCCTGCCTTTGACAAGCGGTGACTGTGAACGCGAGTCGACCAGCCCCGAAGCAAAAACAACCGGGGTTTTGGGCGCAGAGCTAAGCTTCATGACACGGTCATAGAGATCAGGACCCGACTCCCCTTTCATGACAATATCCAAAATAATTAAGTCCGGGTTAAACGCAAAGAAAACTTTTTGAAATTCTTCTGAGTTCGAAGCTTCGGCCACTTCAAAACCATAACATCGCAAAAGTTCCGCGAAAGCGGACAAAATATCCGGCTCATCATCGGAAATCAAAATTTTCTGAATCATCGCAATCCTCTTAAAGCAAATTAAGAACCGAGCAGACCCATTCGCTCTCGGCATTTAAGAACCCTATAACTCTCTTGAACTAACCTTGCCGGAATACGGGCCAAATTGCAACAAGCAGAAAGAAGCAAGAATCTTCTTTTTGTTTTTTATTAAGTGTTCACACCAAAGGCGTAAGTCGGTGGACATCCCCGCGAAGGCGGGATCCAGATTTCCGATTAAATTGGAATGACGGACATTGTCCGCTAGGCGGCGATCGCAACCGATTTTTGGGTTATCGCGAAAACAGAAAGAATGGAATCGAGGAAAGACCATCCCAGCTCTAAATCTAAATGCATATGTGGAGCTAAACCTGCCAAGAACTGCGCTAAAGTCTGCGCATTAATCACGGAAGCAGTCCCAAAATAGCGCGTCAAGCCCGGAACAAAAGACATCATCGCGCTATTTGGTAATACTCCTGCTCTGACAGCGCGCACACGCGCCTGCGGCTTAAGTGATTGGATGAAAAATTGCGGCGCAAAGAAAAATCCAGCTGCATCACTCCAATTTTTACTCTCAATAACATTGCGACGTAATCGCCCCATATCTTGATTGTTCGCCCAATATAAATTGACCCCTTGAGAAACTCCCGGAAGTCGGCGAAGCTGATTTCCGGGAGTTGAAACGGTTCTTAAAGCTTCCTCAAATTTTTCTCGGTCATTAAAATCAGAGAACACAATCGAAACATTCAAATCCTGCGTCCGATTTTCAAATGCTTTTTGCAACACCAGAACCAACTGAATCAATTGTTCATGAATATCTTCTGAATAAAAAATGACGGGCGCGAGCTTCACAATTTGTCCTGCCTGAACAGCTTGTGTTAACTGAGTCAATCCTGCGTCAAATTTTTGCTTCGCGCTCACTTTGTCGAGATTTCTTTGCACATCAACCATCGCTTCCGATTTTTTCGCGGCAAAGGCTTCAAACAAAAACGGTTCCATTTCCGGTGTGATTTCAAAAACATCCGCAGGCGGCATTTGAAAGTCCGCCGGAATATCAGCAAAGCCTAACGCAATGAGAGGCCAATTAACTGACTTTTGATTGGTTTTTTCAATCTGCAGTTGACTTACTCTTGACTCACTGCGGCTCATTTTTTTCTGAAATGCTTCAAAAGCAGACACATCAGCAATCATGGCATCATCCGCGTCAATTGCAATGACAGCATTACCACGCTCAGGATCAACACGAATGACTTCTTTCGGATAACCTAATCCGGCTTCTTTCAAGCGACCGCTCATTTCGTAAAAAGCATCTTTGTCTTCCGCCGCCAGATCTCTCCGGTCTAGTTTGTAAGTTTCACCGATCACTAATTGAATTGCATAGCCGACAGGCAGTCCTTTCGACTTATTTCTTGCAGAACCATAAAACCGCGGCCCCGCACCGGTACGCTCATAAATTTGATTAAAATCGAGCGCGGCTCCACCTTTTTTAAAAACTGCGGGAAATTCGCGACCGTTAACATTAACAATCACAAGCCTCAATTCATGGGTTCCGCCCGCAATAATGGGATAATCCTCTAAACGATGCACAAGTTTCACTTCCGGCAAGTCAATCAAAGTTCCCGCAAGCGGCGCTTTCTCTCGATCGCGCAAACCGTCCATCACCCAATCCACATTCAAAGGCACTTGTGAATAATCAATCGTGCCATCTTCATCAATGTGAATACCAAATTTTTCAAATGCCGTCATAACGGACTTCCGTATTTCGGAACGGCGGGCATCTTGAATTTCAACGGTGTAACCCAATTGATGCATTGCTTTCGTCAAAGCGGCCTTGGCATTTGCGACGGCTTGTTTTTGCCTGGAAGGCCGGCTTTCAGAAGGTTCAAACTCAAGCAAAAAATGCCGCTTTGCTTCGTTGAATTTAATAACATTAAATTTAAAATTCGTCGTGTAAAAATGCTCGTCCGCGTTTTTAACTAACGAAACTTCAATTGCCTCTCGGCCATATTGGCCACTGCGAAATTTATAAAATTGATTGCTCAGGCGAATTGCATTGAGTCTATCAAAATGCCCACTTAAATACCGCCACTCCGCAGGGTTTTGCATAAGAATCAGCGATTTTTTATACTCGGATGAAAGCTGCCGGCTCACCCAAAAATGAAATAAGTTTGTTTTGTCCCGCAGCAGCGCGCTGTGCGGCGGCAAGGTAATTCTGTCAAAAGCATCGGGAACTATTTGTTCTAAACCAAAAACACCCAAAGCTTTCAGCGCCGGCTCCAATAGTTGCGGCTGCTTCGCGGTAATCTGGAGATTCTTGCCTTCAGGTTTTATTTCTAAATCAAATTCGTCTAAAGTTGCCCAAAAAGCAATTTGAAGACGGTCAAAGTCCGCTTTATTTAAAAGCATTCCCAGGCCCATTGCTTCTAAAGCCGGCCGCATCTTTTCCGTAAAATATTCGGGGCGCGTGCGATTTGTGCCACGCTTTAACTCCTGCAAAAGATCGTCCGCTGAAAGCCGGTAGAGATACTGCAACAAAACATCCTCGCCGGAACTCATGCCGAGCATCATGGCGGTGCGTTCATCCATCGATAAATTTAATAGTTGCTGGGCCAATCCCTGAATCAGTCCTAATTCAGTTACGCTTTGACCAAGCGCCGGAACGGCTTTTTCCGAATCACGAAGAATCAAGTTGATATTGTATTTTCTCCGTGCCTGATCCGGATCAAGCCGCGCTTGAGAATATAATGTTGTATAAGGCCGTATGGTAAATAAAACCTGAATCACACTGTTTATTGGATCATCTGATTTAGTACGGCTGCCGAAATCAAAAATATATTCCGGAAATTGCGTGATAAGCAATTTACCCAGTTCATCAAAGCGTTTTCTCGAACTTCCCACCTTTGAGCTAGCATGCTTCCATCCCCATTTCCCCTCAAAACCAATATCAATCTGCAGCTGCAAAACACCCGCTTTATCTTCATTCCACTCAATCGTATCGTCTTTGAAATAATCTTTGAAAGCAGCCGCAAACTCCTGCTTAAATTTCTTCAGCATGATTCGCATTTCGGAGCGTGTCTTAAGATTTAAGAGGTTCTCTGAAACTGATCCTGTGATTTCTTTGGAAATGGTGATGCGAAACTCGCTCGTGTCTCTAAGTGGGTATCTCCATGCGTAATCTCCATCCCGTGAAAATAAAAAATTCCAATTAAATCCCAGCACCTCGTTTGGCCCTTTCGCTTCAATTTTTATTTTTCCATCACGAATCCACCGGCGAATTTTACGCCCGTTTGCACTATAAAACATTGCGCTCAGCAATAGCCCCATTGTTTCGACACCTAACCCAGCCCCAGCATCAATTTTAAATTGAATCTCATTCTCAGAATTATCCTCTCGGGCTACTGTTCCAATTTGCATATTCACGGGCGCACTAAATAAATGCCTCAAGACCATTCCACGAACATGCGACAGCAAGAATGTCAAAATACCCGTCACAAGAAAACCCTCGAGATAGTCCTCCCATCTCAAAGACTGATAGCCATGAATGATACCGACCAGCAAATAACACCATAATGAAAATATTGAAATCCGTATAACCCAAGCACTTAAGCCGTTTGTAAGAAAATGAAAAACCCCGGGTTCATAATGTGCCATTAAGTATCCATCATCAGAAAATGACATTTCCGCTGAGCGCTCCCCCTGATAATTTAATAATTCTTTGCGATGTTCTGTGTTAGATTCCCTGGTCAGTATCTCTTGACGAATTAAAATCGGTATTGAATCGCCCCAAAATTCAATCAGCCTACGCAGCCGCTCATGATCGAGCACATCATTTAACACGCCGTCAAAATGAAGCTTTTTTGCAGAATTGAACCATTTCCGCCCATGCACGTCTGCCGTAGCGGGAATCTGCTCCCGGAGCGCCTTGAAAGCAATTTCTCTTTTCTCTGGTTTAGCAAAAAACCACAATATTGATTTTAAAACATCATCGCGCAAATAATGATAGTTCCCGGATGCGGGCTTCGGGTCGAATTCTAAACTCCAAACACCACCATTTTCTGACCATTTCGCATTTCCAATCCAAACTGCGGCGCGCAAACTGGCATCAGAAATCTTAACTCCCATTTTTTTAAATATTTTTTTGAGATCATTCCATGATTTTACTGTTGAGTAATAAATTCGTATAGGTACGCTCCCCGTTGCTATAAGCGCTAAGCTCAACACAGCGGGCACTTTGTAGAACAGAGAGTCATTTTTTATGAAACCCCAAGCAACATAAAAAACAGCCCCTAAAAATGCAAGCACAGGAAATAAATGCCGCCAAAAACGAATACCGGTATATTCCCACTCTTTTTCACTTTCTTTTAAATCCAGTTTTTTCAGCGCCCTTGCCCAAACTAAATCCCACACTGTTTTGTCCTTACGCATTTCAGAGCGTGACTTATCGATAATTTTTTCGGCTTCAGCCATGCTGCGGCCCGGGCTATGGCCCCAAGCGGCTTCTTCTTCGCGAAAAAGAATACCCATCTCCTGCTGAATTCCCTCGAGAATTTCAGCTTTCGTCATGGTCTCCTGTTTAAAAGGCCGTGCCAAATCGAGCGACTGAGAAGTTTTTTCCAGTGCCCAAGCATGCGAAACCCCGTCTTCCGGATGCCAAAGCGGGGGCATTTGCTTCAAAACTACAAGCATCGAGTGAATCATCGGCAGTCGTAACCAGCCTCCGCCAACGATATCGCTCGAAACCGCATTCAAATAAGCCGCGATAGTTTCTTCGCGCCAATCTTCCGTCCCCATCCATTGCCTAAAAACCGGAATTAAAAAAGCATATCCCGACGGGCTAATTTTAAAATTGAATCTCCAACTCTTCAAATTCCCACTACTTAGTCGAGGAAAATCAATCGCAGCTCCGGCGGGATCATCGCGGTAATACTGCTCAACAGTCGCGCGTATTTTAGAAAGCAGTGATTCATCGCTGGGAGTTTGGCTGGCCGCGCGCAGTTTTTTCACCTCATCGGTTTTAAAAAAACCTTGCTGAATTAATTCTTGGACAACTTGCTCCCGAATATCAGGCGCGAGCGTTACAATAATTTGAACCAATCGATCAAACGGAATTGTTTTGTTTTTCCAACCCGCTAATGATGATCTGGTAATTTGCTGGACTTTTTCTAACCGAGTGCGCGTGGTATTAATGCAAATACTGACCACCAGTCCCGTGGATTCATGCAAATAATAGGCTGCGCCGCCGCTTTCGGAGAGACCCAAAACACGCCAAGCTTCCCCCTTAACAACAAAGCGCGGCGCTTGGTTCAAATCATTTACGAGCCACAAATTCGCCAAAGAATTTGAAAACTCTTTCTTATGATTCTGGATTTTCCCTAGTGTGAATCCCGGCTCAAGCATAGAGCCGCTGTTTGTATAAATCAGCTCCAGCGGCTGCATGGAAGTGGCTCTTATTTTGCGAAGCAATTCGGAATCACCCGGGTGATGGCTATTCCAGGCCGGTAAATAACCAAGGTATTGCACGAGCATTTGAGAGAAATGCCCTGGCAAAACTCCATGCACTTGTCCGCGAACCATGTCCCATTGACGCAAAAACCCGAAAAGCCGCCCTGAAAACAGCGTGGGCGTGGCCGGCAAATCTCTCAGCATAACTAAATAATGGAACCACTCACCGGGTTCACGTGTTTTTAAATACCCTTGAACAATGTGGGTTCTTAAAGCCGCAACAAAATGATTAAAAACCGGATCTTTTTCATGAAGAGGATCGCTCATTTCTCGAATCATTTTTTCAAAAATAGTATGCCTTTCCTCTTTGTTTCGCCACCACAGCCATTGTAAAAATAAAACAGGCAAAACCCGCCGCGATTCTGACGCCGGCAAATCTTTGAGCATTTTTGGAATTTCAACCAACCACCATCGTTTGAAATCATCATAGGAATAAACCTTGGCATGTAAAATTTTTGCTAAGTAATTTACGGCGGTGATTCGTAATGGCAAACGCTGTTCAGCAATCAATTCGGGACGATACGAATCAGATTTTCCCGGCAAGAGAATGTCCGACCATACATCGAACGGGTAATAATCCGAACTATTATCGCTGACTGGTAAGGGCAAAGCAGCCGCAAATCGCAAAGCAGCAAATTGATTCTCAACCGTTTCCCCTTGGTAGGCGCCGGATACCACAACTCTGTGGATCACATCCAAACGGCGCTTGAGTTTAACTCTTTGTCTTTCATCATTTAAAAGTTCATGGATAAAGTTCCATAACCGCAAATAATCTTCGCTAGACCAATTGCGCGGTGCATAAAACAAGACGATGTAATCTATTTTGGAGAGTATGGCTTCCGCGTCACCCGGAGCTTTCTTTAGCACGGCATCAATAAATCGTTCGGATTCCGCCATTTGCAGGTCAGACCACGGAGATTCAAGTGCATTCCGCAAAAAAAGCCAGGCCGTAGAACAAGCTTGCCAGGGTTGAATTTGAGGTATGCGCAACAATTTCATAGTCAGGGGGAAAAGTTTTTTTTCGAATTTTTTGGGCCAGGGCTGCTTTTTTTTTCGATTCCTTCGGTCGGGGCTATACACCCTGTCTTTAAAAATCCATTCGTTGATTTCTTTGATCTCATCAAAGGGGTCAGGGCCAAGCTTAGGTATTCCGCTCATGGCCGGTCTGTAATGAATGCCCTGCACATAAATGGTAAGCAAATCTAATTTTTCTTGATTCGTTAAATTCGCATAGGCCTGAGATTCCATTGTTTTATTGATCAAGCCCCATACTGCTTTTTGTGTAGCCGCATCAAACTGACCCTCATCAAGCGCCCTTTGAATCGCCGCCTGCCTCGACTTTAATTTTGTTTTGAAAAAAATCCGTAATTCGGAGCGCAGAAAGGGCTGGGTTTCAATCAACGCAGCCAAGTTCCATTTTTCAAAAGTAAGAGGGTCATGCTTTCCCCATTTTGCCAACAGGACCGAACCAAGCACTTCATTTTCAGCTAACAGAATGAAACGCTCACGTCCGACCGCTTTAATTTGAAGGCTATCTGCAAACTCCGGCCCAACGTTCCGCGCAAGCGCGGCTAAACGCGTGCGAATTAAGTTAATCCGATCCTCATTGCTTTTTTGAGTCTCAAATTGGGTTTCAAGATGTTCAAGATAATTTAAAATTCGGCGCCATTCGTCGCCCCACACATCTTCAATACTCTTAAAGAATTGGTCTTCACCGGAAAACGTCTCTTTTAATGACACCATTAAATTTTCCATGTCTAAGGACTCAATTTTTTCGTAAGCCCGATAAAAACGGTTGATACTAGCCAAATAAAGCGCTGAATCTCTTTGCCCTATAAGCCGCAGCAAAGAATAAAAAGACCAAGGCTTTTGACTCTTAAGACGATCCATATTTTTCTTTAATTGGTCACTTGAAATTTTTTTGGACACATGCTGTGCAAAAGACAGCATATCGAGCAAGCGCCCAATCCGAGCCTCATCCATAAAAGCGTGAAGAGGGTCGGTCTTACCTCCCGCAACTGCGAAGTATCCCGCGCCTTCAAAACCTTCTACATAATCGGGATGGATATTTTTTTGCAGAAGATATTCATCGTTCATTCTGGAAATGACAATATGCAATTCTTCAGCCGCTGCAGCAAGTTCACTTAAATATTCAAAATCAATTCCGGCGCCGGCAGCCCTTGCAATACGATTTAATTCGTCGTCACCTAAGACATTTAATCCTGCCAACGCAACATCATCATGCTGCCCTCCCGAACGCGACTCGGAGCGGGTTTTGATTGAGGGCACAACCAGGACACGCGTATTCTCTGAAAAACCGAGCTGCTCTTGAATGTGCTTCGCATCGATTCCGCCAAAAATAAGGGTAGTTTTTTTCTGTGCCAAATCAATCCAAATACCGAACAAACTTTCCGGCGTGAATGATACAGACCGAGGTGAACCGGGGCGTCCATCGCTTAATGTTGGATGCAAAGTCATAAGCCGGCGGCCTTCATGCTCTGGGTCATCTTGTAATTCAACTTCGCCGATCAGAAACCGCGGAACGGTGCTGTATTCTAAGGTTTGATTATGCCCGACCAATCGATCTTGGATAGCATAAAAGGCAGCTATTGATTCTCTCCAAGTCTGTAAATTCGATGCTGGAGACATTTCGCCATGCGGATGCGTCCAAAGCTTCCACTCCACTTCCTGGGGATCATATTTTACAAATGCGGGATCGTTTAATTCACCGACCCACATTTCGAGACCGGCAAACTCAACCTTGCTTAATTTATGACGAATTTCATTGAGCCCCTCACTTCTGTCAAGGTAAGAAAAATCAAACGCATGAAACCCAGAATCATTTTTATTCTCGGGCAAGTCAACACGATTAATTGTCTTTTTAAAAAAATAACCGCTCTGAACCGTTATTCCGCGCGCGTCATGTTTAAAAGACAGTGGCTTCCATCGGGTTGACGAGTATTGTTTTAAAACCGGATCCGCCTCGGAAGAAAGTAATTTATTTAAATCAAAAATAAAATAGTTTCGCCCCCCCCCGTTTCTGATTTCAACCCAAAATAGTCCCGCACCGGCACTGTTGATATACGTGGCTTTTTTGATAATCGACTGTGATCTCCAAGCACCATCATTTTGAAGTCTTTCCTGAATCAGCTGAAAAATGACACGCATTTCAAGCTGTTGCCCGGTTAAACTCTTGAGCCCACGTGCGTTTAATCCAAGACTGGGCTGATGTTTTTTGGAATCAAAAAAACTCTGAAAAGATTCCGAACTCAGCAGCGCCCTGCGCCAATCTTTTTCCGGGTAGTCAAAAAACTTTTTTGTTTTCCGTTCAAGCACACGCGCGCTCAAGTAAACACCCGCTAATAGAAGCCATACAGCGGCGCCAACAATAGTATCCAAATTCCAACTCATCCTTATTTCAGAGCGAAGAGCTGTCAAAATCGGTTGCAACCATTTTGATCCAGCCAAGATATTTTTTAATCGATACTCACGGTAAGCACGGTCTAAGTCCGAACGTGAATAAATATTCGCAGCCTGTAACCGGTTGAGAAGTTGCGTGCGCGCTATTTTGTATTGAATATTTAAAACAGTATCAAGCCATGCGATTAAATCCGGCCTCATTGGGCTTAGGGTTACGTCATTGTCCCTGAGTGGTAAATTACCACGGCGCTCACCCGCATCCGTTTTGCGCGGAAATAAAATAGGTCTTTTTTTATTGATCGTGACTAGTCTTGAGTCATCCGGCGCAAGCACGAAATCATTCGCATTAGCCGTGCTGTCATCCCGCATTTCGGAGCGGCCGCCTGTCCCATCATCGCCAAAACCGTCGTCCGACCCTAATTCGCCTTGCTCTCCTTCGATCCAAGCAGAGTGCAATATTTGTGTAATTTCATATTTCTGAGAAACCAATTCACGTAGTTTGGGATGTTCTGCTAAAGCCGCGGCAAAAATATCAATTTCATTATCCGATAACGGATGATAATTATCTTCCGGTTGAGGATAGCCACGAGACTCATCAACCATACGCTTTAATAAATAAAAAATAAATTTTTCACGTTCGGGGTCATGGGGTATGGCAGCAAAAAGATCAGCGAGCTTCTCGGCTACTTTTTTAAATGCCGTCAAGTCAGAAAGTTGCTGTGCGTGATAAAGCTCGCGGACCGTCACTTCTGAAATTGTGCGACGAATTTGATCACGCATGCAACCTGACTGATTACCTACTGAAGGAGCTCTTGTTACGGCTGCGGGATCATCCATATCATGCGTTCCCCATAAAGCACCGATATATTTTTCGAGCAATTTCTCATCCACACCAGGTTTAGACAGCAGTCGGCGCATCGCGCTATGGGGCATACGTCCGATTACATCACGGATATCGACATCGTTTCCGTACATAAAATCTAATGCTGCTTCTCTGTAAACAATCGCAGCTAATTCCGACAGATCAATAGGCTTACCCTGTTTTCGAGCAAAGCTGGCAATATCACCCGCAAACATCGCCAATTCATCCTTATAGCGGCCCAATCGAGCAGGACAATCACGAATTTTTTGCATGGTTTCTGAAAATAGCTCATTCCAATCAATATTGATGAACGGCAGGAGCACGGTCATTTTTTCATAATCAAATACTTTTCTATATGCGTCAAAAATGAGCAAATAATTCAAGTCGGGGCGAGCTTTTGCGAGAGCATCTATTCTTACCGAGACAGCATCTCTCTCCTCAGTATTTGCAGCAGATTCATATTCTCTTCGATATGCATCCAAGAGTTGCTGTGCTTCTTTAGCCGGCTTTTCTTTTATAAACCCAGCGGCATTAGCACCAAATATCCAAGGTGCTTTTTTATCTTTTAGCCCCACTTTTGCAGCTAATTCATATTCTTTTGAATTCAATAAAACCGTAAGCAACAATACATTTAATAAATGCTCGATGTAATTAGGTAGGTCAGAAAGAATGATGTTTCTTGCCTGGACGTTTCGGATAATTGAAATTGCTCGTGCATAATCGAAGCCGGGAGTGACCTGCCAAGGTATAAATAAAAATAAATATAACAACTTTGAAAGCAACTCAGCATCTTGTGCCTGATCAAGCCGATTTATTAATATGTTAATCAACTCATCTAAATCCAAGCCTTTCATTTCAGCCTCTCTCTCTCTCAAAACCGCAGCCACGTCGGTCAAAGACTTGCCTGTCGAATCTAAGAATATTGGCTGAGATCTCTTCAGTAGCTCAGCCATAGGCTCCCGCATTTCGGAGCGCGGGCGGCGTTCGAGAGTGAAAATGGTTTCTTTGCGTTCATTGGGATGATAGGGGGTAAGCAGAAACTCATCGTCATCTACTCTGCGCGGAAAAACTCTTTCCGTTGCTTCGTCTTTTAATTTCCAATTACTCTGAGCTCCAACCAACATGGTCCTGAGCGACTCTTCGTCAACCGTGTGGTAATACATCCGTACAAGAAAGAGGGCTTTGTCATTCGCTTTTTCGGCCGCAGCCGAAAAAATAGAGTGCAAGTCATTCGGAGATAAATCGGTATTAGCCATATCAGCGCCCGCATACCCTGCTTGGACTTTTTCGTTTGGAGAGTAATTGGGTGAGTTAAGCATATAAAAATCAGCTTTTGGAAAGCTTCGTAAATGAAGGTGAAATTTTAATTTTCCGAAATCAGCGCCGCGCTTTTTTGCCCAAACTCGAACCTGATAGGCCGTATTCATCAATTTAAGTAAACTAATATCAACTGCGTGCACTTCCTCCGCCCCCATATCAAAAAGCAGGGCTGAATTAGTTCCGGCTCCTGAACCCACATCCACGGCGGCTTGACCCGATAAATCAATTTTTTTATCACGAACTTGCCCTCTTAGGTAACCGGCTGTTTTAATCGAAGAAAATTCACCCGGCGGATAAACCGACGGAAACCAAACTTGATTCTTTTCATTTTCATGCACCAACATTTTTGCGACCACCCGACCGTCGCTTGTAAGCAACGGCTCAATAACATCAAATGAATTCACATGATGTTGGCCTGCTAAAAACTTCGGAAGGTTGCTGTGATAAAAATCTCGATCAACAGATAATGCCCCGCTCGCTTCTGAGGGAAGCATTAAATTAGCCTGAGATGGGTTAAGCAAATCGTAAACAAGGACTTTTTTGCCGTCGTGCGAATCAACATCTGGCCAAACAATCGCCGCGGGTAAATTTTTGTATGTGAGCAGATAAGCTTTTTTCAAGTCTTGTAATTGTCCGACCTGATCTTTCCCACCCAAGTACTCGCGAATATGTTCTACACCCATAACAGCTTGTAAACTTTCAAAAACTTCTTTGCGCAAACCCTCACCTTCCAATCCCAAAATTGAGTGTTGTGCCAGCTCAACACGCCCCCAGTCATTGCCAAGAAAGCTTATCTCAGCTTGCAACGGATCGATTCCAAACGCGTTTAAAAAAAACGACATTGGCGAAGATCGATCCACACCCTTTATTCGCGTCTCGGAGCGGTTGAGGACTTGCGCAAACTGCGTCAGGCGAATCAGTACCAACTCAGGCTCGGGAAGAGATATCTTCAAAGGTGCAAGTACTGGGTCATGAAACTTTGCAATAATCGGTTCAGGATTTTTAAAATACCTTTGCACAAAACCTTCAAAATCACTTTTTATACTTTGGATGGGCAGAGTACTCAAATCAAAGAAAGTCTGGCGAGAACGATTTTCCGCAGATGCCAGAAATTGCCCTTGCAGGGATTTCAGCTGGCTGAGCACTTCCGACTTCTGACTTGGGTCTTTGAGACTCAAATCAACTTGTTCGAAAGGGTTAAGATATTTATTTGCACCTGGTTGCAGAAAAATTTTCATCTCGCCAGGCTGAGGTCTTCGCTCCGAATCTCCGTTTACCCCGTCTTGACGTATCTCAGAACGATTAATGCGGAGAAGTTTGGGGATGTGAACATCCGCCAAGGCCATTTTCCTAACAACTCTTAAGGAGGGCTCAACTTTTGCCAAATAAGCCGGATCCGCAAGTCTTTTCACCACTTCGTCGTACGGTTCCACCCTCCAACCGAAGACCTTATCCTTATAAATAGGCCCACGAGAATGGTAAGAATCCATTTTTGATGAAGAAATCTTTAAAACAAAAACATAACGCAAGGCGTTGTCAAAATCTCCGCGCGGCAAAGGTTCATTTCTATCCACCCAAAAGAACTTCCCTGTCTCAGGATTTTTGACTTCGATCAAGTCTTGCGGTGAAGCCGCAATACCCGCTTCTTCTAATGATTCTTGCGCAGCGGTTTCGCGCGGGGTCATTCCAATATCGTCATGCCCCGTCACCGAAGCATCTTCGGTCACAGGATAACCCTCTAAAAACTTTCTTCGTTGAATGAGCATGCGTCCCCGCTCATCCATCACAATCACAAGCACAGCTCGATAAAAGACAGCGTGTTGATATTTATATGAGTAAGATACGACTTTACCCGTGGGTTCTCCCGTCTCCGGGCTCACCTCTTCAAAAAAACCTTCCCATCTTTCTTCCGGCAAGCCAATCATCTTGCGACGGCTAACCTCACGGACATCCGCAAGAATGATTTTTTGCATACCTTCTTCCGGATGAATTGACCGTTCTTTTAAATCATCTAGCATCTTTTGATAATCAGGAACAAAATCAAAAAGACTTTCTTCTTTATGGTCGGGGTCATAAACCCGGATGTAGGGATGCTCACGCAGTACTCGCGCCAAATCATCAATTCGAATTTCAGAACGAGAAGACAATTTTTTAATTCGATCGCTAATCGAAACTCTATAGCTTGATCCCAAAATTTTCTCACGATGCCGCGTGTTTTCCAAAAGCCGTTCCAACCATTGTTTCGCCACTGCGCGCGACTCATCGGTGAGAAAACCCTCTTGCGCATCAAGTTCTTGCATCATTTTATCCAGCGCCGCAACCACTTGTTTCGCAGCTTGAATATTCTGAACACGCGCAATCGCCGCACGAATCTTTGGAAGAGCTCGCGCTTCTTCTGATTCATCGCTCCCCTGAATTTTAGCGAGACCTACCAGATGACCATCCACCATCATTTTCGCAGGCAAGAAGGCAGCGCCGTCACCTTGCGGTATCAGCTTTTGAATTTTACTCTTATCGATGGAATAGTCTGAATGACGGCCAATTTTAAAATTGGCATCCGTGATTTCGCCCGGCTGTTTGCCATTTTTCTGTGCAACGATATAACGAACCTTAGTTCGAACCGTGCGTGCAGCATCTTTTGCGAATTCAACACCGTATTCCCTCACCAAATCCTGGAATTCCCCTTCGGAGAGCGTGGACTGAAGCCCATCTTCGCGGCCGGTAATCACTTGGAAACCGGCTTTTTCAAGTCCTGCAAAAAAAGCTTCTGAAATCTCTGTTTTTGCAGGCAATATCAGAGTAAATATGCCATCTTTTTTGAGCAGTTTTTGAATTTGTCGAATCAAATTCGCAGGATGCTTTACATAGCTTAAGGCATAAGATAAATTCACCAATTCAAAGGATTCCGGCTTCAAAAACGCTTTTTCACCAATTACTTTCTCCAAATCATCCATTGAGCCCTGAATTTGGCGGGCACTGCCTTGTTTTCCTAAGGCCAGCATGTTGCGGCTCAAATCATAGTCGGTTACTTCCACTAAAAATTTCTTGGCTGCAAGCCCAGGGCGATTGCGTTCATAAGCACGTTTTAAGGTGGATGGCCCCGAACCTAAATCAAGCGCGTTAATTTTGCCGTTTTTCCCGAGATCCGGAAAACGTTCACTTAAATACTGCAGGCTTGCCATGTTTGCAAAAAACGACCCTTTATGCTCAAGAATTTCAAGATAGAGCACTGCCATTTCATCCCAAATCTTTGAAAGCTTACCCACATCCCGGGTTGCAAGCGCCTGCCCCAACAACTGCAAAAATTGCTGCTGAATTGTTTTCTCATATTCGTCGAGCGTCATGGGGTCCGAGACCCGTTCAATCATTCGCATCACAACATTATCTAACCCCCTAAACACCTTCAGAATTTCAGGGGCAAGCTGACCATCAATCACCATTTGACTCAAAATTTCCTTACGCCGCAAAACCTGTCTTTTAAGTTTGTCGATCGACACCGGCAAATCTATTTCCAAGCTAATTACTTCCAATTGGCGCCCGGGATAATTTCTTTGGGGATCGCGCCGATGCGCACGGTCAATCACCTGTTCGCGCGTGGACGGTTTCCAGGGGTGATTCAGAAACATAATTCCGTCGGCGCGCGTCAACTCAATACCCAATTCAATGGATGCGGTAGTCGCAATGAGAACTTTGATTTTTCCGGCTTGAAAAAGCGCCATAATTTGGCGGCGTTCATCCGGCGGTGTAGTCCCTACTATCAGCCCAATTTCTTGTGTGGCATAACCTTGCTTTGATAATTTAAGGCGAAAAGCTTCCGCCGACCCGCGAAAGTTAGTGACTACTAAAAAAGAACTTTTTTGCTTTTTAACGCGGTCGTCTAAAATTTGCACTGCCGCATCAAATTTAATTGAGTCCGCCGGCATTCCGAGTTGGGCGGGATCAAGCATCGCTTGTTCAAGCCTTAAGACCTGCGTTATCTTGCCGGCCGGATTCTCTGCTTCAACTTCTTCGTCATCTGCACTAGAAACCGCATTTTTCCGAAGAGCGCGAAGTTCAGCTTCTGTTTCGACCGGGTAATAAAGATAGCTGTCATACAATTCTCTTTGTGGGCGATAATCACCAGGAAGCTCGGTTTTGGATAGGATATTCCCATCACGGCTTTCTACCATCACGCCCGACCAAGGATTAAGTGAAAATGTTTTTTCAATTTTTTCAGGAAGCCCACTGAGAACGTGTATTTTCAGCCTGCGAATCATCTTCCGTGTTAAATAAGCGTGTAGCTGCGCCAATCGTCCGAGCTCTTGCGTACTAAATAAAGTTGAAAAGCTTTGGCGGGTCAAACTCTGAAATAATTCCGCCTCCGGACCGGTCTCTTGCGTGGATAAAAATGCTAAACCTGAGAAAAGATCAGATATTTTGTTTTCAAGAGGAGTCCCCGAAAGTAGCAGCTTTCGATTCGCACGAAATCCGGTGACACCATTCCCAAAAACAACTTCCGCGCTTTGTGTGCCGCTGTTTTTTAACAGCTGAAACTCGTCAAGCACAAGAAAAGGAAACTCGATTACTGCTTGTGGTTTTTTTTGGACTTTGCGCTCAAGTAAATTGGGCAGCCTCTGATAATTCATTAAAATAACACGTCGAGTTCCAGCCGACGGAACAGCACGCGCATTTAAGAGATAATCATAAGATTCACCATTCTCCAAAGTAACGAGCTTGATACGCCCTTTTGCGCCTGGAATTCCGTCTAAAACCGCCTGAAACTCTTTAAATTTGTCTTTGCCGACCAATGCCACAATCTCAAGCGGAACATCCGTATGATTTGCCAAATCTTCAACCCAGCGGCTCAAGATCAATTTGGGTCCAAATACCGCCATTTCTCTTTCATCCGATGCAAGAAAAGTGCTGATGGCCTGCAAGGTTTTCCCCACACCCATTTGGTCAGCAAGAATCATATTGCGTTCTTTAAGCATTCTCACACTGGCGATGCCTTGATACAAATCAAGCCGTGTACTTTTCTTTAGGCCCTTCTTATGGATTTCTTTTTCAAACTGGATAGCTTCGTCAACTTCTTCGAGAAAATGTGCCAAAGCATCCCGAGTCAAAGCATTCTTTTCCTTTTCCAAAACATTTTCGATTTCAGCAAACGCCTCATCGCCCTGGTATTTTTCTTTTTCATCGCGGTAATATTTTTGAAAAAAATACTGTTCCTCCAACGCTTTGATCACATTCACAGCCTGCTGGCGTACGAGACTTTGTAATCCGGCATGCGCAGTAGGCTTTCCCAAAATAGACTCAAAGCGTCCCGCCAAATCCCGAATTTCATCCTGAGTAAGCGGCGTATCCATTTGGTGCGGCGCGTTACTTTCTGACTTGTCCGCTCCTTTCGGCATTGGCTCCGCATTGACTCCTTCCACAAAAGTCATCGTGGGAATCGCCGTATTACCAAGCGGTGCAGTTGAATTAATTTTTTCTATGAGAATTTCAGAGAAAACCTCGTGAAGCATCTCTCGATCAATTTCATTTTCAGCGCCGAGAACTTGCCAAACAATTTCTTCAAATTCACGGCCGTACCGAATCGCCAAGCCGTGCAAATCTTCCCCGACAAGCCCATCAATTACCGCTTCAATTTGCCCGCGTATTTTCTTCTTAGGATCTTCTTTCTGCTGGAGTTGGCGCAATTCTTTTTGCGAGGGATAAAGCGCGACAATCTTTGGCATCTCATTTTTATGTACTGCCCACCCCGTCCACTTGGTACCCATACGCCGTATAAATTTAATGCCTTGATACTCAACCTCTAATTGGCGATCTTCTGTCACAAGCCCATCTAAAATTTGAACGAGTTGCTCTGAGACCTGCTGTCTTCGTCCCTGAAAATAGCTTGCAAGTTGGCCCGCAATTATCGGAACTTCATCCGGCTTAAGTTTTATAAATATTTTAAACGTTTGCTGGAACAGCTCTTTGACTTTCTTAGAAATTGTCCAAAAAAAAGCTCTGGATCGACGCTTGCGTGTAAACAAGATTCCGTTATATTCAAATTGCTCGCCCCCAGGCGCGGCATCATCCAGAAAAGTCTGAATACGCACCATGTCTCGAACTCTGTCTCCGGGAAATTCCAATGCTAGGTCACGGCCCGTGATGGCAATATCATTGCGAGGTGAAAAAACAGGCAATTGGTCAAAGTTGACAACCCCCCAGGTTTGATTAAACAATGCTTCTTGAGATTCCGGATAAGTCCACATCCAATGTTTTGCAATAATGCGATGACGGTAAGTGATCCCCCCCAATTCTACTTTGATGCTTTTCTTGGCTGCTTTTTCAAGCGTGGAAATAATTTCATCATATTTTACTGCGGCCATATTCGCGCGACTAATCCCAACTTCATCGTCTGGGCCACGCGACGCTAGATTCCAAGATTCAGCAAACCGCTCAAGATCATTCTCCGTAATACCCCAAAATGAATTTGTTCCACGCTGCGTCCAATGATAAATGACTCCTTTCCATTCAACTTCCGTTTTATCGCCTCTAGCCGCGTTTAATTTTTTTTCCATAGTCGGGATATCAAAATCTGCATGTCCCAAAGCCTGCCGCAATGGCTGAAATCTCAATAAGATCAACTTTTCTTTACTCCCCCATTTTTTTCCATCCCCGGCGGAACCCGCTTCTGCATTCGCGGCTCCCGATGATTCGGCCCGAGAAGCAGGCTTGCCAAACCTTGTATTTCGAAGCTCCAGCAACCTAAATAAATCAGCACCGTTGAAAGCCCAAACAAATGCCGGCCCGTTACGCCGTTTAAAAAATGAAATTTTCTCAAAAACTGTTTCATCTTTTTCAGACGTAGCAAAATCCGGCAATTGGCCATTCAGCCACCCTAATAAAACTTTGGGAGACCGGGTATAAGCAGTAAGACTGGGAAGTGACACAGCAACTTCGCCCTTCGCAAGAGGTTTTAAAAGCCCGAGCAAGACGCGGACTTTTTCTTTGTCCTCTTTTGAAAAAGTCCAAACTTGATGCACTCGAGCATACCGCAGCCGAAAAATTACTCCGCCAAACTCCACCTCGCGCAGGGACGGCTTGTGCGCCGCTGCCTTTTTATCTAAAGCGACAATCACCTCCCTGTATTTTTTCTCCGTGGGACTATAATCAAAGGCCTCACTCATCCCATTATCTGAAAGCGCATATTCATTTGCACCCATCGCTTGGATATCAGCCCGATCATCAATTTTAAATTTTGTAATAAAATCAGCTCTTTGAGCCCGTTCAACCACCCAGGAAGGTCTGTGCCCTGAATAGCGGCGAAAAAAAGTGATTCCTTGCCAATCGACTGCGAGTGACTTTTTATTTTTTTTACTATTCAGCTCTTTTTCGATTTCTCTGACTTTATCAATCTGCTGTAATCCAAATTCGTTAAAAAAATTAGCGCCTGAAATCACAATTTCATCTTCCGTCGCTTCGCCAAAAAGCCCGAGCATTTCTTTTAATTTTTCCGCGTCAGCGCGGTTAATAGCCCATGGGCTTCCATGCGTACTAAGCCGTCTAAAAAAACGGATTTCAACACTGTTATGCCGAACAGTTTTCTCAAAATCGCCGCCCGGCTGTCGATCAACAAACGCATTAATATTCAAAACACGTTTTGTCCAATCCCGTTGACCCAAGAGATCAATCATCCCCCTGCGACTTATCGCGAGCTCTTGCTCTTCATTTAACACCGTGGCTACTTCAAAAGCGCGGCGGAAGGCATCACTGTTTTTCTTCTTAAACGCCCACACGGGCATGCGGGCTTTTCTACGGAGAATAAAGTTTATTCCGCGAACAGTAACTTCTTCTTTACCCCTTGCGGCTCTTTCGATTTCGGCTTTGATTGCAGCTGCAACTTTTGTCCGTTCTCCGCCAAATAGATCGGAGAGGTCCGGTTTGCTTGTCGAAACCTCATCCGCATGAAGCTTGTCGAGATTAACTTTTTCAGGCCGCATTTCAGAACGGCGATTCGGAACTAACTTTTCTGACCTACTCGCAACAGGAGCATAGGGGCCAGTCCCATCCGTCGCTTTAGAGCCGTCAAGGACAGACCCCTGCGTGTCTTTGCGCTGAGGCAAAATTAAACTAGCGGGCACGGAAGCGAAAGGATTCATCACCACCGGCACAACCATGGATGGTGGTTTGATGGCAGCGGCAATTGTTTCTGGATTCAGATTATTTTTAGAGCGTAAAAGTTTAATTTTTTCTGAAAAAGCATGTAACCGTTCTTGCCAAATTTTTCGCAGTCGGCTTTTTTCAGTTTCGGGCAGCCATTCAGCCAGAAAGTGATTCAGCGGAGCAAGTTCCTTTTGCGCTTGTCCAAGCTGTCCTTTTTCAGAAAGCTTAAAAATTAAATTGCGGCGCCAATTGCAAAGTAAGTCGTAAGTTTCCGCCGGCTTTTCACGCTCATATTTCTTGAGAAGATAAGTCCAATAGGCGCGGCGTAAATCGACCGAACCATTTTCAGCTTTCATTTCGGATCGCCATGCCACCTGCCCATGCATCAAATCCGCGTAACGCTCGGTTCCTTTCAAATCCAAAATGGCCGGTGTCACGGTCATGATGTTCCAACCTTGAACTTGTGCGGCGGCCTCGATTCCTTTGCGGTGAAATCCCCCAGCAACAAGAATCACGGCATCATTCTTTTTAAACGCTTGGGAAATTTTTTTCTGCATTACCGCTTCGCGCTGGTCCTGGACATGATAAAAATCCGTAAAAATATTCCAATCGTCATGACGCAATTTAAACCGGCTGACGCGCTCCCATTCGGAACGTGAGAGCTCCATTTTGACTAATTTTTTCAACAGACGGATACGCAGTGTTTGTGCCAGCAGCACTTTTTGCGCGGACTTCGTAAAAGTCCGGCTTAATTCACGCACCACTAGTTTTTGATATTCATCATCCAACGCGGAAACATCGAGTGTGGTTTGTGCAAACGCTGTCTTCATTACAAAGCGGCAGGCTTCTTTCTCAAGCGGGCTCAGACTCTTTAAACTTTCAACCGGAACGGATTGATCTATTTTACGCGCTGATTCTTCAGCGGAAATTCGCCCCATGCGAAAATCTTCGGCCACCGCAAGTGCTTGAATTTTCTCACTCTGCATGTCATCGCGAGCCCTCCCAGAGGGCGTGGCGATCTGGCTTAGTTTGAGATTGCTTCGTCGCTCGGCTCCTCGCAATGACGAACCTTTATTCATTTCGTCCGCCCATTTCATAAGAATTTTCAGCCAGAATTTTTTAAAAAGTGGCTTCGAAAAAATCCGAGTTTGCCGGATAATTTTTGACGCAGCTCTTAAATGCGACGCCTGACTTAAATCAAAAATTTGTTTTCCTGAAAGAACGCGGACAAGCCCCGTGGAAGAATCTTGTTCGAGTAATTGATCCAAAACCAGAGATTCTTTCGGATAAATTTTTTGTTTCGTCCTTTGAACAACGGATTCCGCGTGCCGCATTCCGGCAAGTACTTGTGCTTGCCTCCGGGAAGCATTGAGATAATTTTGCACGGCCCGAAAATAAAATTCTTGTTCTTCAGCAGATTCTATTTGCGCCGAATTAGAAAGAAAAAGAGCCGCTGCTCCGCCGCTAATATTTTGACTTGCAACATCCGAGTCAATTGCGCTTTTGAGCCAATCCCAGTCCGGGAAGCTTTGCTCAAGCGCTAAGTTTGGAGAAAATCCGATCCCCTCCAACAGAACTGTGGGAATGCGGTACTCGCTTTGCATGCCTGTAATGAGATTTTGGATTGATTGCTGCGCGGCAGAGGAGGAATGCGCATCCTCAATCAAAATAAGTGTTTTTGCTGAATTTCCTTTTTGGCGGATTTGGACTTTGCCTAGTTTTTCGGAAACTTGCAAAGCATTGATATTCAACGCCATAGACGGTGCAGTGCCGGACGGAAGCAGCTGGCCCGCATGCACATTTTCCGGAGACATCGTGGCCAATTGCGTGACGATTACGAAGGCAGCCGTCCATTTTTTAATCAGACTATAATTCTGCATTTTTATATAGTTTTTCACTGAAAAATTTAACTTAATTAATTTTAAAAGATTTGAAAATTAGGGTGAATACCAAAAATTACCATATACAAAGTGGAATACAACTAAGGGGAGAAATTACTGAAAAGGAGGTCTAGTTCTGAATGTGAATGCTAAAAATCGCTATATAATGCAAAAGCCTTTTTGGGAAGGAAAATTAATAATGCTATTTCGAATGAAAGTAGTTCCAAACTGCCTGGGCGCTGGAAAAATTCATCCCGGGCAGACCAGCCAATTGAGTTATTCCGGTACGCTTTAATTCTTCAATGGATTCAAAGTTTTTTAGGAGGATCTTTTTACGAATGTCCCCCACACCGGGTATAAGATCTAGCTCGGATTTTTCAATACCCTTGCGCTTTAAACTCCGGTGATAAGTAATCGCAAAACGATGCGCTTCATCCCGCACACGCATCAACAAATGTAAAGCAGCCGAACCTTTCGGAAACACAATCGGCTCTTTGGATTCCGTCGTATAAATCCATTCGAAACGTTTCGCGATCGAAATCAGTTTAATACTTGTCATCGCTTCCTGTTCAAGAACTTCCCTTGCGGCCGAAAGCTGGCCCTTACCGCCGTCAATCATGATTAAATCGGGAATCCAATCCTCACGCCCTTCCTTGATTCCACGCAGCATGCGCCGCAAGGCTTCCTGAATCATCGCGAAATCGTTGATACCTTCCACCGTTTTAATTTTGTAGCGCCGGTAGCCCAGTTTATCGGGAAGCTCGCGGTAAAAAGTCGGGCGTGACGCAACCGCCTCATCACCTTGAATATTGGAAACATCGAAACAGCAAATTTTTTCCGGCAAAGTTTCCATTCCCAATGCTTTCTTTAATTCCTGCGTCGCGGACAAAATAACCGATCTCTCGGGCGCGCCGGGCTGAAAGCGTTTACGCCGTAATTTTTCAAGTGACTCAATTTGATTTTTATAAAATTGCGCGTCTTCAAAGCGAAGCTCAGTTGCAGCTTGCTTCATGCGATCGCTTAAGTAATCTAAAAAACCCTTTTTACCGCCGCCTAAAAACCCACGAACCTCCCCCACTAATTTTTTATATTGATCTTCGACTTCAGGTTTGATGCAGGGCGCAATGCATTGTCCGATGTGATAATACAAACAGGCTGTTTTGGGAAGCGTTTGGCATTTACGGATCGGAAACAACGCTTGAATCAAGGACACTGCTTGCCGCAAAAGTTTTGCGTCCGTAAAAGGGCCGTAATAAACGGCCTTTTTTTCTTTTTTATTGCGTGTAATTACAAGCCGCGGAAATTTTTCGCCGGTGATTTTTAAAAGCGGAAAACTTTTATCGTCTTTGAGTTCTTTGTTGTAACGCGGCTGATGCTCGCGTACGAGCTGAGCTTCTAGCAGTAAAGCATCCATTTCTGTCGCGGTATTAATGTAATCAATATCGCGTACATGGCTCATTAAAATTTGAACCTTAGGAAAATCCGGATGAAGGCTAAAATAGGAAGTGAGGCGTTTGCGCAGCGACTTCGCTTTACCGATATAGAGTGTTTCTCCCGCTTCATCTTTCCAAAAATAAACTCCGGGTGAATCGGGAATCTGACGGATTTTTTCTTTGAGGGAGGAATGATCCGGTCCGCTCATGACATCATGACCGGGCCTGATTTACTTTTATTGCGGCGCATATATTCAAAAACTTTTTTGGCCTCTTTCCCCTGAAGCAATAACACAACGACTAGATAAAAAATTCCTGCGAACGCAATCGTTCCTAAAACTTCAATAGCATAAATCTTAGTCGATGTCGGCGGCATCATATGCATCCAGGTATTGAGACAAAACTTAGCGGCGAAAGCCATTAAAATAGATGCAAGCAAAGTTTTTGAAAAACTGATGGCTGTTTCTTTAAACGGAAAGCTTCCGACATGTTTGGGATATAAAAACATAAGTATGCCAAATTGAACAATCGCTGCGATCGATGTCGACATCGCCAAACCTGCTTCACGAAAAATATGCATGAGAAAAAAATTAAGCCCGGCATTAATTAAAAGTGAAATAATCCCCGACCACATCGGGGTTTTGGAGTCATGTGCGGCATAATAACCCGTAATCATCATTTTCTGGCCGGAGTAAGCGAAAAGCCCCCAGGAGTACGCGGATAAAACTGCCGCTGTCCGCATGGTTGATTCCGCATTAAATTCTCCGCGTTCAAAAAGCATCCGCATAATATCCGGCGCAAGTGCGATCAACCCCGCCGAGGCCGGCAAGACCACCATAAAAACAACGGTCAACGAAAAGGCCAAAGTTTGTTTGGCTTCTTCTTTTTTACCCTGCGCAATTTGATCGGAAAGCATCGGTAATAATGCACTGCCCATTGCCACGCCAAACATTGAAAGCGGCAATTGCATCACTCGATTGCCATACCACAAACTTGAATTCGCTCCGGGCCCAACCCAATAAGCAAAAGCCGTATCCACAAGCATATTGACCTGCACCGCGGCAAAACTAAAAAGTACTGGGGTGAAAAGTCTCCAGCTTCGGAGAACCCCTTCATGGCCCGGTGTGGATTTTTGCTCTGGGCTTTTGCCCAACCGCCACGGCCACGTCCACTTAAAGTGAAATCCGATTTGTGCCAAGTCCGGCCATTCGATAATCCAATGCAGGAATCCGACAAACATCATGCCCCATGACAGGACCACTAATTGCGCAATCGGGCCGCCTTTTACGAAAGGAAAAACCCAAAGCATAATCGCGATCCAAAGTCCGTTCATGAGAACTGGCCCGATCATCGGCGTAAAAAAACGGCCGTGGCTGTTTAAAATTCCCATACCGATCGCGTAGGCGCAAAGAAACCAAACATGCGGAAACATAATTTGCAAAAGACTAATGGCGAGACGGATACGTTCGGGAAAAATTCCCCACTTTAAACAGGCACCTAGTCCCAGCTCCACAACAAGCACAAGAATGAGTACGGCCACACCCATGAAGCTATAAATGAGATTAGCATATCGAAAGGCTTCGGCTTCGCTTTGCTTGGCGCGGATATCGTTATAAACGGGAATGAATGCGCTCGCCAAAGCCCCTTCGCCTACAACACGGCGAAAGAAATTGGGTACCATAAAGGCATAGAGAAAAGCGTCCCACGCCCAGCCTAAACCAAAGATTTTGGCACTCACAATATCGCGCCACAAACCCAAAATGCGGCTGAACATGATCATACCAGCCACCAAAACCGCGGATTTAAGAAGCTTTGATTTCGTCATTTGTGCCTTTTTGAGAGCCGTCTTTGAAAATTGACACCCTAGTGTCCCCGTGCTATAGTTCCGTCTCTTTTGTCACAGATTTCATTCATTTAGAGGATATCCCGATGCCGAATATTAAGTCCGCTATGAAGCGGATCCGCAGCGATAAGAAAAAACAAGAACGCAATCAGAACATGCTTTCCGAGCTCAAAACCATGAAGAAGAATCTTTTGAAGTTTCAGTCGGAACCGGAAAAAGCCAAGGCTCATGCCGCTAAAATGATCAAGCGTTTTGACCAGGCCGCCGGAAAAGGCATTATTCCCAAGGGACGCGCAAACCGCAGCAAATCCCGTATTCAAGCTTTCATCGCCAAACTTTCCAAAAAGAAATAACTCTTGTCTCAATTCCGGCCTCTTCCCTTTACGGGTGAAGCGGCCGGAGCTGTGAGCCGCAAAAGCCACAATTCAAGCGCCGATTCCACATTCGCTCGGCCTGTTTTCGCTTTCCAATCCAATTGATGCAATTCGTCAATTCCCGTTTCAAGTATTTGAATCGAGAACTTTTCCAAACCTCTGAAAAAATTTCCCGCCACGTAAGACGATTTCATGCCTAAACGCGCAGCAATTTGCGAAGGCGCTGAGCCTTCCTGCGCCAGAATCTTGGCCTGCCATAGTTTCCTGATTTGGGAATGAATAAAACCAAGCATTGAATAGATATCGTCTTCCATTTCAAAAAGCTTCCGAAGCACATACAAAGCTTTGGCCGCATCACAGGCTAAAATAGCGTCGGACAAGTCGAAAATACGCACTTCCGTCCAATCTTCATCAAACTGGGCAACCATGGCCTCATCAATTTGAGTTTTATTGCCTGCAAAAAGAATCAAACGGTCAATCATCGTCGCTAAAAACATAGGCGCTTCACCGCACATGTCAAAAACCTGCTTCTGCGCTTCGGGCGTAATCGTTTTCTTCTCTTCTGCCAACCGCGCGCGCAAAAACTGAACTTCCCTTTTCATGCGATCCGCCGCAGCGGGACGAATCACTGAACCGTATTCATGCATTAACTTTGCAAGACGGCTTTTTTCTTCGGCTTTTTCTGCTTCCAAGATCAGGAAAGTTTTATCGAATGGTGTTTTGAGATACCTTTCCAATTCGGTTAATCCGTCTTCTTTCAGCTTGTCCGATTGCTTAACCTTAAGGATCTGCCCTTCCACGAGAAATGGCAGCGAACGCGCGGCAGAAAGAATTTGAGCGATGGGAGTATCAGTAACATCAAAAGATTGAATCTCACAGGTTCCTGAAAAATCTTTTTGAAGCTGTAGTAAAAGCGCTTCGACTTCCGCCTTGCGCATGAATCCATCGCCCGCGATTAAATAATTATTCTTCGAAGCCATATGCAGCACCTTTTAATGCAGTTTCGTCATTCAATTTTTCCGCCATAGAGTGTTCAAAAGAATCCGAATGAAGCGAAGCACGAAGATATTTTAAGCGAGTATCTTTCAAAAGGGCTTAGATGCTAGGCGTGCATGAAGCGCCTGAGGAGGCGTATGCGGCAATACGCCGCACGAAGAAGCAAATGCACAACGACGCAGATGAGCCTTTTTCAAAGATACTCACCAGTCTTCGACGACTCGATCGACAACTTTGCGCGCAATATCATCAATCGCATTTTCCGTTGCTGACTTTTGTCCCTGCGCACGAATCTGAGTTACAAAGTATTCTTTATTACCTGAAAAATTCTCTTCTTTCCAAATAATTTCTCCGGTTTCCCGGTACTTAAGCGTTAATCCCAAAACGATAAACAAACGGTATTCGGAAACATTTTCAAGCGGGTTAAAACGAACGCCTTCCTGCTCATACGCTTTCAAATCCATGGATAAAACCGCATCCGCTTTGTCCGCAGCGGCTATTTTTAAATTACCGTCCGTCTGAAAGCGGCGAATGACTGCGTTCGTCACATCCATTTCAACACCAGGCTGATAAGAATACATTTGCTCAATCGCAATTTTATTCAATGCAGTTTCAACATAAATCGATTTGATATCATGCGGCAGTTTCGTTTTACTTGTATAACCGCAGGATAAAACAGAAAAAACTAAAGCGCCAACAAGCGCGGAACGCAGTAAAGTAATCATTTTTTTCATACAACCATCCATCAATCTTTTTGCGGAGTGAATCGAATTTTTTCTTTTTCCAGAAAATCAAGCTGCTGGGTTAACTCAACGATACGCGCGTCCATCCGTTCACGCTCTTTCACAAGGTCACCGCTCATGGCCTTCGAGGTCACTTTCTTCAGTTGAAGATCCGTTTCATTCATGCGTTTTTCAAGAATTTTCTTTTCGGTATTTTGTAATTCAATCTGATCATTAATCACCTGCACCAAAGAATGTTCGATTTCGCGTAGTTCTTTTAAGGTCTTGGGATCCACGAATGCGGGGAATACGGGTTGCTGTGCCGCGGGCCCAAGGACAGCGGATAACGGCGCGGCAAGTTTTTCAATTTCGTGCCGCTGCGATTCACGGTCCGCACCCACACTTGTCGTTTGAGTCGAAGCCAAATCAGCGTCAATCGCGGCAGGCTGATCCGCTTGAGGCAGTTTCGCCACAGCCGCTTCAACTTCCTGAAGCTCGCGTTTTAAAGCATCCAATTCCTTCGTTTTTTGTGCCAGCTTATCAATCAACATATCTTGACGCTGTTCCGGAGTAATCAATTTTTCTGCGTTATCCACCGCGTCTTCAATAAAGACATAAGGAACCTTGACCATCGAGGAACGGAACTGCAATCCACCGGCAAGAGAGGCCTGCGCGTGCAAAGTTTCTAAGCTCTTTTCAAGATTCGTGATTTCACGCGACTGAGCTTGAATCATTAATGTTTCAGTTTCAATTTCTTTCTTGATATCCTGCGCGCCCAACTTATCCGAACGTCCCGCTTTTTGCGTTAGGGCTTGAGCACCGTCATCCCGTCCAAACAAAAAGACCTTCGCGACTTTAACCGGAAATAAAATAGGCGCCGCAAGTTTTTCAGAAGTGGTTTTTTCGGCTTTATCCCCCACCAAATGATTTAGATCATCCAGCAGTTTCTTTTTCCGTTTATCACGCTCTTCAATATCTTCGTAACGGGCGCGGATGCTTTTTTCCGTATTTTTGATTTCTTTGCGCAATTCTTTAGGATCCACTTTCTCCGCACTCTCCAATTTTGCAGCTAACCGCTCTTGCTCGCTTAATTCCAACTCTTCATTGAACGCGGTTGATAAAGTATCCACGACATTTTGTGCTGCGTTTGTTTTTTCACGTAAATGCAATCGGAGCTCTAAAAGTTCTTGTGGTTTTTTGGACGTCATCGCACTTTCCTTGAAAGGATTCACTGAATCTTGCATGGAAAAACCAAGCCGGCGCGACAAGGCAACCAGCCAATCATCCGACCCGAAGCGCACGGAGTAATGATCTAACTGCTGCTGTACATTATTAAACAGCGCTTTGTTTTCAGGGCTCATGGAAGGTTGATTCGAAGAAGCCAAAGGAGAAATGCCGCCAGCGAGAGCGGAAACTTCTTGATGCTGTTTATAAAGCAATTCCTTCTCATCTAAAGTTTTCTTGGTCTTCTCAGAAACCTTATAAAATTCCTTCGCGTCAATGGCTTGTACTTTTTCAAGCGGCGTTTTCGGCTCGCCGGTGAAAGGAATCCAACCGTCATAAAAAGGTTTCATGCCGAGTTCGGATTTCCAGCCCGACAATTGCTGCTTTTCAGCCTCTAATGCGTCACGCTCAACTTCAAGCGAGGCGCGCCAGCGATCCATCGCCTTTTTAAAATCTTCGGACTGATTGTCTTTGTGCTGTTTGATTTTATTATCTAAATTTTTAAACTTTTGCTTGAGATCTTCTTCGCGGCGTGCGAGATCCTGCGCCAGACGCGACACACTCTCACCTTTTTCTTTTTCAAGTGACTTACGCCGCTTACCCAAACGTTCCAACTTGCGTTCAAGCGCTTGTTTTTCGACAGGATCAGTTGCAGCGGCAAGAAGTTTCTGGGTGTCATCATATTCAGAATCCAGTTTATCGCGCTCTGAAGATAAGTATTCAACTGGCTGCTTTAAAGAACGCAAACGGTCAGCGGCTTTGGAACCCCATTGCGTGTGAGGATAACGTTTCGCGACATCTTGATAGTAAATCAGCGCGCTTTGGATAAAATTTTCTTTTTCGTAATAAAGCCCGATTTGATAATTTTTTTGTGCGTTTTTTTCGTCAATTTCGTCACGAATTTTTGCGACCTTTTCGGTTCCGGGAGCGCCGGGGTAGCGGTCAATAAATCCTTGAACCTGCTCGGATGCTTTTTCCAGCGCGCGTTCATCGCGGTTTTGAGAGATGGAGCGAAAATAAGCGGTTTCAGCAAGCTCATAACGCGCCTGCTCAGCCAACGGGCTTTGCGGATAATTATCCAGCACACTTTGAAAAGATTCGAGCGCAGCCTCAAACTGCCCCGAGCGCTTTTGCGCAACGGCTAAATTAAACTGCGCTTGATCACCGAAAGCTCCATAAGGCGCGTATTTAGTGATATGTTCAAAAGCCTGCACAGCGATGGGAATGGCGGGGCGGATTTCAATGCCGTAAAGTTTTCCCTTTTTACCGGATAAAAATAAATTACCTAATTTAAATTCCCGCTCAATGACTTCTTCAAAACGGTCATTTTGAGGGTAAACTTCGATCATCTTTTGATAGGCCTTTAAGGCCTTAAAGTAATCGCCTTTTTCTTCATACATAGTTCCCAGGCGGTATTGAGCTTCGGGCGCGATACGCGAGGCGGGAAACTCCTTAATCAGGGACTCAAGCTCACTTGCGGCCTTGTCATATTGTTTCTGCTTATAAAGCTCAAGAGCATAATCAAGCTGCTGGCTTGAATTGTCGCGGGTTTCATCTTTGGGGCTGACAAACTTGCCGAGTTCAGGCGACCAAACCCATTCGGCATGCAGCGTGGGAGCGCTCCATGCGATTAAAGCAAACAAGCAGGCGAAAAATAGTGATTTTTTATGCATCATGATGATATTCAATGGTTTGGACGCATTACTCTACATTCTCACCTATACACTGTCAATCAGGAACCCATCCTCCCTTCTATTTTAAAATTCACCCCTTTTTCGTCGGCTGAAAGACATTCTATTTTCCAAAAAGCACTTACCTCCAAAATACCCGGCGCCAAACGTTTTAAGCGTGCATGCCTGCCAATCTGATTGAAAGTCTTTCGCATCCGCTCCGCTGAATCAGGCGGATAAAAAACCACCCCGACATCGAAATTTTTTTGTAATTCTGCCAATGCTCCGGTTTGAGCCGGATCATGCCCCGTTAAAATGAGCTTGTTGATACGCCGAATACCTTTTTTCTTTAAGAATGGGCTTAACTCCATTTTTGGAAAGCGTTGATACCGATCTGAAAAGGCTCCCACGATTACTGCACCAGATCCTTTTTGAAAAATACGGAAATTTCCCTGCTTAGATTCTAAAACAAAAACAAACGCATCGTGCGGCCAGCCGTGTGGAATAAAGAAAAGCGTCTGAATTCCCAACCAGCTTAATAAACAGGCAAAGACAGCGATGCGTTTCGGCGCGGGCCAAGCCACAAGATGAGTCCTCCTAAAAAATAGTAACTTAAAATAAGACTAAGACTGGGCTGTTGAAACGTCAGACAAGCCCATGACGGCTCCGCGGTTTTTTGTAATATCCATAAAATCGATCCAAGTAAAATTTTAGTGAACAGTACGGCAGGCAAACCAATTCCGGGAATAAGCGAAAAAAAACCTAGCGGCAGAATAAGCGCGAATGCCGGAACTGCGAGAAGATTAGCGAATATTCCGGACCAGGAAAAACTCTGGAAATGATAGAGCACAACCGGATAAGTCGCGAAAAAGGCCGCCAAGCTAATATCAAGTCCCGGGAATGGGAACAATACTTTCAAATGTGGCGAAATTAAAATAATTCCGTACATGGAAAGAAACGAAAGCTGAAATGAAATGTCCCATAGCTTCTTGGGATCCGCCCAAAGGATGATCGCAAGCGCCACGTTGAGCCAATAAATTAATTTTTGAGGCCTTCCCCATGCCCATGCAATCCAAATCAAGACCGCCATCATACCCGCGCGCTGAACCGCAACGCTCCAGCCGGTTAAAGCCATATAAGCTACAGTCACAACGCTCGCGCCAAAAACAGCCTGGTGGGGAGAAAAACGGAGAAGAACAAGCGCCGCAAAAATAATTCCAGCTACAACCGAAGTGTGAAATCCGCTGACTGACAGCAAATGGGTGGTAGCAATGGTGGCCACGAAATCATACTCGTGCCACTGCTATCCGAGAGCGCCTCTGCGAGATTTTTAGGTATAGATAAGAAGATATCAATAACTCCGTTAATATTAGCTACGATTCGGGCTTTGAATATCCCTAAAATGATTTTTTTGGTGTCGTAGGTAAAGTGCTTCACTCCATTTTTAACCGCTTTCACATAATCACAAATTTTATTTGTATCGGGTTTAATCTTTTCTATTTCGAGTAACCCCAGAACCTCACCCTCTTTTTTGGTCAGCACATCTTTCTCTTCCTTGATTTTATTAACCTCTTTTTCTAATTGCGTCATAGTGAGAATGTTATGCCTATATGCCTCAATAACACGCTGTTCTTCAGCAGCTAAGGTATCTAAACGAGTTTTGATTCGGCTTGATTCTTTACCCAACTGTTCGGCTTGACTG
>JAYTHE010000038.1:0-27592 GCA_043732705.1 Candidatus Omnitrophota bacterium | reverse complement strand
CGCTTATAAACAACTTTCTTTTTGCTTCCCATAACAACTCCTTGCGGGTATTTTATCCCACAAGTGTTGCGTTAAATCTGCGGAGCTAAGTTAGGATTTAGGATTTATAATCTCTTCATGGATATTCATACCCTTTGGGAAAAAACTCTCAAAAAAACACAGGTCATTCGTCCGCGCATTCAACCGTTACAGGTCAATGGTGCGACTCAATTGCCTTATATTTTTCTGGGTGAGTCCTCAGTCAATAAGGGCGATACGGTTGTTCGAAAGGGAGAAGTAATTGTGGATGAACCGCGGTTGGTTCTGCCGTCACATTTCCCTCAGTTTGAAGGTTTTGAGATGGGGGAAGAATGGAAATCAACTCAAGATTATGTGATGAATTTTTTGATGATTCGCGGCATTCGTTTTCCTTCACATAAGTTTGAGAATAAGGGCCTGCATCTGGATATTTTTGAAGGCGATATTTCGAAATCAACCGCGCATTTCAGGAAGATGCTCGAAAGCCAGGAAAATATCAATACTGGATTAGTGATCGGCCCCGAGGATTGCTGGCAGCTTTCGATTTTATTTTTTATCGGGTCGCAAGTGCTGCGTCAGGCTGACGGAGATATGCGCAGTCTGCTTGATGGCCACCATCCGGAGCGCTGATATGCTATTTCCTCCGATCCTTCGGCTCAACCGGAGTACGGCTATATTTTTTCTTCTAAGCCTTTG
This sequence comes from Candidatus Omnitrophota bacterium, assembly GCA_043732705.1. Lineage (GTDB taxonomy): Bacteria > Omnitrophota > Omnitrophia > Omnitrophales > Aquincolibacteriaceae > Multiplicimicrobium. The sequence continues at coordinate 26,878 of JAYTHE010000038.1, read as the reverse complement.
GCTTAACCAGAGGAACTATGCCATCTAGTCAATCGAAAGCTGCACCCACCGCAAAAGCCTGGCGGCAAGTTGGCACTTCAAAACGCGCGGGCGTACTCGCGCCGCTTTTCTGCATCTATTCCCAATCGAGTATCGGCATCGGCGAAATTCCCGATTTGGAATTGCTCGCGGATTGGTGCAAAAAAACAGGGCTTTCCATCATTCAAATTCTTCCCCTTAATGATACGGGCTGGAACTTCAGGCCCTATGACAGCCAAAGCGCTTTTGCGATTGACCCCATGTATTTAAGCCTGCGCCAGTTGAGATCTTCTGCGAGCGCTGTTTTTAAAGAGAAATTGGCAGATCTTGAAAAAGAGTTTTCTGGGTCTAGAAAAAATGTGGATTACCGGATTAAAGCGCGAAAAATCGAGTTGCTGTGGGAAATTTTCAGGCATTTGCGCACCAATAAGAAAGCGCGCGATTTTTTGAATTTCATGAAAGTTGAAAAATTTTGGCTTGATCCTTATGCGGCGTTTAAAGTGTTTAAGCATAAGTATGAAAATAAAGCATGGTGGGAATGGCCCGAGCATTTACGGTTTTACGATACGAAGGTGATCGCGAATGAGCTTTCCGATCTTGAGGAGCCTTTTCTTTTTCACAAATGGCTGGCTTGGCAGACCACCGCGCAATTACAGCGGACTGTTTCTAAAATCCGTGCGCGGAATATTCTTGTGATGGCGGATATGCCGTTTTTAGTTTCGCGGGACAGTGCAGATGTGTGGATGAATCCGCGTTATTTTAAATTGGACCATGAGGCCGGTGCGCCGCCCGATCTCTATATGCGTGAAGGCCAGCGCTGGGGAATGCCGCCTTACCGCTGGGAAGAAATCGAGAAAGATGATTGGCGCTATTTGAAAGACCGCATCCGTTTTATGAGCCGTTACGCGCATCTTTACCGCATTGATCATTTTGTGGGCCTATGCAGGCTGTGGGCGATTTCCGCCGATGAGCCAAAAGAAACGCAGGGGCTGAACGGCGCGTTTGATCCCGCGGATGAGTCTTTATGGCAAGGGCAGGCCGAAAAAATTTTAAACGCTATGGCGAAAGCATCGGACATTTTGCCTTGTGCGGAAGATTTAGGAGTTGTTCCGGATTGCGCCCATGAAGTTTTAAGAGACTTTCAAATTCCCGGTTCGGATGTGCAGCGTTGGATGCGCCATTGGAAAGGCGACAAGAGCTTTCAAACGCCCGATGAATACCGGCCGCTTTCGATGTCGAATCTTTCGACGCATGATATGAGCTCTTTTCCGCTTTGGTGGAAAAGCGAGGCGACATCCGAGGAAAAGCAATTTTTGACTGTGTGGGCCGGAAGCACGGAAATGGAAGCGGGACAGGATTTTCCGCGCTTTCTCGAAAAAGTTTTCAACACAGTTTTGGCAACAAAATCTATTTTCAGTATTCATGCTCTTCAGGATTGGCTCGCGCTTTCCGGCGAGGTAGAATTTTTTGAGCCCGGCCACCGTATTAATGAGCCCGGCACAGTTCATTCAGGGAATTGGTCGATCCGCCTGCCTTTTTCAATGGAACAGATGTTGTTATTATCGATCAATGCTAAAATACGCCGGTTAATCGAAAACTCCGGACGGAAGGTGTAATATGGACAAAAATTTTTCAGTCAAAAAAGTTATTATCGGGATTTTAATTGTATTCATTGGTGTTGGGACCGTTTTTGGATTTCGTTACGCTAAGCAGGCGCAAAAGATAAAACACGTGGTTCAAACCGTTACTTCCGCAAAAGTTCGCGGCCCCGATTCGGCCCCGATTCGGATTTTAGATTTTAGTGATTTTCAATGTCCGGCCTGCCGTGTGGGCGCACCAATCTTGGAAATGTTGATGGTAAAATATCCGGGGAAAATCCAGCTTATCTTTAAACACTTTCCGCTGCGAATGCATGTCTGGTCGCCTGTCGCGCATCAGTCCGCTGAATGTGCCGCGGAACAAGGAAAGTTTTGGGAATATTACCGCAAGATTTATGAAAACCAGCCTGTTTGGACAGCTTTGCCGGATCCGATGGTTTCTTTTGCGACCTATGCCAGTGAGGTTGGATTGAATATGGATAATTTTACGAAATGTATGGCTGACCCCGTTGTCGCGGAACATATTGCGGGTGAAAAAAAGGAAGGGGAAGTGCTTGAAGTAAAATCAACTCCCACCTTTTTTATCAACGGTAAAATGTTTGCGGGCCCTTTTGAACTTCAAATCGGAGGGGAAGAGTTGATTCGTAAAACATTAGGGCTTCCCCCTGAGCCCAAGCCGCAACAGCCCGCAGCTGCTTCTGCCCCAGTACCAGTTGAGAAAAAGACCGCATGATTCAATGTTGTGGTTGCACCGGAGGTGCAGAACAAAAATGAAACGATATTGGCCTTGGCTTTTGGCGCGCTTATTTATTGGCGGGATTTTTATTTTCGCGGGATTTTTAAAGCTTTCGCAGCCTGTTGAAGTTTTTCGCGGCATGATCGCTTCTTACGGAGTGATTCCTTATGCTTGGATAGGTTGGATAGCGCATATTGCGCCTTGGTTGGAGTTTATTTTGGGTATTTTTCTCCTTGTCGGCTATTTGCCCCGTTATGCCGCGGCCGCATTAAGTGTGCTGGCATTCAGCTTTATTGCTTTGATTGTGACATCAAAACTGCACGGAACATTGCCGGAAAACTGCGGTTGTTTCGGCGAAGGCGTGCATATGAGCCCTTATCAGATGGTGTTTCTTGATTTATTGAATATGCTGCTTGCTGTCCGGTTGTTTCAAATTAAAACGCACCGTTGGTGCGTTGTTGCTTAAAGGATAATGTGGCAGTCAAGGCGCCCGAAAAATTGGTAAAAAGAAAACAAGCGTCGGATTGGTTCACAAGCCTTTTTATGGGCCTTAACCGGGATCATTTGTCCCAGCTCATGATTTCCTTGGTCATGATTGCTTTGGGAGCTTTGATTTGTTATATAGGCAGCTTAGACCGCTTCGAAACCGTTCTGCTTGACTTGCTTTTTCGTGTTCGTCCGCCCATTCCCGCAAGCCGCCAAATTGTGTATGTTGAAGTTGCCGAAGATAGTTTGCAGGTGATTAAAGAGCGTCCCTGGCCGCGGCATTATCACGGAGTCATGCTTGAAATTCTTAAGAAATGGGGCGCCCATTCTATCTTGTTTGATTATCTTTTTGAAGGTGAAAGCTCTCAGTTTGACGACGGAGTCATGGAAGAGTCGCTTAAAAAAAACAAGGGTGTTTATTTTCCTGTTTTTGTGGAGACGGTCGGCAGTCAAAAAATTCTTTTGCGTTCTATTCCGCAATTTGAAAAATATGCGACGGGCATCGGCCATATCAATGTGAATCCTGACGATGACGGAATTTTGCGCCGTTTCAAACCTTTTATTGAAGTTGACGGCGTGCCTTACCCGCATTTGGCTTTGAAGCTGGCTTATGACTTGTTAGGAAAACCAATTAAAAAAATTGGAGATGTTCCTTATAAAACGGATGAAAACGGATTTTTACTGATTTCCTGGCCGGGAAAATGGACCGAAGCCTTTCAGCATGTTTCCTATATCGATGTTTTAAAAAGTTTTGAGAGTTTACAGTCCGGAAAAACCCCGCTGATATCGCCTAGTATTTTTAAAGATAAAGTTTGCCTGGTGGGCCATACCGCCGCTGGCGGAACCGACATTAAGGCGACGCCGCTGGACAAAGCCTATCCAGGGTTGGGGGTGCTTGCAAGCGTGATTAATGGCGCTTTACTGAATGAGTTTATTACCCCTGCCACTTCCAAACAAAATGTTGTGGCGATGCTTATTTTGAGTTTGGTCTCGATCGGTTTTCTTTTGCCCTTTCGCAATTTAGTGTCGCTGCTGTTTATTACCCTTCTCATTCTGGGCTGGCTTGGGTTTGTCTACTTTATGTTTGTTGTTCATGGTTTTTGGTTTAAAGTTTTTCAGCCGGCCCAGCTCATTTTGCTGCTTTTTCTTTTTTCGGCCTTCTTTTCAAAAATCGCAAGTGACCGTGAACGTATTCAATTTTATAAGCTTTCAACAACGGATGGTTTAACGGGTGTTGCCGTAAGACGTTTTTTTGACGTTATGTCAGAAAAGGCTTTCAAAACCGCCCAGAGATTTAATCTGCCGCTTTCGATTGTTTTGATTGATATTGATCATTTCAAAAAAGTGAATGATACCTACGGCCATCAGGCAGGTGATGAGGTTCTGCGCCGAATTTCTGAATTGCTTCGAACCGGCATTCGTTTCCACGTGGGGCAAACAGACGGCGATATGGTTGCGCGTTACGGCGGGGAAGAGTTTGTCCTGCTGCTGCCTAATACGGATGTTAAAACGGCTGCGTTTAATGTCGCGGACCGTATCCGTAAGGCTGTGGCAGCGGTTCCGATTGAGTTTGGAGGACATGTGATTCCCATCACAATCAGCTTAGGAGTGGCTTCTCTGCATGATTTTGATGAGACGCCCGATGACATTGTTAAGCGAGCGGATGAGGCGCTTTACCGTTCAAAAGAAAATGGCCGTAATCAGACTTCGATCGAAACCTTTTCCGCTTAATTAAATCCGTCTTTTGGCCTGAAATTATTAGCGCCAGGACATGAAAGCCTGGCGTTGAATAAATGCGCGTGGGGCTATGTCATAAGCCGCGCGCAAAGCAAGTTTTGTTGGGCAGGGACGGAATAACGGCGCCTTTCATTCGTGTCGGCTGGTCGCCGCACTCATTACAGGTCGGCCACTCACCGCGCCTTGTCTTCACTTTATTAAAATCTGACATGAGTCAGATTTTAATTCCGTTCAGTTATATCTATATGAAGTGCCTGCCGGTAGGCAGACGTGATTCTCTTCGATTTCGCCAATTTGCTGGGAGTTGTTCTTTTTCAGCATGGCTGAAAAAGTAAAACGCCGTCTTTGAATTGGCTTCAAAGACGGCAAAATAAAAAATTGGGGCCGAGGCCATTTTACCTTCAGGCATTACGCCTGAAGGTAAAATGGGCAGGGACGGAATCGAACCGCCGACACGAGGATTTTCAGTCCTCTGCTCTACCGACTGAGCTACCTGCCCGACCAAAAGTGCGGTCATTATAGAAAAGCAGCAGAGATTGTCAAAAGAATTCCCATTTTCAAGTGATTCCAAACAGCCTATTTTTCCCTTTTCTAGTCTGTGGTCTTTAGTCTATAGTCTTCGGTCTATGAGCAAAGCAGCGATTGGAATCGATGTGGGCGGGACGAAGGTTTCGGTGGTTTTGGGCACTGACGCCGGAAAAATTTTTGCCCGTAAGGAATTTCCGACGCCTCTCCGCGCGAAATCAAAAGAAGCCTTGCTTCAAATCAACGCCATTATTGCTGATTTTTTAACCATTTCAAAACTCCGGAAAATACGCGTCTTAGGAGTCGGAATCGGTTTGCCGGGAGCGGTGAATACTCAACTCGGGAAAGTTCCCGTTTCACCTAATTTGCCAGGCTGGGAAAATTTACCGCTCAAAAATAAAATCGAGACACAGTTTCGCCTGCCCGTTTTTCTTGCCAATGATGCCAATGCCGCGGCTTGTGCCGAAAAAGTTTTTGGCACCGCGAAAAAAGCTTCTGATTTTGTTTATTTAACCGTGAGTACGGGAGTGGGCGGCGGTATTTTTGTAAACGGCAAACTTCTCGAGGGCGCGGGGTTTGCCGCCGGTGAAATTGGGCATGTGCCGGTTGTGACGAATGGCAGTTTATGCGGTTGCGGGCGAAAAGGCTGTTTGGAAGCGCATGCTTCGGGAACTGCGATTGCTAAAATGTATACATGGCTGTCAGGCCGTCAAGTTTCGGGAGCCAAAGATGTGGTGGCGCGGTTAGCCCGCGGAGATCGCAAAGCAAAGCAATCTTTTGAAGCCGCAGCCTATCATTTGGGTACGGGGTTGGCGATTTTGATGAATGTCCTGAATCCTGAGCTGATTGTTTTAGGCGGAGGTGTTTTTAAATCAGCGCCAAGCTTTTTTATCAAGAAGGCCATGGAGCGTTGTAAGCAATCCGCCTGGCTTGAAGCTTTTAAATCCTGCGAAGTCAAAAAATCAATTTTAAAAGGCGAGGCCGGAGATTTGGGCGCGCTTTCGCTTGTTTTTTTGAATCGCAGTTAAATTCAAACCTCTGCGCCTTGACGCAACCGGTCTGCGCTCGTAGCTCAATTGGATAGAGCATCAGTCTTCGGAACTGAGGGTTAGTGGTTCAATTCCACTCGGGCGCACTTTCTTTTTCTGTCTAATTCGCAGGCAAATGAAGGTTCTCGGTGTTTTTTTTGTAGCGATCGAAGTAAGTTTCGAGATTGCGCCCTTCTAAATCAAGCTTTTTAAACTCCGCATTCGCCGTATTAACGCGTTTGACAGTGATTGGCCGACTTTGATAATAATCATAAAACATCGACAAAAGCTGGCGGTCGTATTTTGCGAAATGAGTTAAAACATCCACCAAAGCCTGCGGATCATAGCCTTCTTCCAGCATGGTTTTCATAACCCAACGGTCACTAGAAAGTACACGGGTCTCTAAGTCAGGATCACGGGCATAAGCTGCATGCAATCCCACCAGACCGAGGCTTGCCAATGTGCCGATTTGACCAAACGCGGGCCCAACCATCGAGCCAACCTTGGTCACTCCATCCAATGTTTTGCGAATGGGGTTAAATTGCGGGGCGGTAAATTGTAATTCACCGATTTCATGTCCAAGCACGGCTGCAAGTTCGGCTTCGTTATTAATAAAACCAAGAAAAGCAGTGGTAATATAAATTTCACCGCCCGGCGCGGAAATAGCATAAATGCGTTCATCACTTAGAATCATGACGCGATAATTTAATTTTTTTCTTTTTGCGTGAGCTGATAGTTTGGTAACAACGCCCTGAATATAAGCATTCATTTTCGAGTCAGTGTAAGGCTGATAATCATCCAGAATTTTTTGGTGAATCGCTTCGCCCGCGGCGAGTTCATTGGAAGAGGCCGAAAAATGATTCGAATTTTTATCCGGGCTAAAGGCGCAGCCGGAAGCGCATAAAAAATAGACAACAAAAGGCGAGATGATTAAGTAAGGTTTATTCATTTTATAAACATGCGGCTGGAGGGACTTGAACCCCCACGCCTTGCGGCGCTAGATCCTAAGTCTAGTGCGTCTGCCAATTTCGCCACAGCCGCGCAGTACGAGAGTCTAAAACTTAAAGCGAAAAATCACAACCCAAAGCTTTTTAGGGGCCGTAGAAGGGATAACGGCGCCCTCCGTTCATGTCCGCTAGTCGCGGCATTCACTCCAGGTCGGCCACTCGGCGCGCCTGGATCTCACTTCTTCGCAACATGACATTAAGTCATGTTGCTTATTCGTTCGACCGTAAGAATTGCGCGCCTCACTTCGATCCCTACTCGGCCAAAAAAAAATCCTCCAACGGGGGATCGGTTCCCTCCATTCGCTCTATGCTAGCCGCATGAGCTCATTTCGGGTAACCACCCGCTTCGCCTTGACTTCACTTTATCAAAACCTGACATTCAGTCAGCTTTTGATTTCGTTCAGCTTTATGAATTGCGAAGCTCCCTTCGATCCTTCCCATTGCTAACCAATTACTCAAAATGGGCTGAATGCGAAGAGCAGGCGAATGACTGAGGAGGCGTACTTTAAAATGTACGTTGACGAAGGAATGAAGCTTGCGATGAAGCAGACGCCCATTTTCAGTAAATTGGTGGGCCGAGTAGGGATCGAACCTACGACCAATTGATTAAGAGTCAACTGCTCTACCAACTGAGCTATCGGCCCACGTGTAAGGTGTTGGTACACTCTCCCCGAAGGGAAGCGGGATTCTACTGGAGAATCCCGAAATTGACAAGCAAAGGTCGGGTCAGTTGAAGGTTTGACAAATGGGGGGTGGTTCCTTAGAATACGCAGCTCTTAATCATAGCTGTTTTCATTCTTTGCGAGTGTAGCATAGTGGTAATGCACTGCCTTGCCAAGGCAGCTACGAGGGTTCGATTCCCTCCACTCGCTCCAGATTTTAGAAGGGTGAAAAATCCCTTCTAAATTCTGGACTGTGTTTTGCGGGAAGCGAACGGGAGCTTCGCAATTTGTAAAGCTGAGCGAAATTAAAATCTGACCAATGTGAGGTTTTGATGAAGCGAAGACAAGGCGAAGCGGTTGCCGACCCGAAATGAGCGGCGCGGCCAGCGCACGCGAATGAAGGGCGGTCGATTCTAAATTACGGTCTTATATATTGATCTATGATTAAGATCACCCGGGACGTTCGTTCCGGGTTTGTTCATTTATGTTTAATGTGTGAAGTTTGCTTCGCGGTTGGGCGCAGCCCAGAGCCAAAAATATAGGCAAGGAGATTTATTGTGAGCCAGGTTTTAGAAGGTTATAAAGTTAAAGTTCAGAATGGAAAAGCCTGCGAAAAGATTTTAACGATTGAAGTTTCCAAAGAGCGCATCGCCGCTGAATATGAAACTTTCTATGAGGCGGTTACGCACAAAGCCAAGATCCCCGGTTTTCGCCCGGGCAAAGCACCGCGCAATATTCTTGAAATGCATTTTTCTAAAGACGCCGATGGTTCGGTTATGGAACATCTCGTGAATGAAGCGCTTTTCAGCGCGCTTAAAGAAAATGATATCCACCCGCTTTTGAATCCTGCGGTTGAAGACATTCAATTTAATAAGGAAAAACTCACTTTTAAAGCGCGTATTGAAACCCGCCCTGAAATTAAGCTTTCAAAGATCACCGGGCTTTCAGCCAAAAAAAACAAAGTTGAAGTGCCTGCCAAAGAAGTTGAAGCGACATTGAAGCGTATTCAAGAGTCTCAAGCGCAATATAAAACTGTCGAGACACGCGGCGCGCAAGAAGGTGACTTTGTGGTTGTGGACTATGTTTGCGAAGTCGACGGTAAGCAAATTGAGAAAAAAGAATCCGATTGGGTTGAAATCAAGAAAGATGAATTCCTCAGAGGGTTTTCCATGCCGCTTGTAGGCATTAAAGCCGGTGAAACCAAAGATGTAGAAGTGACATTTCCGAAAGAAACCGCGCGTAAAGATATTGCCGCGAAAAAAGCGACTTTTAAAATGAAAGTTAAAGAAGTTAAAGAGCGCAAGCTACCTGAGCTTAATGATGATTTTGCCAAGCAGGCGGGCGACTTTGAAAATCTCAAAGCGCTCAAAGACAAAATTGAAAAAGATTTATCCGTTCAAAAAGAACGTGAAGCGGATCAAGAGCTTGAAAAAGCATTGCTCGACCAGCTTGTGAAGCATAATAAGGTTGAGCCGCCCAAGGGCTTAGTTGACCGCCGTGTTGAAGAGATGATTGAGCAAACGCAAAAGCGCATACAAGAGCAGGGTCATAAAGTTCCTGAGCCTGACGCTAAAGAAAAAGAGAAGGTTCGCAAAGAACTTGAACCCGAAGCGAAAAAGCAGATTCAGCTCGCGTTTATTCTCGATGAAATTGCGAAAACACAAAAGCTTCAAGCTGAAGACGCGGATTTGGATAAAAAGTTTGCCGAGTACGCTGAGCTCTATCGTCAGCCGGTCGAAACAGTCGGACAATACTATCGCGGTAATGCTGAAGCGCTGGATCATTTGCGTGAAGTCATTCGCCAAGAGAAAACAATTGGCTGGATTAAGGCGCAAGCAGATATCAAATAAAATTCTAAATAAATTTCAATAACTCAGATCACTAAAAGTGATCCTGGGTTTTCGAAATTAGAATTTCGAGTTTGTTTAGGATTTAGAGATTAGCGCTTAGAGTTTAGCGGCCTGAATTCAGGTTTAGGTTTTTGAAATTAGAAATTTCTCAGGAGGTTTTATGAGTTATTTAGTTCCAATGGTCGTTGAGCAAACAAGCCGTGGCGAACGTTCTTATGATATTTATTCCCGTTTAATGAAAGACCGCATTGTCTTCATCGGAACGCCGATTGATGACATGATGGCGAACATTATCATTGCGCAGATTCTTTTTCTTCAAATGGAAGACCCTGATAAAGATATCAATATTTATATTAATTCGCCGGGCGGATCCGTGACTGCGGGGCTCGCGATTTACGACACGATGAAATTCGTTAAGTGTGATGTCGCAACTTATGTGCTCGGTCAGGCCGCAAGTATGGGTGCCTTTCTTTTGGCGGGCGGAACCAAAGGTAAGCGGTATTCCTTGCCGAATGCACGCGTCATGATTCACCAGCCATCAGGCGGTGCGGGCGGGACAGCTTCAGATATTCATATTCAAGCTAAGGAAATATTAAAAATCAAAGAACATTTGAATAAGATTCTTGCTGAAAACTGTGGCAAGTCTGTCGAGCAAATTGAAAAAGACTGTGACCGCGATTATTTCATGTCCGCTGTCGAAGCGCGTGATTATGGATTAGTGGATGTGGTGGTCACGAACAATTCAGAAATAAAAAAGAAATAAATAAATTCGTTTTTAAGTTTTACGGTTTTTAGAAAAAAGGTGACTCTGTGAAAATTCTTGTTTCAGATCCTTTGGGAAAAGGTGGTATGGATATTCTTCGCCGCGAGAAGAATTTAGAAGTCGATGAGAAAACGGGCCTGAAACCCGAAGAACTTAAAAAAATTATCGGTAATTACGAAGCGATTTTAATTCGCAGCGGAACCAAGCTGACTAAAGATTTATTGCTTGCTGCGAAAAAATTACGTGTTGTCGGCCGTGCCGGTGTGGGTGTGGATAACGTCGATGTCGAAACCGCCACCAAGATGGGCATCATCGTGATGAATACTCCGGAAGGTAATACGATTTCCACTGCGGAACATACTTTTTCGATGTTGATGTCGGTTGCGCGCAATATTCCGCAGGCCGATGCTTCCGTGAAAGCGGGTGACTGGAAGCGTCAGCAATTTATGGGTACCGAACTCAAGGACAAAACTTTGGGTGTAATTGGATTCGGCCGTATCGGCCGTGAAGTCGCGAAGCGCGCGCTTGCCTTCAATATGAAAATTCTTGCCTATGATCCTTTTATTTCAGCCGGAGCTTTTAAGGAGATCCCCGCGGAATTTGTGGACGTTCAGACGATTTTGAAGAATGCGGATTTCATCACCGTTCATACGCCGCTTACGAAAGAAACGAAATATTTGATTAATTCCGAATCAATCAAGCTTTGCAAAAAGACCGTACGGATCGTGAACTGTGCGCGCGGCGGAATAATTGAAGAAAAGGCATTGTATGCAGCGTTGAAGAGCGGACAAGTTGCAGCGGCCGCATTTGATGTATTTGAAGAAGAACCGCCGGTTAATAATCCGCTTTTGAAATTACCGAACTTTATTGCGACGCCGCATTTGGGAGCCGCAACTTCAGAAGCGCAGGAGAATGTCGCTTTAGATGTTGTGAAGCAGGTTATCGATGCTCTTACCGGACGTGAAATTCGCAATGCGGTCAATCAGCCGAATTTAGATTCCGAAACCTTAAAGCATTTAAAGCCTTGGATTATTCTTGCGGAGAAAATGGGGCTGCTTTATACCCAGCTTTTTTCGGGCAGTTTTAAAAACGTGACCATTCGTTTTGGCGGAGATCCAGGCAAATATAAGCCGACAGCGATGACGATTTCACTTTTGAAGGGCCTGCTCGCGCCGATTTGCGGCGACACCGTTAACTTTGTAAATGCGCCGAGCGTGGCTAAAGAACGTGGCATTAGTGTCACGGAGTCACGCAGTGACCAGAAAACTGATTTCACCAGTTACATCGAACTTGAAGTCGAAAATGGTAAAGACAAACACACCATTATGGGAACACTTTTTGAAGGCATGGCTCGTATCGTGCGCATCAATGAGTTTCAAGTGGATGTGGAACCGATCGGCACAATTCTTTTCATTAAGAATGAAGACCGGCCCGGTGTCGTCGGTAAAGTCGGCAGTTTGCTCGGTGCCGCAAAAGTAAATATCGCTGAAATGTCGCTTGGCCGTATTCGTCAAGGTAAGAAGACACTTGCGATGACCATCATTAATACCGACGGTGAAATTCCCGAAAAAGTCGTAAAACAAATTGAAAAGTTTGACCCTGTCATTGACGTGAAAGTTACCAAACTTTAATTTCAGCTCTGCGATCACATTTTGCCTCTGGACTTTGTCCAACCGGCATAAACGAATTAAATAGGAAATATAAATGAATAGAGTTTTGATTGGTGCCCAATGGGGTGACGAAGGTAAAGGGAAAGTTATCGATATCCTTGCGCGTCAAAGCGATGTCATTGTTCGCTATCAAGGCGGCCATAACGCGGGGCATACGGTTAAATTTGGAAAAAAGAAATTTGTTCTGCATTTAATTCCTTCTGGTATTTTTCATCGCGGTAAAATTTGCGTGATCGGCGGCGGTGTTGTTCTGAATCCGTTTGCGTTTCTTGAAGAAGTTCATATGCTTGAACGCGCGGGAATCAAAGTCAAAGGCCGGCTTTTTATTTCGGATCAAGCGCATTTAATTATGCCTTATCATGGACTGCTTGACGGGCTCAAAGAAGAACACGCGCATCCCGGAAGAGCGATTGGTACGACAAAAAAAGGAATCGGCCCGGCTTATACGGATAAAATGGCCCGCACGGGAATTCGTCTCGCCGATTTACGTTCAGAAGATTATTTTCGTTCAAGGCTGGAATTTATCCTCAGCGAAAAAAATGAATACCTCAAGAAAATTTACGGTGCGAAACCGCTTGCTTACGAAAAAATATTCAAAGATTTCTGGAAAATTCGTTCAACTATTCTCAGTTTTTCAATTGATGGCCCCAAGTATTTGAATGACGCGATTAAGAAAAAGAAGGAAATGCTCTTCGAGGGCGCGCAGGGAACTTTGCTCGATGTCGATCATGGGACCTATCCTTTCGTGACTTCTTCAAATGCGACTGTGGGGGGAGCTATGACCGGTTCCGGCGTGGGCCCGACGCATATTGATTCCGTGATCGGAGTCGTAAAGGCTTATACCACGCGCGTGGGGGAAGGTCCTTTTCCGACACAGTTTCCGCCGGTTCTGCTGAAGCAAATTCAAGAACGCGGCGAAGAATTTGGCGCGACCACGGGACGTCCGCGCCGCTGCGGCTGGTTTGATAGTGTTGTTGTGCGTCACGCCGTACGCGTGAACGGTATCACCGAAATGGCTGTTATGAAAATGGATATTCTATCCGGGCTTGAAAAGCTGAACATTGCGACAGCTTATAAAATCAACGGCAAGAAAACGCCCGATTATCCGCATGGCGCGATTGAATTCATGGACGCTCAGCCGGTATATGAAGCGGTTGACGGTTGGAAAGAAGATATTACCGGCGCACGCAAATGGAAAGATTTGCCGCTTAATGCGCGTAAGTATTTGCAGCGCATCGAAGAGTTGATAGAAGTTCCCATTAAAATGGTTTCGATCGGCAGCAAGCGCGACCAAACGATTATTCTATAACCGCATGACGAGCCCCGAGTCAAAAATTCCCAAGCATGTTGCAATCATTATGGATGGCAACGGACGCTGGGCTAAACGCCAAGGTTTTCCGCGCATTAAGGGACACGAAGAAGGCGTCAACCGGGTGGAAGAAATCACCCGTTCTGCGAGCCGCTTGGGGGTGCGCTATTTGACCCTTTATGCTTTTTCCAAAGAAAATTGGAAACGCCCGGCCGACGAAGTCGGGTTTTTAATGTCATTGCTTGCCCAGTTTCTTGACTCCAAAATGAAAGTGATGATGGAAAACAACGTGATTTTTAAAGTTATTGGAGAAATATCAGACTTGCCGAGTATTATTCAAAAAAAGCTTGATCAGTGGATTGAGACCACAAAAACCAACACCGGTTTAACGTTAACAATCGCTTTTAGCTATTCCTCCCGTTTTGAAATCGCGCGCGCCGCGCGCCGGTTGGCTGAAAAAGCCGTGGCAGGGAAAATAAAACCGTCGGAAATCACGGAAGAAATTTTTGCGGATGAGCTTTATACGTCCAAGCTGCCGGACCCCGATCTTTTAATCCGTACAAGCGGCGAAATGCGGATCAGTAATTTTTTGCTTTGGCAGCTTTCTTACGCGGAACTTTATGTGACGGAGACTTTTTGGCCTGACTTTAAGGATGAACAGTTTCGCGAAGCGCTCGAGGCTTACGCCAAACGGGATCGCAGATTCGGTTTAACAGAATCGCAAACGGGGGTTAAAGCATGAGCAATTTAACGAAACGGTTACCTTTCGCGGCTTTGTTCATCGCACTCGCTGTTTACGCTATTTTTTTTGTGCCTGAATGGTTGTTTCTCGGAATCGCGATAGTCCTCGTATCTTTTGCCTTGTATGAATACAGTCTGCTCGCGCAAGCGAAAGGTTTCTGGATGCATCCCTGGCTCTTGATTGGAATGGGCGCGCTGGTTGTGGTTTCGGTTTATGCTTCTTTGAGCCTCGAAGTGATTTTGTTCGCGCTAGTCGCTTTTTTCGCGCTTTTTTTTACGCGCAAATCCGTGGATCAGGGACTGGCAAGTGCGGCGCTCTTTATTTTTGGATTGATTTACATCGCTTGGTTTTTCTCGCAAGTCCTTCCGATGCGGCGCCTGCCGCACGGTGAGGTTTGGGTTTTCTTCACGGTTTTAATCGTCAAAGGCGGCGATGCCGGCGCTTATTTTGTGGGTAAGGCGATCGGAAAAGTGAAATTGCTCGAACATATCAGCCCTAAAAAATCCATCGAAGGCGCTTGGGGGCAGTTGGGGACTTCCGTTATTCTCGCGGCGCTTTCTTCCTATTATCTTCCCGATGTGGGAATGCTTCATATTTTGATTCTGGGTTTTTCCATCGGAATTTTAGCCCAGGTTTCGGATCTCGCGGAAAGCCTTTTAAAGCGGGACGCGGGCGTCAAAGACTCCGGCCAAATTCCAGGACTTGGCGGCATTCTTGATGTTCTCGACAGCTTGCTTTTTACCGTACCCTTTGTTTACTTTTATTTGACACGCCTGGTTTTGCGCTGAGTTTCAATGAAGACAATCAGCATTCTTGGATCTACGGGTTCCATCGGTGAAAGTACCCTCAAGATTGTTCGCCTTTACCCTAAAACTTTTCGAATTGCCGCGCTTGCTGCGCGCGCAAACATTCAGCGCCTCGAAGAGCAGGCGCGTGAATTTCGTCCCAAAATAGTTGCGGTTTATGATTCTAAACTTGCGCTTGTTCTTGAAAAAAAATTAAAGCCGCTTGGTATTCGAGTTGTGACCAGTGATGACGGATTGCATGAAGTCAGTACACTCAAGGCTGTTGATCAGGTTATTTGTGCGATGGTGGGAGCTGTGGGGCTCGCACCGATTTTTGCGGCGGTACGCGCGGGCAAGTCAGTGGCGGTTGCAAATAAAGAACCGCTGGTCATGGCGGGAACTTTACTTCTGTCGGAAGCCCGCAAATATAAAGCACAAGTCCTTCCTGTGGACAGTGAGCATTCTGCGATTTGGCAATGCTTGGAAGGTAAGCCCGCGGAGACTATCGCAAAGCTCACCTTAACTTCATCCGGCGGACCCTTTCGAAAATTTAAAGGATCGCTTGCGAAAGTGAAACCTGAGCAGGCGTTGAAACATCCGAAATGGAAAATGGGACCTAAAATTACGATTGATTCCGCGACGCTCATGAATAAGGGCCTGGAAGTGATTGAGGCGGCTAATCTTTTTGGCGTGAGCTGCGACCGAGTGGAAGTTTTGGTTCATCCGGAAGCCATTGTGCATGGCATGATTGAGTTTGTGGATGGTTCTTATCTCGCGCATATGGGTGTAACCGATATGCGTTTACCGATTCAATACGCTATGACCTGGCCTAAGCGTTTGGTGAATCATTTGCCGGTGCTCAATTTAGCGGAGATTCGTACTTTAACTTTTGAAAAGCCGTCTTTTTCACGTTTTCCGTGTTTAGAGTTAGGCTATGAAGCCAGCCGAATGAGCGGTACAATGCCCGCGGTTTTAAATGCCGCCAATGAAGTTTTAGTTGAAAAGTTTTTGAACCGGAAAATCGGATTTTTGGATATTCCCAAAGGTATTGAGAAAACAATGGCGCATCACCGTTTGAATAAAAAACCAAATCTGAATCAGATTTTGGAAGCGGATGTTTGGGCGCGTAATTTTGCTGCGGAGGCATTATGTTAAGTTGGATTCCCGGACTTGTTTTGTTCGGAGTGTTAATCGCGATTCATGAGTTTGGTCATTTTCTCGCCTGCCGCTTGAGCAAAGTGAAAGTTGAAAAATTTTCCATCGGTTTCGGGCCGGAACTTTTTAAAATCCAAGGCAAAGAAACGCTTTATACCATCAGCATTTTGCCTTTGGGCGGATTTGTGAAGCCGGCGGGCGAACAAATTTCCGAAGTTGCAGGCGGAGAGCCAAAGCCCGGCGATTATCTTGCCGCACCTGTGGGATCACGCATTTTTATCGTTTGTGCGGGTGTCATGATGAATTATTTTTTAGCTTTTGTGCTTTTGCTCGCTTTTTTTGCGATGCCGCATACGGTTCCTGCCAATGTCATCGGCGAAATTCAAAAAGATTCTCCCGCAGCAACAGCGGGTTTGATGAAAGGTGATCGTGTCCTTGCGGTGAATGGAAAACCGGTACATATTTTTTCTGAGATTAAGGAAAGTATTGTTTCCACCACATCCGCGGTGCTCGATTTTAAAGTCGAACGCACCGGTGTTTTTAATCAAACAACACAGGTTGATATTCACATTACGCCGAATGCTGTTGAGCGCAAGGATATTTTCGGCAAAAAAACAACGGAACGGATGGCGGGATTTATACCCGATGCATCAGTGACTATTCCTGAAAAATTCTCTTTCGGAGAAGCCATTAAAAAAGCGGCAGGCTTTGAATGGAACTACACCGTAATGAGCCATAAAGCGATTTTTTATCTCTTAACCGGACAAATGTCGCCCAAAAATCTTTCTGGGCCCGTGGGTATTGTGAAGATGAGCGGCGAGGCGGCGAAGCAGGGAGCTTCTGCGCTGATTTTTCTTGCGGCCATTTTAAGCACAGGCTTGGCAGTATTTAATTTACTGCCTTTCCCGGCTTTGGACGGCGGCCATTTAGTTTTTCTTTTAATTGAAGCGGTCACAAAAAAGCCCGTCAGTCTGAAAATCCAAGAAAGAGCCGCGACCGTGGGATTTATTCTTTTAATGGGACTGATGGTGATTGTTTTCTATAATGATCTCGTTAATTTATCAGTTTTCGCTAAAATCAAAGCATTGTTCCATCATTGATTCCAGGAGCTTAAGAATTTTGTGAAATGGTCCAACACGCTGATTCCGAGTTTACGTGATGTTCCGAAAGATGCCGAAGCCGTCAGCCATAAATTAGCACTGCGTGCGGGCCTTGTGCGCCAGCTTTCCTCAGGTGTTTACAGTTATTTACCGCTTGGCTTTCGTGTCTTAAATAAAATTATTCAGATTGTCCGTGAAGAAATGAATCGTGCGGGTGCGAATGAAGTTTTATTGCCGGCTCTCACGCCCGCGGATTTATGGAAGCAAACCGGGCGTTATGAAAAACTTGGCGACGATAAAATCGCTTTTAAGAACCGCGCCGGAACGGAATTTGTTTTAGGGCCTACGCACGAAGAAGTTATCACAAGCCTGGTTGCGGGGAATATCCAATCTTTCCGCAATCTTCCGATTAATCTTTATCAAATTCAAACTAAGTTTCGTGATGAAGCCCGCCCGCGTTTTGGCGTGATTCGTACCAAAGAATTCATTATGAAAGACGCTTACAGTTTTCATATGGATGCTGCCGGCCTTGACCGTGAATATGAGAATATGTCGAAAACTTACGCCAAAATTTACAGCCGCTGCGGGCTTGATTTCAGAATTGTGACCGCAGATTCCGGCATGATGGGCGGCACGGGCAGTCAGGAATTTATGGTGATTTGCCCTTATGGAGAAGATCGTATCGCGTTTTCAAAATCAGGTTATCTTGCAAGTGTTGAAGTTGCGAAACGCGCCAACCCGAATTTGAAAACGCCGGTACCGCAGTCTTCAGCCTATGAGGCCTTTGATACGCCCAACTTAAGAACAATTGAAGAGCTTTCGCATCGTTACAAATTAAAACCCGCGCAAATGGTGAAGACTTTGATTTATATGGCGGACGGAAAGCCCGTAGCCGCGCTTGTGACAGGCGACAGCGAACTGAATGAGCCGAAATTTCGAGCTTTGCTCGGTACTAAGGATGTAAGACAGGCTACGAGCGAAGAAGTTCAGCTGGCTACGAAGGCGCCCGTAGGTTTTGCCGGCCCTGTAGGTTTAGAAATTCCGGTTTACGCGGATTGGGAGGTTCAGGGTATTTCCGATTTCACCACAGGCGCAAATCAAAAAGATAAGCATTTTAAAAATGTTTGCCTTGAACGTGATTTCAAAGTGGCGGTTTTCGGTGATTTGCGAAATGTGAGAACGGGTGACCAGGCTTCGGACGGCAGCGGTGCATTGGAAATTGCGACAAGTATGGAAATCGGCCATATTTTTAAACTTGGAACACGGTACACAGAAGCTTTAAATTGTCAGGTCTCGGATGAAACCGGAGCGAAGAAAACCGTGATTATGGGCTGTTATGGAATCGGCGTGAACCGTATTCTTGCCGCGGCGATTGAGCAAAACCACGACGAAAACGGAATTAAATGGCCGGACGCGATCGCACCTTTTGATTATCAAATTTTGACGATGAATCAGGCGCTTCCTGAATTGGTGAAAGTTGCTGAAGAAATTTATGCGCACTTAACCGCCCAAGGGAAAGATGTGCTTTTTGATGACCGCGAAGAACGCGCGGGCGTTAAATTTAAAGACGCGGATTTGATCGGCATTCCGAATCGAATCATTGTCGGCGAACGCGGGCTTAAAGAAGGTAAAATCGAAATCAAAAACCGCCGCAGCGGCGTTGCCACTTCGGTTTCTTTGGCCGAATTTCTGAAAAGTTGAGCCCCAAAGCTAAAAGTTCTTCGCTGAAATCATCCCGTTACGCGCATTGGCCGCGCAAAATCATCCATCTCGATATGGACGCCTTCTTTGCGGCGGTTGAAATGCGAGATAATCCGGACCTGCGCGGAAAACCCGT
The DNA here is from genome assembly GCA_043732705.1 of Candidatus Omnitrophota bacterium. GTDB lineage: Bacteria > Omnitrophota > Omnitrophia > Omnitrophales > Aquincolibacteriaceae > Multiplicimicrobium. The sequence goes on along the minus strand of JAYTHE010000038.1, from coordinate 7,870 downwards.
CATTGTCGGCGGCGATCCCAAAAGCCGCGGGGTTGTCAGCACCTGCTCTTACGAAGCGCGCAAATTCGGCGTGCATTCGGCCATGTCTTCGGCGCAAGCTTTTCGGCTATGTCCCGAGGGAATATTTGTTCGCCCGCATTTTGAAAAATATTCCAAAGCATCTGACACCATTCACTCCATTTTCCATAAATACACCGACCTTGTGGAATCCGTTTCACTCGATGAAGCTTATCTTGATGTCACGGTGAATAAGCTCAACATGGATGACCCCGCGGCGCTTGCGGGGTTAATCAAACAGCATATTCTTGCTGCCACAAAATTGACAGCATCTGCGGGTGTGAGTGTGAACCTCTTTCTCGCAAAGGTTGCGTCAGATCTTGAAAAGCCAAATGGTTTGACTGTAATTGGCCCTGAGCGAATTGAAAGCTTGATGTTCGATTTGCCGGTACGAAAGATTCCGGGCGTTGGCCCCAAGACTGAGAAACAATTGCACGCGCTAAAAATTAAAACCTGCGGCGATATTCAGCGCATGGGCTTACGTAAGCTTACCGCTCACTTTGGAAATTCAGGGCCTTGGCTTTTAGAGCGCGCGAGGGGAGAGTCGGAGCGTGAAGTAGAACCATTTCAGGAGAGAAAACAAATCAGCGTTGAAACAACTTTTCAAAAAGATATTTTAAAAATCGAACAGCTTGAAAAAGTCATCGAAGAATTTTCGCAGGAAGTTTTTCATGATCTCACGGAAAATGCCAAGCAAGGAACCACCGTCACGTTGAAAGTGAAATACCATGATTTTGAGCAAATTACGCGTTCGCGCACATTGCGCAAGCCGATTCAAAGCGCGGCGCAAATTTCTGAAACGGCTTGCGAATTGCTTTACGGCAAAACCCTGGCCGGCAAAAAGACCGTCCGGCTCATCGGGATCGGTGTCAGCGGTTTTGACGCAAAACCTGTTTCGAGTAATTCTCAGTTAGAGCTATTCTAATCATTGGTTTATTGAGCTCATAAAAGAAACAGAATCTGGCTCGAACAGTCCTCGGCTTCGCCTGCGGAATCTCTCTGTCATTCCCGCGTAGGCGGGAATCCAGGGGACTCAAGAAAGAAAACCCAAATCCTGATCTGCTCAAACAGCTGATGCTTCGCTCAGAACTCGCATCTCAAGATTTGGGTTTTCTTTATCTGCGCAAAGTGTGGTGGAGGCAATAAGCGGAGAAACAAGGCCGAGAATGCTTGATTACTCGAAGTCGCTTTCATTTTATTTGTACGCACTCTGCCTCGAATTTTAGTCTAGTTTCCCATTATGTCTTTTCTTGGGCGAAGCTTTTGCTTAGCCCAAGAAAAAGAATATTGTTTTTCAATTACGGCTTTGCAGGAATTAAAAAAACGGAGAGGTGAAGCTAGGTGGTGGAGGTTGAGAAAGAAAGTGAGGGAATTTAATAGGGGCGTCTTCGAAGGATTTATATTTTACCGCGTTGCTTCTCCGCTTATTGCATCACCCCCTCCAGAGCGGGATCATCAGAAAAGTTAATTAAAAGCGAGTTCTCCGCCTTTGGACGGGGTTGTTTGAGCGTTTTAATTAACTTTGTGGATGATCTTTTCAACGTATTTTTTGGGTGATGTGCTATTGGTATAAGAGCGATATTCTGCTAGAATACGCGTTCAATCTAAGGGCGAAAATGGGCAAAACGTTGTTTGATAAAATTTGGGACAGCCATCTGGTAAAAACTTTGCCAAGCGGGGATACGATTATGTACATCGACCGCCATTTGGTACATGAAGTTACCAGCCCGCAGGCTTTCGAAGGACTGCGCCTTTCCGGCCGAAAAGTTCGCCGTCCCGAACTTACTTTTGCGACGATGGATCATAATATTCCGACGGATGACCGCTATAACATCAAAGACCCGATTTCGCTCGCGCAGGTAGAAACATTGCGAAAAAACTGCAAAGAATTTGGTGTGCGTCTTTTTGATATCACCGGCGATGATCAGGGCGTTGTACATATTATTGGACCCGATTTAGGAATTACATTACCCGGTTTAACGATTGTTTGCGGTGATTCGCATACTTCAACACACGGTGCTTTCGGAACTTTCGCGATGGGCATTGGTACATCCGAAGTTGAACATGTGCTCGCGACACAAACGCTGCTTCAGAATAAGCCGAAGAATTTTAAAGTTGAGTTTCGCGGCAAATTAGGCAAAGGCGTCACCGCAAAAGATATGATTTTAAAATTGATCGGTTTAATCGGCACCGCCGGTGCTACGGGTTATGTTTTGGAGTATTGCGGTGATACCGTGCGCGAACTTTCAATGGAAGCACGTATGACGATGTGCAATATGAGTATTGAAGCCGGTGCGCGCGCGGGATTGATTGCGCCCGATCAAAAAACTTTTGATTATATTTCAATGAAAGACCGTCAATTCGCTCCGAAGGGCGCGGCCTTTGATAAAGCGGTTTCCGAATGGAAAAAATTGCTTTCGGATCGGGATGTAAAATATGACCGCGAGCTTGTGATTGATGCTTCGCAAATTTCACCGCAGGTCACTTGGGGAACAAGTCCCGGAATGGTGATGGATGTCAGTGGAAAAGTACCGGCTCCGGGAACCGTTGCGGGATACGCGCCGGTTGACGTTCAGCATGCGCTTGATTATATGGGGCTGAAAGCCGGAACTCCGATGACGGATGTCAAAATTAACACGGTTTTTATCGGCAGCTGCACGAACGGACGCATCGAAGATTTGCGCGCCGCGAGCCGCTTCCTGAAAGGGCAAAAAATTGCCAGCGGCGTGAAAGTTCTTGTGGTGCCCGGTTCACAGCGCGTGAAGCATCAGGCCGAAGCGGAAGGCTTGGATAAAATTTTTAAAGCGGCCGGTTGCGAATGGCGCGAATCCGGCTGCAGTATGTGTCTCGCGATGAATCCGGACTTTTTACAGCCGGGGGAGCGCTGCGCATCGACATCCAACCGTAATTTTGAAGGCCGCCAGGGAAAAGGCGGGCGTACGCATTTGGTCAGTCCTGAGATGGCAGCGGCCGCCGCAGTTGCCGGACATTTCGTGGACATTAGGAGCTTAAACTAATGGAACCTTTTAAAGTTTTTCGCGGAATTGTGGCGGCGCTTGATCGCGCGAATGTCGATACTGATCAAATTATCGCGAAACAGTTTTTGAAATCAATTAAACGCACCGGTTTCGGCGAAAGCCTTTTTCACGATTGGCGTTATTTGCCGGACGGCAAACCCAATGCCTCGTTTGTATTGAATGATCCGAAAACAAATGGCGCAACCATTCTTATTGCGCGTAATAATTTCGGCTGCGGTTCAAGCCGTGAACATGCCGTATGGTCTGTTGCTCAGTACGGATTTAAGGCTGTGATTGCGCCGTCGATGAAAAACGGAGAATCGGTTGTGCCTGCTTTTGCCGATATTTTTCGTAACAATTGTTCGAAAAATGGTTTACTAACCGTGGAATTAAAATCAGACGAAGTTGATCAGATTTTTATGGAAGCGGCACAAGGCCGGTTGGAAATGACAATTGACTTGCCCGCGCAAAAAGTGATTTTGCATGGCGCTTCACATTCGGCGATCCTCGATAAAACTCAGATCGCGTCCCGGGAAAAAACTTTTCACTTTGAAATTGATTCCGCGGTTAAAGAACGCTTATTAAGCGGTTTGGACGATATCGGAAATACGCTTAAAGAATCCGAAAGTATTGCCTTGTTTGAAAAGAAGCACCAAACTTATTTATCAGCGATCAGCGATTAGTGATCAACGGTCAGAAATTAGAAATAATGAAGCCAGTGGTCATTGCGAGGAGTCCGAAGGATGACGCGGCAATCTGACACGAAGTGTCATCCCCGACTTGAGCGGGGATCCAGTCTAGATTCCCGCCTTCGCGGGAATGACAAAATAAAGTGTAGTTAAATGAATCACGAATCTGAAGAAATCGACATCAAGGAAAAAGGGGCGCCGATAGAGGGCGTGGCCCAGATCTCGACCAAACGGCTTTTTATTCAGCTGCAGGTTTTTACGGGACTCAAAGACCTTAATCCTATTCGTGATTTGCTGGAAAGAAACCGTATTCCTTCTGCGATTTATAAAGATATCTCCGACCCCAAGGGGTTTGCGCTTGTACTGATAGCGGAGGATCCGGGGCATTTTACGGGAGCTTACCGCGATGTCTTGAATCACCCTGTTTTTGACGGGTTGCGCCATAAACAAGAAATGACGATGCTGGGACGGACTTACTCCAGCGGGCGCGAACAAAATCTGGAAGATTGGCTGCTGCATAAGCCGCGCAAGAATATCTTAAATCCCGACCATCGTTGGGCGATTTGGTATCCTTTGCGCCGTAAGCCCGATTTTGAAACCCTTCCGCCTGCTGAACAGGGGAAAATTTTAATGGAGCATGGAATGATCGGTATGGCCTATGGCCGTACGGATTTGGCGCATGATATTCGTTTGGCTTGTCATGGGCTTGACCGCAATGACCAAGAATTCGTGATCGGCGTGGTGGGTAAAGACCTTTTTCCGCTTTCGCATCTTATTCAACGCATGCGCCGCACGGTGCAAACTTCGCGTTATATTGAATCGCTCGGGCCATTTTTTGTCGGCCGAGTTTTTTGGCAATCCAGTATCTAAGGGCCGTTTTCAGCCGACTTTAGTATTTTTCATTTCCTTCCGATAATGCAGAGACGGAACAATCCGTCTGAGTTGCTACTTTTTATTAAAAAGCCAATTTTTATGCAGAATGGAAGACTATGAACGTTGAAACTCGAGAAAGAGTTTTTGTTTCTCCTCCGCAAAAAAAAGTCAGAATCGGTTCTCGGGTTCCTGAAGAGAATCGTGAATGGTTGAAACGTCACGGTATCGTGACGGACAAGGCTTTTCCTCAGAAGCTCCCATCTTTTTCTATTCTCACTTTAAAGCAGTATTTCAAAAAAGCCGCGGTGATTGCTGCAGTTCTTTTTATGGGGTTGCTTTTGGCCGTATTATTTCAACAGCAACAGTATTTGTCGGACCAAATTCGCCTTGAACAAGTGCGTTGGCAAAGCTTGAGTGCCGGTAACCGTCATTTGCGTGAAAAACTAGAACAGCTCTCTACGGTTAATAGTGTACAGCAAGCAGAAATACACCGTATGGCGGGCCAATTTCAAGGTTTAAAGCAAGGCTATACTTATCAGATTCAAGGGCTTGAAAAAGGCGAGGCGATGTCGAGCGCGCTGCATCACGTTTTTGAAAATGCATTGGGCAAGATGAGTTCCCGGTATGACCGTGAGGTGGGGGCTTTGCGGAAACAGGTTTCTAAAAAAGATGAAATGATTTCCTCGCTTCAGACTAGTTTACAGTCCATGGACGGCCTGGTCGTTCAAGCGGATCCAATAGCCAATTCGGGCGGCATGACGAATGGCGCTATTTCGGCGGTTAATCAGGACTTTCAATTTGTAATTGTTAATATCGGTGAATTAAAAGGTGCTCAGCCGGGACAGATGGTTGAGCTTTATCATCGAGGGAAGTTAATCGGCTACGGGGAAGTTGAGAAAACCTACCCCGAATATTCCGGTGTCAAAGTTTTTTCTCTCGCGGTCATATCAGAATTGCAAGAAGGCGACGCGGCTTTCTTAAAATCGTCCGCCGCTGCAGATTAAAGAATCATTAGAGAGGTTGATTTGTGCGTGGAATAGGTATTTATGTCGGCCGGAAGCATGTCGTTGCCGCCCTTGCAGTAAGAGAGGGCGCTTCCGCTCAATTGCAAAAATACGCGGTTGAAGTGATTCCGGAGATTTTGTCCAATGACGGGGATGGGACTTCTTCAAAAGGCATAAAACTAACGCCTGAATCGCAAGCGGTTCGAAACGCGCTCGAGAAAATCGGCTGCAAAGGGTGTTTTGCGGCTGTCGCGATGAGTCCGTTTCATGTCGTGACCCGCCATTTTATTATGCCGGTTTTGCCTGAAAAAGAAAAAGCGGATGCCATACTTTACGAAGCCAGCCGCTTTACAAGACTCAAAATAGCAGATTCCGTTTGTGTGTATCGGGAAAATGCGACCCTGAATAATGCGGTTTCTATTACCGCGAACGCGGCAAAGAGGCGAGTGATTCAAAGTCTCGTAATGAATTTGCGGCGCGGAACGGGTGAGCCGTCAACGATCGAACCCGACTATGTAGCTTTTTCGCGGGTCTGCCAATACTTTGGGTTTGCGGACGCAAGAAGCCCGCATGCCATGATTTGGATGGACGGCGATCTGAGCGTGAACATGACCTTGGTTTCAAACGGCATTGTTTTTTTTAGCCAGGATTTTCGTTTAACCGGAGAAGAATCAAAAGACCGCGGAAAACTGCATGATGAATTATTGGGAGCATTCCGTTACTTAAGCGAAAACGCGGGAGGGGTACAGCCTGAAAATATTTTTCTCGCCGGCTTTGGAAATCTGGACGCCTGGGGTGAGTCTATCCAACAGTGGTTTCCTTCATCGGCCGTGAGCATTTTTCGCCCACCGGTTCAAGCGGAAGATTCTTTTGGATCAAGCGCCGCGGTTTTAGCTTTGGGGCTGGCATTGGGCGAAGCGGGTTGGAAAGCACCTGTCGGAGAAGTTTCGCTTTTACCAGCCGAAGAAAAAAAAATGCGCCCGGCAAAATTTATTGCTTTGCTTGGAATTGCAGCAGCGGCTGTTTTCGCCCTGTTTTTTTTAATTTATTTTTTTATCGAAAGACCTATGATCAGCGCTCTTGAAAAGAAAAAGATTGTAGCGGAAGCGCCGCTCGCCGGCTTTGGAACCGCCGCGTCCCAAAGCATTGAAGAATTGGCGTCTAAAGCAGAGCAGCTCCAAATGCGCTTTGATAAATTAGATAATCTTGAAAAATCGATTTTCTCTTTAAAAAGTATATTTATTGCGATTGTGAAGGCATTGCCGAAGTCTTTTTGGCTTCAAAAAGTCACGTTAGAAAATAATCTATCAAAGATTAAATCATCGAGATTTAAAATGCAGGGTTATTGTTTTCTCGGTGAGGCTGACAAGGAAGCTAAGCAAGTTAATGATTGGGCCCAAAATCTGGCGAAAGACCCTGTTTTTTCAAAAAAATTCGGGCATTTAGCGGTCGATGAAATTAAACAGGAAAAATTTATGGGCAGGAGTATGACCCACTTTTCAATAACGGCTGAGGCATAAAAAGTGAAAACAATGAAAGTCACGGAGCTGCAAAAGCAAGTGGGAGTTATCGGCGCGGCGACCGTTCTTTTTTTATTAATCGGGATTTGGCTGGTGATTACTCCCGGTATTAAGCAAATGGCGCAAATCCGAAAATCAATTTCGCAAGTAGGCCAAAAAAATGAAACGCTCCGAAAAATTGAAGATTTGAGCGGGAAAGTAGAGTTGATGCAGTCTAAGCTGGAAGCCGTATCGCAGAAAAATTCGGTATTAAGCCATTTGGCAACGCTCGCGAACCGTCAAAAGCTTGAGGTGGAATCTGTTTCTCCGGATGAAGTCGGTGAAGCGGCAAGCGGCTTTTATCAGGATTATGTTTTGAAATTAAAAGCGGCAGGAGGTTTTAGGCAGCTGATCGGATTTTTTGGCGCGGTTGAAAAAATGAACCCCCCGATTGCTGTAGTGGACATGGAATTAACCAATCAACCTAGCAGCGGGCGTAATAATACCCGTGTGCGATCCGCGTTATCCATGTCGATGGTTTTGAAGACTTTGCTGATTTCTTCCAAGCCTGGGGAAAAGACTTTTAACGGAGGAAATTAAAATGAAAAACTTTTTTTTATTGGTAAGTTTATTTTTCACAGTTCATTCTCTCGCGTTCGCGGATACCAAAGTGAGTGCCCCTGTGCCTTTGTCGAAAACCGAAACCACCGTGCCGGTTGAAGAATCAGACA
>JAYTHE010000037.1:0-5070 GCA_043732705.1 Candidatus Omnitrophota bacterium | reverse complement strand
TCCTGCAGGGTTGGATCTCAACGCATTATTAACGGATAAGTTTTTTGTGGGGAGCCGCGTAACGGGATCAACCGGTATCAGCTATCAATTATCGAAATCAAATGATCAGTTAACGAGCTGGCAGGTCAGTGAAGACGCGCTTGATCACAACTTGAAGAGTATCACGGAAGTGAAGCGTATGACGGGTGCTGCAATCCGCTCTGAGCTCATGGAACAAGTGAGCGGAGTATGGCAGTTAAAAGAAGGCGTGACGATTCCCGCGGGTTTTGATCTCAACGCATTAGTAACGGATAAGTTTTTTGTAGGCAGCCGCGTAACGGGTTCAACCGGAATCAGCTATCAATTATCGAAGTCGAATGATCAGTTAACGAGCTGGCAGGTGAGTCATGATGCAGTGAATGGTATCTATCGCATTTCAGCCATTTCTCGCATGAGCCGCGCTAACTTGCGTTCGCTTTTAATGACCAGCCAAGGTGGTCTCAAAAATAATGTGGCACTTCCTGCGGACATTCAAACTCAAGATTTGACCAATCTCTTAGACAACGCTTTTATGACCGGTTCAAAAGTTCAAACCGCTCAAGGAGTTTCATATCAATTGTCACTCACGAACGATACTAAGGTTTCATGGCAAATCAGCGAAGACTTTATTAGTCATGCGTTGAGCATCTCAAAAACTACTCGAGTTTCACGAGGACAGGTTGAGGCGGCATTAACGGGAGAATTTTCTTCCGAAGCTGACCGGGTAATTGCATTAGCCCAAATTCGTAATCCGAATGCGTCGCTTTCCCTTATCACGAGTATTTCTGGTTTAAGTGTTTTGGTGTCATTTTCTGATAATGCCGCTGAAAGTTACCAGATTTCTAAAGCTTCAGGTCAAGCTTATTGGACCGTTTCAAAGTCACGCACGATTACGGCCGCCGAGTTCCAATCCGCGTTGCTTGATAATGCCGCTCAATCGAATTCTTTACGGATTATTTCACAGGAAGATAAAGCTAAGTTGAGGATGGCAATATTAGATTCATTGGCCGTGATTACATTGGTTACCACCGGTTCACGCGAATCTTATCAAATTTCAAGTGCTAACTCTTCGATCGAAACATTGACGGTCTCGATTGATCATAGCCTTGTCGATGCGCGTTGGGATTATAGCCATAGCGTTCGTGTTGCTCGTTCGGTATGGGACTCCATTGTCAACAAGACCACAAGTCAGAATGCTCTCCTCAGTCAATTTACAAGTCTAAACAATAAGTCGGTACAGCTGCCTTCCGACACGACACAGCTTGATTTATTTCAGCAGAACCCTTTTGCTGTGTATACATTTTTCGAAAGCTCAAATAGTTTTTCAATCCAATCTTCATTGCTTAATCAGCCTAACGAAAGCATCAGTCTTTCAATTCAACCAGGGCTTCTTGAATCTTCATGGAATTATTCGCACTCGGAAGCTGCAAGCAAAGCGGATGCGCTGACGTGGATCAATCTTATTGCCGATCCGGTAAAATTGGCGCAGGCTTCCGAAGCGGTGAATGATCCGCGCGCGGCTTTCACAAAAGTAACGGATTCCGACGGCCGAGTTTCATTTCAGTGGACCAATGCGACGGATGCCAATAAAACCTATTTGGTTTCTGTTGATACTCAAGACGCATCCGCAACGAACGGTATCAGCGTTGATTTTCGTGTAACAGTCCGTGTTTCACGTGGGGAGGTTGCTCAAAACACCGCAAATACGGGCGTGAATGTCGCGGATGAAGTTTATGACTCGCGCTTTGGTGACAAGAGTATTCGTGCGCTCTTGAGCGAACATCTTACGAATGAAACAGGACAAACCATCAATTGGGCAACTGCTGAGCTTGACTTGGTACAAATCATGAATGCCGCAGGCACTCTGGCTGAATCCGGATATCGCGTTAATTATGGTACTCAAAGTGATCCGCTGTATTATTTTTTATTAATCGATGACCTGACGATGAGTGTTTCTTATAAAAAGCAGTTGGGAGTGGGACAATCCGCATTAAGGCTTGTCGCGGCTTCGCGTTTGGGTGCGGGTTTAACAGATGCGCGGTTTAGCACCCAGAAGTCGATTGCGGATCTCATCGCGGAAAAAATTAATGCTCAATCGTCGACTCCCGTTGACTTAACCGGCCGTAAAATTGAAGTTGTCGAAATCCGAGACGCGCTTGGCAATTTACTGCAAAGCGGATATTTGATGACATACGGCCCGCAGGCTGATCCTCAGAAATTTTATTTGCTCTATGATTTATCCACCGACCAGGTGGTGACTAAAATGCAAGTTGCTCAAGCCGAGGTTGTGAAGGTTGTCGCTTTAATTCGTGATGAAGCTATGCGGCATCAAGCTCAGACTGCTGCGGCGGATCAAAATGCAATTTTTTACCGTGTTCAAAGCGGTAACGATCCAGTTTCGTATGAATGGACGGCGAGCGCAAATCCCAATATGAGTTACTCGCTCAGCATGGGAACAACCCGGATTGGAAATGCGAAGGTTAATTCCGCTGTTTTCTCCGTCCGAACAAGAATCACACGTGCCGAGGCGCTTGCCGCTCGCGCTGACTTGGTCGCGGATGACCGGGTATTGTTTGACGCGGCATTTCCGGCCGCTGCTAGCCTGACTACATTTACCAAGGTTCAAACGGCCGATGGCTTATCCGTGGTTTGGCAGTCGCGCACGGCTCAAACCAAATCTATTTCAGGCGTATCTGTAACGGTTTATCAAACACAGAACCATTCCGTTTCCTACCGGAGCGAAAAGAAATTAGGTGTGTCCGGGATTGAAAGTACCATTCAAGCCTCATTTTCAACTCAAACTCGCGTCTCAAAAGAAAATGTTACAGCGCTTCAAAGTACAATTCCTGCGGAAAATCAGCCTGCATTTACGGCGGGGTTGGCTGACACGAATGCATCGACTTCTTTCAGTATGACGAAGACAAAAGACGGGGTGCAGTATGCCTGGGAAAGCGTGGACGGGGAAACGAGCTATTCTGTTTTAAGCCGTACGGAAAAAGTGCTTGATGTTGGTGGCGTTTGGAAGTCAAAAACAGTTTTGAGTTTTAATTCTAGCAAACAGGTTTCGCAGGCACAGGCCTATTCATTGCTATCCCAGCTTAAAGCCGACGATAAAATTTTGGCTCAAGCGGCGCTTAAACTGACGGATTTGACAACAACATTTAACTTTACGACATCAGGCGATAGTCAGTCGGTAGTGTGGACGGATACGCAAGGTTATAAGCAGCATACGATTTCTTTTACGAAAGCATGGGTGGAAGACGTGACTGTGCCTGGCGTTGTTCCGCAGGTATCGCCGTTATCGGAAGATTATAAAATCGTCGACAATAAAATTTATCACGCCGAGAAAGAAGTCACGTTTAGTTCAACCGCGACTGTCACCCGCGGCTACGCCCAATCTAAAATTAATGGGTATCTCGCTGCGCAGCCTGAGTTGGTACAGAAATGGAATGAGGCAGCGGCTTTGATCACAGCCGACACAACCTTCCGTGTCACGACTTCATCTGAGCGTGACGAGCTCACAATCGATCTCAATAATGGTAACCGTTATTCATTTTCACGTAATACACAGTGGATGGAACTTGCTCGGGCTGAAATACCCGCGGCGCTTATGTCTGGATTGTTGCTGAACGGTAAAGTTCCTTCAAACTTTGCGGATCTTTATAAAGTGAACGATGGTCAAGTTTATAAGAAACAGCAGTCATGGTCTCTTAATAAGCAATATTCCATGACGAAAGCCGCTGCGCTTGAATTGGCCCGCGCGGATACAGCGCTTCCAACGGCTAACCTTAGCCGGCTCATTGTCGCGATTCAGACTCTTGGGGCAGCCGATAACCTTGACAGCCGGCAGACAGAAGACGGTTCTGTTTTTATTTCATTTCAGCGTCCTGATAATATCGAAAGTTATAATTGGTCGCGGTCTAATATTCTGGAATTGCAATTGGACGGAACTTATCTTTCAAAAAATCAATCCAGTTTCACGGTGCAAACGCGTGTTTCTTCAAACCTTTTGCTGAGTGTCGCTGATGGATTGTCAGATGAAGATAAGGCGCTTTTTGAAAATGTTCTTTATCTCCCGGACAGTGCTTCAACCATGCCGGCTCCTCCCGCAGGTGTCGCGCCAATTCGGATGCTGCGGGATTCAAAAGTGCATATTACACGGAGTACGACGGATACGACCGTCAATTACTCTTTTCAATTTACGGACTCTGCAATGATGACCTATCAGCTTTCAAATAATTTGCGCTCTCAGCGCAAGACATTTGAAATCAGCCGTAATCTTTCTCAAGCTAGGGTGCAAGAGCTTTATAACGGTGTTTCATCTCAGCCCAATCAGACCGCCTTAGTGGGATCTGAACTGGCGCGTTACACGGCGGCGTTGAATGACTATGGAAACCGTACGTTATTCACGCTGAGTGAAAACGGAACGAATGAAAAGACATTGAGATGGCAGGGCACGGATGAGAAGAAGACCTATGTATTGAGTCTTGGCAGTGAAACGGTGTTTGACGCGGCGACGGCAGCGGCGGATCAATTAAACGGAGTGATGAAGACGAGCTGGAAGTGGAGTTTTAGCGTGCAGGAGAATGTCAGCCGTGCGTATGTGGATGCGATGATTTCACAAATGAGCGCGTCCGATCAGAAACGTTGGACGGATGAAGTTATGCATCAGGTTGATGCTATGACGGTCTTCACGCACAGTTTAAGCGGAGAAAAAGATGAGAGCGTGAGTTTTGAAGGATTAGGTTTTGAAGGATTCGAGGGTGTGAGCTACAGCTTGGTGAAAGATACGATCGAACAGAAAGATATTGTGGCCGGAGTTGAGACATGGATCTCGAAGACGGTTGTAACATTGAATATTCGTAAACAGGTGAGCATTACGGAAGTCGAGGCCTTTTTGCCGGAAAACGGCGGAACTCTGATCGATGATCCGAATAAGACGAATGACGATGCGGATAAATTACGCGCGGCACTTACTCTCGTGCGCCAAGGGGCAAAGGTTGATTACACCGAAGTGGTGAGTGGCGACACGAAGACGATTAGCTTTCAATA
>JAYTHE010000036.1:0-56775 GCA_043732705.1 Candidatus Omnitrophota bacterium | reverse complement strand
CGTAGATTTTCTGGGCAAAAGACTGCGAAGCGGTTGAGATCGCCTGAGTCGCGGCATCAAGCTTAGATTTATCATCACTTTTGAGCGCTTCCCGGGCTTCTTTAATCGCATCTTCAATTTTTTGCTTTTCTTCCGCAGTTGCTTTGTCGCCGTTTTCTTTCAGGCTTTTTTCAGTCGCGTAAATCAAATTATCCAACTGGTTCCGGGACGTGATCAACTCATGCTTTTGTTTGTCTTCCGTAGCGTGAGCTTGAGCGTCTTTCACCAGCTTATCGATTTCATCCTTCGAAAGGCCGGAAGATGATTCGATGCGGATTTTCTGTTCCTTGCCTGTTCCGAGATCTTTTGCGGATACATGCACAATACCGTTCGCATCAATATCAAAAGTAACTTCAACTTGCGGTACACCCCGAGGGGCAGGAGGAATCCCCTCAAGATTAAAAAGCCCGAGGCTGCGGTTATCATTCGATAATTCGCGTTCCCCTTGAAGAACTTTGACTGTGACTGCGGTTTGGTTGTCAGCGGCAGTTGAAAAAACTTCCGATTTCTTGGTCGGAATGGTTGTATTCCGCTCAATGAGTTTTGTCATGACGCCGCCCAAAGTCTCAATACCAAGCGAAAGCGGAGTGACGTCGAGCAAAAGGACATCTTTGACGTCGCCTTGCAAAACACCGCCCTGAATCGCCGCGCCGACCGCGACAACTTCGTCCGGGTTAACCCCTTGATGCGGCTCTTTTCCAAAAATATCTTTTACTTTTTGAACAACCGCCGGCATACGTGTCATACCGCCGACTAAAATTACTTCGTTAATATCTGATGCTTTTAAGCCTGAATCCTTCAAGGCCTTGATGCAAGGCTCAGCGGTACGTTCAATCAAGCTCTGGCAAAGCTGCTCGAGCTTGGAACGACTTAATGTCAGCAAAAGATGTTTCGGGCCTGACGCGTCTGCGGTGACGAAAGGTAAATTGATTTCGGTTGATTGAGCGGTTGAAAGTTCGCATTTTGCTTTTTCGGCGGCTTCTTTCAAACGTTGAATCGCCATTTTGTCTTTACCAAGGTCAATTCCTTCAGACTTTTTGAATTCATCAACAAGCCAGTGAATAATGATTTGGTCAAAGTCATCGCCGCCAAGATGCGTGTCGCCGTTGGTCGCTTTGACTTCAAAGACGCCTTCGCCGATTTCGAGAATTGAAACGTCAAATGTTCCGCCTCCCAAATCATACACCGCGATCTTTTCGTCTTTCTTCTTATCTAAGCCGTAAGCAAGCGCTGCGGCAGTCGGTTCATTGATAATGCGTAAAACCTCAAGCCCCGCGATTTGCCCGGCATCTTTGGTTGCCTGCCGTTGTGAGTCATTAAAATAAGCTGGCACCGTGATAACAGCCTGCTTAATCGGTTCACCTAAATACGCTTCTGCGTCCGCTTTCATTTTCTGCAAAACCATTGCGGAAACTTCCGGCGGCGTGAAGTCGACTTTATTTTGAGTGGCTTTAGCTTGAGGAATTTGAATGACAGCTTCACCGTGTTTACCGGCATTTACTTTGAACGGAACCATTTTGCGGTCCGTCTCGGTTTCTTCAAAACGACGGCCAATGAACCGCTTGGCGCTAAATACCGTGTTTTCTGAATTCGTTACGGCTTGACGTTTTGCGGATTGTCCAACGATACGTTCGCCGGTTTTAGTAAAAGCAACAATGGACGGAGTTGTGCGATTCCCTTCTTTATTGGGAATTACTTTTGTCTCCCCCGCCTCAATGATTGCCATACATGAGTTGGTTGTTCCTAAGTCGATACCTAAAATTTTAGCCATTTGAGTCTCCTTGAATAATTAAATTTACAATTGCTTCGCTTGTGTAATATCACATCCCGTGCCATATAACCAATTAACCATAATTAGTTAAGTCTAATAAAGTGAATGGGTTACAGATTCAGATTTAATGCGCGCAAAAGACAAAATCAACTTTGTGTGCCTTTTTGCGTCAATGTGTGAATATTTGGCGAGAGAGAAGAGGTGCTTAGTCGGGAATTTTATATTCTTCAAGCTTGCGATACAGGGTCCTACGGGAAATCCCGAGCGCATGCGCTGTCGAAGATTTGTTACCGCGCTGCGCGCGCAAAGTCTTCTCAATGAGTTCTTTTTCGACATCGCTGAGTGAGCCAGTTTGATTGACTAATTCGCTGCCTGTGTGAGTTCGCGGTGAAAAAGATTGTATGTCATCAGGAACAAGATCGGCTCCGATCATGCCCTCCGAGCTTAAAACAATCATGCGCTCGATGATATTTTTTAATTCCCGGATATTTCCGGGCCAATTATACGCAATCAAGAGGTCCATGGCTTTTTTATCAATCCCCGTAATTTTTTTTCCGTTGGCTTTGGAGAATTGACGGATAAAGTTTTGGACCAACGGCGGAATATCTTCGGTTCTTTCGCGAAGCGGCGGAACCTTGAGATAAATAACGTTAATGCGGTAGTAAAGGTCTTCGCGGAAATTTCCCTTTTTAACTTCATCAAGCAGATGCCTGTTCGTCGCCGCAAGCACGCGTACATCGACTTGCAGTGTCTTGGTGCCCCCGACACGCTCAAACTCCCCTTCTTGAAGCACACGCAAAAGTTTTACTTGAGTGTCCTTTGAGATTTCGCCCATTTCATCTAAAAAGAGCGTACCTTGATGCGCGCGCTCAAACCGTCCCTGCTTGCGTTCGGTTGCGCCCGTAAAAGAACCTTTTTCATGACCAAAAAGTTCGCTTGTGAGAAGCGTGTCCGTAAGCGCGGCGCAGTGCACGGGAATAAAAGGCGCTTGGGCGCGCTGACTTAGCCGGTGGATGCGATGCGCGATCAGTTCCTTGCCTGTGCCGCTTTCGCCTTCAATCAAAACGGTTGATTGGGATTGAGCAATTTTGTCGACCGTTTTAAGCAGTTCTTTCATTTTGGGTGATTCCGCAACGAGCTCACCATCATCAAACTTTTGAGCAAAAAGTTCCTTTTTCAACTCGCGATTTTCTTCTTCAAGTTGCTTGCTTGAAAAAGCTTTTTTAACCAAAATCTCAAGCTCATCCAGATTGACGGGTTTTTGCAAATAATAAAAAGCACCCTTCTTAATCGCTTTGACGGCATCTTCGACAGTGCCATAGGCGGTCAGTAAAATAACTTTTGCCGAAGGTTGAATTTGAAGAAGTTTTTCCAAAAGCTGTGTTCCGTCCATGCCCGGCATTTTGACATCTGAGAGAACAAGATCGGGTTTTTCGCGGCGAAACAACTCGATGGCATCAACTGCGTTTTTGGAAGTGAGCACGTCATAGTCATTTTCTAAATAGCGCGCGAGACCCTTGAGCGAATTTTCGTCATCGTCAACGAGTAAGATTGTTTGAAAATTAGACATGATCTTTGCCCTTCTTTTTTTGATTCATGGCATGATCAATCTGAAGATTGGTTCTTCTTAAGGGAAGCAGAATTTCCAAGGCGGTTCCCTTTCCTACTTTGCTCTGAACTTGAATCTTGCCGCCATGGTCCGTTACAACGTCGTACACAAATAATAACCCGAGTCCGGAACCATGATCCTTGGTTGTAAAATAGGCTTCAAAAATACGCGGTAAATTTTCAGCAGAAATACCTTTGCCTGTATCGCGCACAATGATTCGGACAGCTTTTCCTTGAACTTGAACTTGAATTAAGAGTTTTCCACCCTGAGTCATGGCATCGATGGCATTTTGGATTAAATTGACAAATACCGAGCGTATTCTTTCGAGATCCAAAAGAAACTCCACTTTTTCAGGTAATTCGAGGGTCAACTGAATATCATGTTCCTCGAAAGAGGGTTTGAAAACGCGGACAACATCATGGATGATTGAACACAAGTCCATAATTTGAAAACGCAGCGGAGGACGGCGGGTTGTTTTAAGAAAACTTCGGACGATTTGATCTAAACGGTGAATTTCATCTTGAATGATTTGAAGCGTCTCGCCTAGTTTTTCTTTCGCGGGCAAAGTTAACTTGTGAATTTGTTTTTTTAAAATCTCAGAATGCAGCGAAATGGCGTTAAGCGGATTGCCAATTTCATGTGCGAGTCCTCCAGCCAAGCGGATAATAGATTCAAAGCGGTTACGCGCCAGGCGTTCAACTTCGGGAAGCATGGGATAGGTCAGATCAACCAGGCGGACCAAATGGCGTTCCGGTTTAGTCAAGATTCTCGGATGAATATGTATTTTTAAATCTCGTTCCGCGGGACTTAGAATTCGCAGCCCCTGAGAGATATCTGACGAAAGCGCAAGAAAGTGCGCTTCAAAAAATATGCGTAAATCAGAGTCATCAAGATGGTTCCAAAAAGGTTTTGCTGTTTGAGGGGAAATATCCAGCAGTTTTTCGGCCGCAGTATTCATAAATTCAATCGATCCGTCGGATGTCACCAGCAAAATGCCTTCGTCGAGGGCTTCTAAAACCCGCATCCAGCCTTCCTGGCTTTCAGATTCTGCGACAAGCTGGGACAGCAGAGTTTGCTTGTCGACATGCTCTAAATTTTTTGAGAGTCTTTGAAAAAAACCGTGTCTTTGTTTAGGAATTGACATGACTGTTCATCCCGTGTGCGGTTTGAATGAACTGCTGAAGTTTGGTATGGTCTTTGATTCCGGGTGCGGCTTCGACTCCGCTCGCGACATCGACCGCAAAAGGGCGAATGGAAAGTAATGCCTCAGCCAGATTCCCGAAATGCAGTCCGCCGGCTAAAAATAACTTTTCATGCACGTAGGGCTTGTCTTGAATCAATTTCCAATCAAAAGTTTGTCCCGTCCCGCCTTTCGAGGTTTTCGAAAAGGTATCGAACAGATAAGACGTCACATCATATTCGTCAATCCTCAGCAGGCTGCGCGAGTCTTGAATTCGAAATGTTTTAATAACGTGAAATCCTTTTTGCGCAAAATAACTGCAATACCTTGATGTTTCTTCCCCGTGGAATTGTAGCCAGCGAATGCCCGTTTTTTCCGCGGTTTCCTCGACTTCTTCTTTGGGCTGATTAAAGAAAACACCAACGAATTGATTAAACTGCGGGACCGAAGCGATCAGTTCTTTGGCCTGCGGCGCAGTGACGTGGCGCTTACTGCCGGGCACGAAAATCAATCCTAAATAATCCGCGCCGAGAGTCACGGCCTTTTGAATGTCCACTGCATTGGTATTACCGCAAATTTTAACTTTAGCCATGAGCACCTTCAATCAGCGTTGCGGAATGCTTACCCAAAAGCTGGTGAAAAGTTTGCGCGATATCTTTAGATTTCATGAAGGTTGTTCCGATCAAAAATGCATGGGCGCCCAGGCTTTTATAGCCCAAAATTTCATCATGAGTTTTGAGGCCGCTTTCCACGATAATGACTTTTCCCGCCGGAATATGCGGGATCATTCGTTCGGCATTCTTGGGATTCACGGCCAAAGTTCGAAGGTTGCGGTTATTAATACCAATTATTTCCGCTCCGGCAGCCAGCGCTTTGTGTAAATCCTCATCCGAATGAACTTCAACCAGCGCGTCCATTCCCAGTCCCTTGCCGATGTTGATAAACTCGCGTAATTCTTCTTCAGTTAGTAATGACGAAATTAAAAGAAACGCATCGGCTTCTAAAATTGCGGTTTCATAAATTTGGTAACGGTCAAAAATAAAATCCTTTCTAAGCAGCGGAATGGAAGTCACCTGCCGCACAGTTTTTAAATAACTGGTGCGGCCCATGAAAAAATGCGATTCGGTTAAAATTGATAACGCGCTTGCGCCGCTGATTTCATAGATTTCACCTAAACGCATGGGTTGAAAATCGTCGCGCAAAACACCTTCCGAGGGCGAAGCTTTTTTAAGTTCTGCGATAATATTAATCTTCTTTGTATTTTGAAGGGCATGCTTAAAATTTCGGCGAATAAACGTGGTCCGGGCTTCGGCAATTTTTTGCAGACGGCTTAACGGAAGCCGCAGCTTGAGCTCTTCCAGGTCTTTTCTTTTTTGAGTTAAAATATCGTCAAGAATCATAGTCACCAATTATAGCAGTGAAAATTTCACCATTTGATTTAACACATTCCAAGCTTTGCCGGATCGCAGCGCCTCTTTTGCGGCCGCTATCCCTGTTGAAACAGAATCGGTTTCCCCGGCAATCCAAATTCCGCAGGCCGCGCTCAAAATCACGCTATCGAGCGCTGTTCCCGGCTTTCTGGCCTTAAGAATTTCAATCGCTTTTTTTTTTGCATGGGCGACCGAGCGAATCTTTAAATCTGAAAAATTTCCCTTTTTAAAACCATGCGTCTGCGGATTCAGAGTCCACTTTTTAGCTTTTTTACCCGTAAGTTTCAGGCCTTTTGATAATCCCAGCGTTGTGATTTCATCCATTGCATGCGCGCCTTGCATAATCAGGGCGGATTTTCGCCCCATCTTCGGCAAAAGCTCGGCGTAAAGCGGGATCAGCGCGGCTGAAGCTACACCCAAAATCTGATATTGGACGGCTGCCGGATTGAGCACAGGCCCAAGCAAGTTAAAGAGTGTGTGATTATGAATGCCTCGGCGCATATTTTGAAAGCGCGCATATACCGGATGGATTGAAGGCGCATGAAAATACCCCAGGCCTGTTTTTTGAGCCGATCGAATCACCGCTTCCGGTTTTTGGTTTAAATTCATGCCAAACGCAGACAATAAGTCTGAACTGCCGCAAAGTGAGGTAATAGCGCGATTCCCATGTTTAATCACCTGTACACCAGCCGCCGCCATCACGAATGCTGAAAGTGTGGAAAGATTAATCGAATGGCTCCTGTCCCCGCCGGTACCGCAAGTATCAAGAACTGGCAAAGATTCGGCAAGTATGTTTTTTTCAGCGCGGCGGATAGCTTTCCAAGTTGCAAAAAGTTCGGCCGCTGTCTCGCCTTTTTGTGCCAGTAAAACAAGCAGTGCTCGAACCTGCGAATTTGGCATGTCTCCGGCCATGGCCCGGGTGAATATGTGGGATGCGGCAATTGAAATCGATTTGCCTTCTAGTAATGTGCAAATCGCAGATTCATTTTCAAAAATTTTTCGTAAATACATAATTAGGATTTTTTCTTTGAAAGTTTCATAAAATTAGAGAGTAGTCGCATCCCCTGTGTCGTCAAAATGGACTCAGGATGAAACTGAACGCCCCAAATCGGAAGTTTGCGATGGCGTACCCCCATAATTTCGCCGTCTTTTGTCCAGGCAATTTTTTTAAGTTCTGCCGGAAAAGACTTGGGTTCGATCACGAGCGAATGATAGCGCGTTGCCTGAAAAGGGTTGTCCATGCCTGCGAAAAGCTCATCACGATCATGATGAATGTCAGAAACTTTTCCATGCATGATTTGCTGCGCGCGCACAATTTTTCCGCCAAAGACATCCCCAAGACATTGATGTCCAAGACAAACCCCCAATATCGGTTTCTGCCCCGCAAAGGTACGGATAACTTCGTTTGAAATCCCAGCCTCTTTGGGCGTGCAGGGCCCGGGTGAAATGACAATTTGCCGGGGATTCAATTTTTTGATTTGAGCCAAACTGATTTCATCATTGCGGAACACTTTCGGGTCAGCACCCAATTCACCGAAGTACTGTACCAAGTTGTATGTGAATGAATCATAATTGTCGATAACAAGCAGCATAAAGTTTCCTAAAAAAAATGGCGCTGTTCGATGGCGTTAATAACAGCTCTGGCTTTATTGACGGTTTCTTCAAATTCTTTTTTTGGGTTGGAGTCCTTAACAATTCCTGCCCCGGCCTGTAAGCATAAATGGCTGCCCTGCATCATTAAAGTTCGGATCGTTATGCACATATCCATGTCGCCATTAAAGCCAAAATAACCCAAGCAGCCCGCGTACGGGCCGCGGCCGTCTTTTTCTAATTCGTCGATAATTTCCATAGCGCGGATTTTAGGTGCGCCGCTGACGGTGCCCGCAGGAAATACAGCTCGCAGGAGATCAGCGGCAGATTTATTCTTCTTCAAGGTGGAGCGTACATTGGAAACCAAATGCATGACATGCGAATAACGTTCGACATGTGCGTAATTTTCGACGTGCACACTTTGGAACTCCGAAACGCGGCCTAAATCATTGCGGCCTAAATCAACCAGCATGACATGCTCGGCAAGTTCTTTTTTTGAACCGCGAAGCTGTTTTTCAAAAATTAAATCTTCGCTGTCTGTTTTGCCTCTGGGACGTGTTCCGGCAATCGGCCGTAGTTCCGCGGTACGGCCTGTTTTTTTCACTAAAACTTCAGGAGACGAACCCACGAGACGCGTTGCCCCCGATCGAAAATAAAACATGTACGGCGAAGGATTAATTGACCGCAAAGAGCGATAGATTTGAAAATCGTCTCCGTGATAATCAGTTTCAAAACGCTGCGAGAGTACAACCTGAATGATGTCCCCCGCGCGAATATATTCTTTGGCTTTTCGGACAATATTTTTAAAACCTTTCTGAGTGAAATTTGAGCGGAGCGGCAGCGGCGCTGTTTGCGACGGGGCCTTTTTAAGGCGTAACGGCGCTTTCAGGCGTTTTTCATAAAATAAAATTCTTTTGGAAGCATGCGCGTATGCCTGTTCTGCTGTTTTAAAAGATTTTGAGGGTGTCATCACAACGATTGAAAGTTTTTTTCGGTAATGATCAAAGACTAAAAATTCATGCACACGGAAGAAGATTGCGTCGGGAAAACCATGCGGATGTTTATTTTTTAGTTTTACTTTCTCAAAATCCCGCACATTTTCATAAGAACAGTAACCGATATAACCGCCTGGAAATCCGGGAAAAAGCATTTCTTTTGCGACGGCGTGTTTGCTGATTTCTTTTTCAATATAATTGAGAGCGTTTTGAGAGGATAAAACTGTTTTTTTCCCCCGCTCGGTCAAAGTGACCTTGCCACTTTGCGACTCTAAAATTGACTCGGGCTGAATTCCTAAAAGGCTGTAGCGGCCTATTTTTTGCTCTTCAACGGCGGATTCGAGCAAAAAAGCATTTTTTTCATTGCGGGCAATTTTGAGAAATGCCGAAACCGGGGTCTCTAAATCCGCTGGAAAAGTTTCAAAAACAGCAGCCATTTTCCCGGAGTTAAAGTGCTTTTTGTATTCAGATAAACTAGGTGAAATCATATGTGCCATTTTGGCTCATTTCTATTCTGCTGTCAAGGGAGTCAGATTACGCGGTTGAGCTATGCTCAGAGCTGCGGTTGTGCGTTAGCACAGAGCTATAATCTGACCGGAATGCCACGGCGCCTCAGATAGGCTTTTGCTTGCGGAATAGTATATTCACCAAAATGGAAAATAGATGCCGCAAGCACGGCATCAGCCTTCCCTTTTTGAAAGCCATCGTAGAGATGCTGCAGATTTCCTACGCCGCCTGAGGCAATAACAGGTATTTGAACGGCGGTTGAAATTTTCTTGGTGAGCTCTAAGTCATAGCCGCTTTTCATGCCGTCAGAGTCCATGCTTGTCAGTAAAATTTCACCTGCCCCTAATTTTTCCGCGTGTTTTGCCCATGCGATCGCGTCCCATTTTGTCGGCTGTCTTCCGCCGTGAGTATAAGCCCGCCAACTTTTTCCGTCACGCTTGGCGTCAATTGCAACGACAATACATTGACTTCCAAACCGGCGGCTTGCCTCACGAATAAACTTTGGATTCTTAAGTGCGCTGGAATTAATTGAAACTTTATCGCAGCCTGTCAGTAAAAGTTCGCGGATTTGCTCCGTGGTGGAAATACCCCCGCCCACGGTAAACGGAATAAAAATTTTTGACGCGACACGCGCGGCCAAATCAACAATGGTTTTGCGGCGCTCATGTGAAGCGGTGATATCCAGAAAAACAAGTTCATCTGCCTTTTGTTTGTCGTAGGCAATCGCACAATCAACGGGGTCACCGGCATCCCGCAGCGCAACGAACTTAACTCCCTTAACGACACGCCCCTGATTAACATCAAGGCATGGAATAATGCGGCGGGTAAGCATAAATTAAGGCGTCAATTGCTGGTCTTCAAGCTGTTTAATTTGGTCTAAACATGAAGTCGCGTAAGCACCCAGGTGAAAAACAACTGAAAGTAAAAAGATAAATCCGCTGCCTGTGGCAAATAACAACGCATTATTTTGAAGCTCAAAGGCTTTGAAGTAATACGCGTACCAAAAGAGCAGGAAAAGCCCCAAAGAGATCAAATAAAATAACCATCCCGCAATTGACCGGAAGAGGTACTTGTTGTGGAGTGATTTTAAATTTTTTGAACTAATGCGCTTTGAAGCCTTCTTAACTGGCCTTGTCAAAAGATACTGAATAAAAAGAGTCGCGACAATAAAGCTTAAGCTCAAGAGCGTCCAAGCATGCGCAGAATCTTGAAACAGAATTTTTTGGATTTGTTCCCAATAAGCACTTAACATGCGTTTTCCTTTCCTTGCGAAATTTTTAAAGCATTACTGAGACTGAATTTTTTTTCGTATATGGCCTTGCCTATAATGGCGCCGTCAAAAAGCGGGTTTTGAAAGCGTCTGCAAGACCGAATGTCTTCAATTGAGCTAATGCCGCCCGAAAGAATCACAGGCGCCTTGGAAAGTTGCAAACAGCTTTCAATCATATCAAAATTAGGGCCTTGAAGCATGCCGTCCCGGTGAATATCCGTTACAATCACTGCCGCAGGTGAATAGCCCGCCAATTGATTGAGTGCCGATTCAAGGCTCATGCCGCTGCCTGAAAGCCAGCCATGAGTGCGTACCCAGCCGTCCAGCACATCGAGTCCGACGGCGACGCGATAAGGAAAAGTATTCAATGCGGAGTCTAAAAAACGCGGTTCGAGCGCCCTGCTGCCTAAAATAACGCGCTCAACCCCCAAAGAAAGCAACGTCCGGATATCTTCCACGCTGCGGACGCCGCCGCCGAATTGAATTTTACAGTTAACGCTCGCTTTGATTTTTTTTAGAGCGTCAAGATTTTCAAGCTTGCCATCGCGCGCGCCGTTTAAATTGACTAAGTGCAGCCATCGTGCGCCCGCATCTTCCCAAAGGCGCGCGGTTTCTGACGGACGGTCATGATAAATCGTCATTTTTTTAAAGTCGCCTTTTTGCAGTCTAACGACTTTGCCTTCATATAAATCAATTGCAGGATAAAGATTCATATTTATTGCCAGGCTAAAAAGTTTCTTAAAAGATGAAGCCCCGGTTCCTGACTTTTTTCCGGATGAAATTGAATCGCCACAACGTTTTCTCTGCCCGCGATCGCGGTAAATACTTCCCCGCCGTGTTCACATTGGGCAATTTTATTTCCCGCCGCCGGAACGGGATAATAAGAATGCACAAAGTAAAAAAAATCCTTTGATGTGATTCCTTTAAGAATCGGATGCGGTTTGATTGAGCGGAGATGATTCCAGCCCATATGCGGAACTTTCGCCTTTTTTGTTTTAAAGCGCCGGACTTCTCCTTCTAGGATCTCAAGGCCTTTGATTCCGCGATTCTCCGCACTTTTTTTAAAAAGTAATTGGAGGCCTAAGCAAATCCCAAGAAACTTCTTTCCTTTCTTGATTTGCTCCTCTATCGGCGCAATCAGTTTTCTCGTGCGGAGTTCTTTCATTGCATCACCAAAAGCTCCGACGCCGGGAAGAATAATTTTATCTGCGCGGGCAAGCGCTGCCGGCGAACTTGTTATAACCGCGTTGGCCTGTAGAAATTGCAGCGCTTTTTGGACGCTGCTTAAATTTCCCATCCCATAATCAAGAATGGCGATAGAAGGTTTTGATTTTTGAGCCATAGCTCTAGGCCTTCACCGATTTGATTTTAAAGGCGTTCGGCACAGTGCTGAGTATTGTTATTAAATTGTTTGCGGCAATTTAAATTTTCACGAAGCACTAGATCAAACCTTTGGTGGAAGGCACACCCGTTACGCGCGGATCAATTTGCGTCGCAAAATCAAGCGCCTTCGTTAAGCACTTAAACACACCTTCAATAATATGATGTGAGTCTTTACCTTTTACGACTTCGATATGCATATTAATACCGGCATGGTGGCAAAACGCGCGCATGAACTCCATAGCATCGTGAAAAGAGTAATTTTCAAGGCGCGAAAAACTTACGCCTTCGCCTTGATGCACAAAAAGCGACGGCCGGCCGGAAATATCCAAGCTGACACGAATCAACGTTTCATCCATCGGCAGGCTCCAAAAGCCATAACGCCGAATTCCCTTCTTTTCTCCGAGCGCTTTAGTCAGCGCCGAACCTAGGACAATGCCGGTGTCTTCGTTGGTGTGGTGAATATCCACATGCAAATCACCCTTGGCTTTGACCTGTAAATCAAAAAGTCCGTGTTTGGCGAAAAGCTCAAGCATATGATCCAAGAACGGCAAGCCGGTTTTAGCCTTGGAAACCCCTTTACCATCAACGGTAAAAGTAAGCTGGATGTCGGTTTCGCGTGTTTTTCTGTGGACTGATGCCGTGCGTGTTTGTTTTTTCATGCAAGCTCCTAAATTTTATCCGCTTCTTTTTCCGGTTTTTTTTCAACCAGGCGGGCTTCGAAAGAAATGCGGTGCAAATATAAACCTTCCATCTCGGTTAACTTTTGAACATGGTCCTTCGACTGCTTGATAGCTTCCTTGGTATATTCAATTACCTGCGTGCTCTTGATAAAAGTCGATGCGCTCAAAGGCGAATAATAGCGCGCGCTGCCGCCTGTCGGCAGTACGTGACTGGGGCCTGCAATATAATCACCGATCACCGCCGGCGAATAAGGGCCGATAAAAATAGCGCCGGCGTGTTTGATGTCTTCCATCACCTTGCGCGGATTTTCCGTCATAATTTCCAAATGCTCGGGAGCAAGTTCATTTATGACTTCACAGCCCTCCGCGATTGACTTCACCTGAATAATGACACCGGTGTCAATCCGCTTGCGAATGCTTTCAACCAACTTTTTAGAAGGTGTCACAAGAAAAGAAGTTCCGCCATGATGTTCAGATTGCGCCAATAAATCGCATGTCACGTAATCCGGGTCTGCTTGCGCGTCGGCGAGAATCGCAACTTCGCTGGGGCCCGCAACCATATCAATATCGACAAATCCATAAACTTGACGCTTAGCCTCAGTAACATACATATTTCCGGGGCCGACGATTTTATCCACCTTGCGAATCGTGCGCGTGCCGTAAGCTAAAGCGCCAATCGCTTGAACTCCGCCCGCACGGTAGATTTCACTCACACCTAATAAATTTGCCACAGCGAGAATATTGGGGTTAATTTCTCCCGTTTCCTTGTTTGGCGGTGTAATCAAAACAATTTCTTTAACGCCCGCGACTTTGGCAGGAATGACTGTCATGTAAACAGTTGAGACAAGCGGCGCGGTTCCCGCGGGAACATAGATGCCGACGCGTTCGATCGGGGAATATTTTTTTCCGAGGCGGACGCCGTACTTCCCTTCGATTTCATAAGACTCGCGTAATTCTTTTTTATAATAGTCTTGCACGTTTTCCATGATTTGCTTGAGAAGCGGTACAAACTTAACTTCAATATTCTCAAATGCACGGTTGATATCGCTTTGACTGACTTGAATCCGTTTCAGAGGTAAATCAATTCCGTCAAACTCACGCGTAAAGCGGCGTATCGCGGAGTCACCCCGGAGGCGGACTTCATTCAGGATGCGGGCAACTTTTTTGGAAATTACCGGATCATAAAAAGACGCGAAATCGCGGCGTATTTTTTTCTGTGTTTGTTTGTCCCAGTTTAATACTTGCATTACGACACCTTTTGAGACATAAACTCAATGAGGACGCTGCGAACTTTTTCAAGTTTTACGATTAAATCAGCCGGAATCGTGCCGCCGGCACGGATGAAATCAGGCCGGCCGCCGCCGCGCAATTCTAAAATAGGTGAAATATCTTTAAAAACCTGACGCACATCTGCCTTCGCAGTTATTTTGGCGCTGGTTCCGAGAATGACCTGCAGTTTTTCTTCATCAGTTGAAGCGAGAAAAATAACGCTGTTTTCCGATTGGTTTTTGACCGCATCGAACAAAGCCCCAAAATCATCAGCATTTGTATTTTCCAAGTATTGAAAAATTAACTTGGAATCGTTTACCTGAGTCGCTTCAGCGACAATCTTTTTAAAATCACCGGCGCCTGAACCCGAAGATTTCATTTTCTCAAGCGCTTTTACTTGTTCTTGAATTTTTTGAATGCGTGATTCAATGTCTTTTACCGGAACCTTAATCTGCTCAGCCAGCTTGTTGATGCGCGTACGCATTTCGCGAAAATATTGCAAGGCTTCGCGGCCGGTTAATGCTTCGATGCGCCGTACACCGCTGGCAACCGAGCTGTCGCTGATAATGACGAAGCTGCCGATATCACCCGTCGATGCACAATGTGTTCCACCACAAAGTTCTTTGCTGAATCCGGGAATTGAAACAACGCGAACTTTGTCGCCGTATTTTTCGCCAAAGAAAGCCATCGCGCCGCTTGCTTTGGCGCTTTCAACATTTTGTTCTACTTTTTCTAGTTTTTGATTCAATAGAATTTGATCATTAATA
Source organism: Candidatus Omnitrophota bacterium (assembly GCA_043732705.1). Lineage (GTDB taxonomy): Bacteria > Omnitrophota > Omnitrophia > Omnitrophales > Aquincolibacteriaceae > Multiplicimicrobium. Next base: position 42,285 of record JAYTHE010000036.1, on the reverse strand, counting down.
GAGTCTTCAATTTTTTGAATTTGTTCCGCCGATAATGCCTGTCCATGCGCATAATCAAAACGCAGACGGTCAATCGCGACCAGCGAACCGAGTTGGCGGACTTGATTTCCAATTTCAGAACGCAATGCCGCATGCAAAAGATGAGTCGCGGTGTGATTGCGCATAATCGAGCGCCTTTTTTCCGCATCTACCCGCGCTTTAACAGCTAAGCCTGTTTCAATTGATCCGGATGTGATTTCAATTTGATGGACATTGAACCGGTCTAATTTTTTTGTATCAAGCACCATTGCTTCAAAATTCTTCCCAGTCAAGGTTCCCTGGTCACCCACTTGTCCGCCGCTTTCAGCATAAAAAGGTGTTTTGTCTAAAACGACAGAAGCATGCTTATCTCCTTGGATTTCGAACCAAAGCACGCGGGCATCCTCTTCAAGACTGTGATAGCCGGTAAAATTTGTCGCGGGAGTATTTTGAGGAATTTTCTCAAGTCCGGAACTGGTAAAAATCGAAGCTTCAATTTGAGTGGAGCCTTTCGAGCGTTTGCGCTGGGCATCCATCAATTTTTCAAAGCCGGCGTTATCAACCGTTATTTTTGATTCTTCGCAAATAATGCGCGTTAATTCTTCGGGAAAACCGTAAGTATCGTAAAGTTCAAATGAAGAAGCCGCGTCAAGCATGTGGCGGTCGCTGTGTTTTAGTTTTTCAATATGCCGGTTTAAAATCAACATGCCTGTCTCAAGTGTTTCAAGAAAACGCTTTTCTTCGCTTTGTACCGTGGCTTGAATGCTTGCTTGCGCCGCTTTTAATTCAGGATAAGCATCACCCATAGCGTTCACCACTGTAGGAATAACTTCATACAAAAATGGTTTTTTTAGTTTTTCGCTGCCGCGCATTTGATAACCATGCCACAGCGCGCGCCGCAGAATTTTACGCACAACATAACCTCGGCCTTCATTTGAAGGAATCACTCCGTCTGAAATTGTAAATGTCAAAGCGCGGGTATGGTCCGCAATTGCGTGCAGATTATTGCGCAGATGAATGTGTGATTCTAAAACACCTAAACTTTTATGAATTTGCGCGTGAATCGGCTGAAAAAGATCAATTTCAAAATTGCTGGCTTTGCCTTGCAGCATACATGAAAGCCGTTCAAGTCCCATTCCGGTATCAATATTTTTATTTTTAAGCGGAACAAGTTGATTTTTTCCGGTTCGGTCAAATTGTGTGAAAACCAAGTTCCAAATTTCAGCAAAGCGCCGGTCTTCAATGTGTCCGCCCGCGCCGAGTTCCGGCTTTTGGTCATAATAAATTTCCGAACAGGGTCCGGATGGTCCATTTGGACCGTCTTCAGGTGCATTTGCCGGCCAAAAATTGGATTTATCACCGCAGCGGTAAATCCAGTCTTTACGGATTCCAATGTGCTTTTCCCAGATTTCGTAAGCTTCTTTATCGGTTTCATGCACAGTCACGCGCAGCCGTTCTTTCGAAAGTTTGACGACTTCCGTCAAGAACTCCCAGGCCCAGGAAATGGCTTCTTTCTTAAAATAATCGCCAAATGAAAAGTTCCCGAGCATTTCAAAAAAGGAGTGGTGATAGGCGGTTCTTCCGACTTCATCTAAATCCCCTGTGCGCAAGCATTTCTGAGAGCTTGTTGCGCGGGTGATATCGCGTTTGACCCCCAGGAAATAATCTTTGAATTGATTCATGCCGGCCCCGGTAAAAAGCAAAGTCGGGTCGTTTTGCGGCACAAGCGAATCGCTGGCAGCGGCTTTATGGCCTTTGCTTGCAAAGAAATCGAGATAAGTTTTGCGGATCTCAGTCGTTTTCATTATCTTTTTGGCTTTGTTTTAATTTCGTAACTACAGTCTGTGCTGTCTCTTGAGCGAGCTGGAAATCATAGCCTTTTCTAATTAAAAAGTCATACAGTTTTTTACGTAAAACCCGGGGGTCTGTATCCTTGAAACTCAGTATTTTGGCGGAAGCTAGTTCATGTGCTTGGAGTTTCTGCTCAGCGGGGTCAACGGCATCCAAAACTTGTTTGCGAATAGCTTCAGGTACGCGGCGCTTTTTGAGTTCAAATGCGAGCTTGTGTGTGCCGGCGCGCTTACTGTGCAGGACGTAGTCGGAAAGTTTTTGGGCAAAAAGCTCATCACTTAAGAGGCCTTCCGCCCGGAGTTGGGTCAAAGTTGCATCAATAACGATCTTGGGATAACCCTTTTGGCGCAACTTTTCAGACAGATCGTGCTCGCTTTTATCGCCGACCGTGAGTGAGCGCAAAGCCGTGATCATGGCCTGCTTCTTTTGCTCCTCCTCCATGATTAATGAAGGCGGACTTATTCGTCTGAACCGGAATCCGCGGCAACGACGGGAACAGCATCCGGATTTGCCATAAGCTTTTCACGGATTAAGTTTTCAATTTCATCAAGCAGCTGCGGATTTTCTTTGAGATATTGGCGCGCGTTATCACGGCCTTGTCCGACCTTTTCTTCTTTATAGAGAATCCAAGAACCGGATTTATCTAAAATTTGATGGTCAATGCCCATGTCGATGACGCTTGCCGAACGGGAAATCCCTTCGTCAAACATCAAATCAAATTCTGCCTGCTTGAAAGGTGCGGCAAGTTTATTTTTAACAACTTTAACGCGCACACGGTTTCCGACCACGTTTTCGCCTTTTTTGAGGCTGGCGATACGGCGAATATCGAGTCGCATCGAAGAATAAAATTTCAATGCTTTTCCGCCGGTGGTTGTTTCAGGGTTTCCAAACATCACGCCAATTTTTTCGCGGAGCTGATTGATAAAGATGACGCATGTTTTTGACTTACTCATGATGCCGGTCAACTTGCGCATCGCTTGGGACATGAGGCGTGCGTGCAAACCCATTTTGGACTCGCCCATTTCACCGTCAATTTCCGCTTTCGGAACAAGCGCGGCAACTGAGTCAATAACGACCAAGTCAACCGCATTGGATTTCACAAGCATTTCGCAAATCTGCAAAGCCTGCTCGCCGCAATCAGGCTGGGAAATTAAAAGGTCATCGAGCTTAACGCCGATTTTTTCTGCGTAGCTCGGGTCAAATGCGTGTTCTGCGTCGATGAATGCCGCAACTCCGCCGGTCTTTTGTAAATTTGCCACAACGGAAAGCGTGAGTGTTGTTTTGCCGCTTGATTCAGGGCCAAAAATTTCAATCACACGGCCGCGTGGAACGCCGCCAATGCCCGTAGCAACATCGAGCGCCAAGGCACCCGTTGAAATCGGATCAACCTTTTCGCGATAGCCTGCGCCGAATTTCATGATCGAGCCTTTACCAAATTGTTTTTCAATTTGCAGCAAAGCAAGATCGAGATTCTTCGTTTTTTCAGTGGCAGCTTTCAAAGCTTTGACTGCGGTTTCCGTTGCTGCTTTTGTAACTTTTTTTTTCTCACTCATTTGTAAATCTCCTTATGATTGCGTTGGCGCATTATAGCTTAAAAATGTAATTTTCTCATCTGAAAAAAGTTTACTATAAATCATATAAATATTGCAATATATTAAATTAGTTTTTTCTCTTCACCTTTGAGTATGCGCCCAACATTGGCGCGATGTGTATAGAACATAAAAGCCGTTAAGGCCAAGCTGAGCCCTAAAAGCCAGGCAAATCCGGGTTCCTGGCGCTCAAAAGCGTATACAACAAACGGGTAGATCAGCGCCGCGGCTAAAGAAGCCACTGAAATAATGCGGAAAATAGAGAATATGAATATCCAAAAAATGAAGGCCGTGAGGGTAGGCTGCCAGGCCACTGCCATAAAAACTCCCAACGAAGTTGCCACGCCTTTGCCGCCTCTAAATTTTAGCCAGACGGGAAAAGTGTGTCCGACAATGGCTGATACAGCGAATATTAATTCCTGTTCCAAAGAAAATGATTGTCCTGTGATAAACGCCGGCAATCGGCAGGCCAGCCAGCCTTTCAAAGCGTCTAAAAGGAGAACTATAATTCCCCATTTTTTTCCGACCACTCGAAACACATTCGTAGCGCCAATATTTTTACTGCCATAGTCACGTATATCAATTTTCTTTGCCAAAAACCCCGCCCATAAGCCGAAAGGGATCGAGCCAAGCAAGTAGGCAGCCAAACACCAACCCGTTATTTGCACAAAGCCTCCGTCAAAATTTAGCCATTCCCTGTAAAGTATAAACAAGACATGATGTTGCAGTCAAAAATGCAACAGCGTAAGCAAGCCACAAGGTTCCAGACCAGTTTAAAAGGCAGCTCCCGATTAAAAGCATTTGCATAACCGTTGTTAATTTTCCGAGTTTATTGGGAATCGAGTGGACTTTACCCGTAAAGAAAAACAGCGTCATGACGCCGATGACAATAACTAGCTCTCGAAACAAAATTAAAATTTGCATCCAGACCGGTAATTTATAAACCGGCTGGGCAGTAAGCAGAATTCCGACAAATCCCGAGAGAATTAAAATCTTATCGGCAACCGGATCCAAAAATTTCCCCAATTCTGTTTGTTGATTCATTTTCCGGGCTAAAAAACCATCAAGTGCGTCCGTGAGAGCTGCAATGCTGAAGATAACAATAACATAAGACAGGATTTTGGAATGTTCGTTGTAGGGGTGAAGTAAAAGCGATAAGAAGATCGGCGTTAAAGCAATGCGTGAAAGAGTTAAGAGATTGGGAAGGTTCAAACCGGAACGGTACCTGCGGACGGTGCTTTTCTTGTCGGAGTCAAATCCGGCAGGTCACTGGCAACACGCACGGAAACAATCTTTGAAACGCCTGCTTCCTGCATGGTCACTCCGTAAAGCGCGTTCCCCATTCCAATTGTTTTGCGGTTATGAGTAATGATGATGAATTGCGAAAGCTTGATAAAGGTTTTGGTGACTTTTAAGAAGCGATCAACGTTGGCTTCGTCAAGCGGCGCGTCGACTTCGTCCAATAAGCAGAACGGCGAAGGTTTGATGCTGAATAACGCAAAGATAAGCGCAACTGCGGTTAGAGCCTTTTCTCCGCCCGATAAAAGCGAAATATGCTGCAGCTTTTTGCCGGGAGGGCGAACAACAATATCAACCCCTGAATCAAGTGGATGGAGTTCATCCAACAGCACAAGCTTCGCTTCGCCCCCGTTGAAAAGAATTTTATAATATTCGCCGAATTGCTTTTGAACATTTTGAAAAGTTTCTTCAAACAGCTGCTTCGTCGTGCGGTTAATTTTACGGATTGCTTCAAGCAGCTGCTCGCGCGCGTTTTCAAGATCCAGTTTTTGCGCGCTTAAGAAATCAAAGCGCTGTTTGAGCTCTTCATATTCTTCAATCGCAAGCAAATTAACCGTACCAAGCTGATCCACGCGCTTTTGGAGATCGATAATTTTTTCATCAAGCAATAATAAATCATCGTGAGGCATTTCAGCCGGCGTGGTTACCTCGGCAAAAACCAGGCGGTATTTTTGTTCAACGCGTTCAATTACGGATTTTTCTTCAAAATCAAAATCTTTGATTTTCATTTCAAGAATATGTTGCGCTTCCTGAATGCTCTTAATGTCGGTATTGCGCTGCTCAATTTCGCCGCGGTAAGCCGTAAGACGGGTTTCCTGCTCGGTCTTTTCTTTGCGGATCATTTCAATTTCTACGCTAACTTCCTGAAGTTCGCGTTCTAAAATTCCGCGCAACTGGATGCATTGTTGTTCTTCCTGCCGCAATTCCCCGTCGCGCTCAACGAGGCGGCGTTTTCCTTCTTCTAAAAAGAGGAGACGTTCTTGATCCAGCCTTTCATGGCTTTCAACCATAACAAGCGCTTCGCGTAAATGAACTTCCTTTTGTTTCCAGCTTTCGTGCTGTGAAAGCGTTTCGCGGCGGCTGACCAGGCAAAATTCTTTATCCTTTTGGAGAGCTTCGAGTTCGAGCTCTTTTTGACGCAGCTGATTTTGAAGTTCGCGTTCTTCGTTTTCAAGCTGAGTCAGCGTATGCGTGAGAGTTACCTGAAGAGCCTGGGTTTCATCCGCGCGCCGGCTCCAATCATCAAATTCCGACAGCAGCACTTTTTCTTGAGCAAGCAGCGATTCGCGGGTTTGCTCAAGCCTGCTTAAATCACGGGTTAATGCCTCTGCCTGATAATTAAATTTGGTTTGACGCGTATGCGTTTCTTTGACGGCTGTTTGTGCGGCTTCATATTTGAATTCAAGAACACCAAGATTCTCCGTCATACTTCGAATTTGGTTTTCTAGGACTGTCCACTGTTCCTGAACCGTTTCCATTTCACGTTTACGGCTGGCGGCGAACTGCGACTTACGCTCGGTTTGAAAGACATACACAAGCCCTTGAGGTTCAACAATCATGCCGTCGCGTGAAATTAATGTCCAACCGGCCGCAGCCGGCATCCAATTGACCACGGATTCCAAAGGAAATTGATCGCAAACCAAAGTGGAAGCTAGCAAACCGCGAACGGCCTGTGCTTGCGCGTCCTGAACCTGCATTAAATCTAAAATCGGGCGAAAACCATTTTGCCTGAGAATCTCCGGCACTACGCGGAAATCGGAGCTTTCTTTGCCAAGTACAAAAGCGACTGAGTCGGACGATTTACCGCGCGCGCGCAAGTCTTGCAAAATTTTACCAAGCGCATCAGCACCGGAAACCAAAAGCAGATGAGCGTATGAGCGAAACGCTGCGTCTAAAACCCGCTCATAACCCGGAGCAATGGAAATAAAATCCGCTAGCTTTTGATAAAGCCCTGAAAAACCATGAATTTCATTTTGAAATTGTGCGAGTTCCTGTTCGGCTTCAACTTGAAATCCTCGAAGGATCTGAAGCTTGGCTTCAAGTTCACCCAGAGCGATACGCTTTTTTTCAAGCGCAGCCATCAGCTCACGAATTTCTTGATCGATGCGTGTTTCTTCAGCATGTGCTTGTGAATATTGAATCGAAGAAGATTCGCACGATGTACGAACCAGGCCGGATTGTTGTGTACCGGCTTGAATCGAATTCAAACTTTCTTGGAGGGATTGTGCCAGCCGCGCACGTTCATTTTCAAATCTTTGCTTTTGTTCGCCGAAATGTTCAAAAAAAGCGCGGTTTCTTTCGATTTGGTTGCGTGTGGCCGCGCCTTCACGTGAACGGTCATAAAATTGGACGCGAACCCGGTCTAAATCCTGGCGGAAAGATTGAAGACGCATATCGATACCGCTCAATTTTGCATCAGCTTCGGTAATCTGCGCATTTAAAGTTGGCAGATGATTATTTACGTCATGCTGCTCCGCCTTAATTTTTTCTTTTTTCTCGGCGCTGTTTCTCAGGGTTTCCTGTAATTGATCCTGCTCCTGGAGCAATTCGCCTTTTTGCTGCGCCATCTCTACTTTTTTTTCAGAAATAAACTGCAGCTGCTGCTCATTCTTTTCGTTCTGGCTGACTTTCTGGTAGCGGCCCAATTCTTTAATTTGAAAACGATTCTGAATTTCAGTGACGGTTGTTTCAAGCCCGCCGATTGCCGTTCTCAGTCGATGATGCTCGCTTTCAAGATGCGCCAATTGATTTGTGAAGTTGGATTGTTCTGTCTGCAATTCGTTTTTCTTATTATGAATTTTCTTTTGAGCTAGAAAAACGCGCTCAATTTCCAGGCTTTTGAGATGATCGAACTCAACTTTGTATTTTTCAGCTTTTTTGGCCTGGCGCTCGGAATACTTAATATTCTTTTCAACCTCAAGAACGATGTCATTGAGACGCAGCAGGTTTTCCTCCGTGCGCTGCAGCTTGCGAAGCGCTTCATCTTTTTTTGTTTTAAACTTAGCGATTCCTGCGGCTTCTTCGATTAATGTGCGGCGCTCTTCAGGTTCAGCGCGCAGCAAGTGGTCAATTTTCCCCTGCTCGATCATAGAATATTGACGGGTACCAATTCCGGTATCGAGAATCAAATCTTGGATATCTTTCAGGCGGCAAGCCGTTTTATTGATGAGATATTCACTTTCACCGCTGCGATAAAGCCGGCGCGTAATGGTGACTTCGGCGTATTCAAGCGGAAGAGTTTTGTCGGTGTTATCGATCGTCAGGGAAACTTCGGCAAAGTTAAGCGGTTTGCGGTATTCAGTTCCGTTGAAAATGACGTCTTCCATGGAAGCACCGCGCAGCATTTTGGCACTGCGTTCCCCGAGCACCCAGCGAATGGAATCGGAAATATTGCTCTTGCCGCAGCCGTTCGGTCCGACGACGCAAGTCACGCCCTCATCAAAAAGAATTTCGGTTTTGTCGGCGAAGGACTTGAAACCAAATAATGTTAACTTTTTTAATTTCATTTGGTCTTATCGTTGAGGTTGGGCTGTATTGCCGGTTGCGTTTGCGCAGAGGCAAATGCAACTGCCCAGAGCCAAAATATGCGGCTTAAGTTTCATGCGGGTATATTACTAAAAAAATTCAAAGTTGTACGTGACTATTTTTCTTAAGCTCTGGCTATGCCCAACCGCGCCTATTTTTTATTACCACGTTTTGCGTTTCGCGCAACCGGGGAAAATTATTTGTACTTCTTGAAAGCCAAGCAGGCATTATGTCCGCCAAACCCAAGCGAATTTGAAATCACAACGTCAATTTTTCCAGGCTGCGCTTTATTGGGGACATAATTTAAATCGCAATCTGGATCGGGTGTTGAGTAATTGATAGTCGGAGGAGCAACTTGATCACGAATAGCAAGCACGGCCGCAATTGCTTCTACGGCTCCTGCAGCACCCAGTAAATGTCCGGTCATCGATTTAGTTGAACTGACTTTAATTTTTTTGGCATGCGCTTCGCCCAACGCGCGCTTAATCGCAAGCGTTTCGCAGCGGTCATTAATATCAGTCGATGTTCCGTGGGCATTTACATAGTCCACATCTTCGGGCTTGAGGCCGCCGTCTTTAATGGCGAGCTGCATGCAGCGCATGGCACCTTCACCGGTTGGATCCTGTCCTGTAATGTGATAAGCATCGGCCGTCATGCCGTAGCCGACGATTTCCGCATAAATTTTTGCATTGCGTTTAAGCGCATGCTGCAATTCTTCAAGCACCACGATTCCGCAGCCCTCGCCCATCACAAAGCCGCTGCGGGTTTTGTCAAAAGGCCGGGAAGCAGTTTCCGGTTTTTCATTATGGGTGGAAAGCGCTTTCATGGCGTCAAATCCGCCAAAACCAAGATTGGTAATGCAAGCTTCGGTTCCACCGCTAAACATCATATCAGCGTCACCGCGCTGGATGAGGCGCATTGCGTCGCCGATAGCGTTTGAGCCTGTCGCGCAAGCGGTAGCAACGCAAGTATTCGGGCCTTTAAATCCGAACGTAATAGAAACTTGGCCGGGAGCCATATTGACAATCAACATGGGAATCGTAAAAGGAGAAAGCCGGTCAGCGCCTTTTTCAGTCAGAATTTTATATTGAGCTTCAATCGTATGCAAACCGCCAATACCCGTGCCGATTAATGTTCCGATACGGTAAGGATCTTCTTTTGAAACATCAATTTTAGAATCGTCCAAAGCCATTTTAGAACATGCAATGGCGAATTGGACAAAGCGGTCGGTTTTACGCGCGTCTTTTGGGGAAAGATACGCGGTTGGGTCAAAATTTTTGACCTCAGCGGCAACTTTAGAATTAAATGGCGTGGAATCAATCTGCGTTAAAGGGCCCGTGCCGCTTTTCCCGCTTAAAAATCCCTGCCAGGTTTCTTCCGCGGTATTGGCAACAGGAGTGATCATGCCAATACCGGTTACGACTACGCGACGCATAGAGTGCTAACTAAGTAGAGAGAAAATGAAGAAAGCCGGGTCGAATTACTTCGAGCCCAGCTTTTCTTCAATATATTTTACCGCATCGCCGACAGACTGAATCTTTTCAGCGTCTTCATCCGGAATTTCAGTTCCGAATTCTTCTTCAAACGCCATAACAAGTTCCACGGTGTCGAGAGAATCAGCGCCCAAATCATCCACAAAGGATGCTTCTGCAACCACTTCTTCAGGTTTCACACCTAATTGTTCGACGATGATTTCCTTAATTTTATCTTCAACGGCCATGTAATCCTCCTGTTAATGAAACTGTATAAGTTCTGTTTGTATTTAACGAATCCTAACCCAAAAGTCAATATATATGCATTTTGTGATCGCGGTTGAGCCAAAGGCTCAGAGCCTAGATTACCAGCCCGCCGTCAACAACAAGGACTTGCCCTGTCATATAACGAGAAGCATCGGAAGCCAGAAAACTGACTACTGAGGCAATTTCTTCAGGCTCACCCAGCCGGCCTAAAGCAATTTGTGCCGCAACTTTTTGTTTAATCTCGTCCGAAAGCATCTCCGTCATTTTCGTGCGGATAAACCCCGGTGCGATCACATTTGCGCGCACATTCTTTTTCGCAAGTTCTTTGGCGACTGATTTAGTAAACCCAATCAACCCCGCCTTGGAAGCCGCGTAGTTAGCTTGCCCTGCATTCCCTGTTAAACCGACTACCGATGAAATATTGATAATCGATCCGCCCTTTTGCCGAATCATCGGGCGCGAACAAGCTTTTGTAAACAAAAAAGCGCTTTTTAAATTCGTATTCAGCACATCATCCCACTCTGATTCGCTCATCAGCGCGAGCAAATTGTCGCGGGTAATGCCTGCATTGTTCGCAAGTATATCTACGCGACTATAGGTGTCAATACAATTTTTGACCACAAGATTGACTTGCTCAGAATTTTTTACGTCTGCGGGAATTGCGATGAAATGCGCGCATCCCAGCTCGCGTAATTTATCTTCCGTCTCTTTTAAATTTTGAATGGAGGATGCGGTGATAACAAGTTTCGCACCTTGCTTCGCGAGTTCAAGCGCAATCGCTTGGCCGATTCCGCGGCTGGCCCCTGTTACAATCGCAACTTTATCTTTTAAATTCATGCGGTGCACTCCTTAAAATTTAATGCGGTTGTGTCGCCGGCGCAGAGCTCGAAAATGCAGTCGTGGTGCTTTCAACGTCTTCCGCAACACCGAATGTTTGTACCTGAACCGGAACTTCGCAGCTTTTGGCCAGACCCTTCAAGACTTTTCCGGGGCCGATTTCAAAAAGATGAGTCAAATTTTGCTGCGCAAATTGTTTCATCGTGTCGGTCCAGCGCACTGAGCTGATCAGCTGACGGCCGAGAAATAAGCGAATTTCAGCAATGTCAGAATCAAGCGCGCCTGTCACATTGGGAATAAACTGACAGTTGAGATTATGGGTGTGAATTTTCACCAGTGCGGCGAGCAATTCCGCTTGAGCCGATGCCATCAGCGAAGAATGAAAAGCGCCGCTCACTTTTAGCTGCATCGCGCGTTTTGCGCCCTTCTGCTCGGCGATCAATAAAGACTTTGAAATAGCTTCAGCTTTGCCGGTTAAAACGGTTTGCAAAGGCGCATTGAAATTAGCGACTTCGGCGCCGGACTCTTTGGCAACTTCCGCGCAGCCGCTTTGTTCAAGGCCCAAAATCGCGGCCATGGTTCCCGGGTTTGCGGCAGCTGCCTTTTCCATGGCCTGTGCGCGTACCTGAACCAAACGCAAGCCATCCTCAAAAGAAAAGAAACCTGCAGCGGCCAAAGCCGAAAATTCACCGAGACTGTGCCCCGCGACAATCGCAGGCTGAATCTGCGGAAACTTTTCCCGAAAAACTGTTAATGCTGCAAAGCTTGTCGTGTAAATTGCCGGCTGAGCATTGAGCGTGCGCGTGAGCACATCCTCGGGACCTTCAAAGCAAATTTTTGAAAGGCTATACCCTAAAATTTCATCTGCTTCGTGAAAAACTTTTTTTGCCGAGTCATATTGGCTGCAAAGCGAAGAACCCATTCCAACAAATTGCGAGCCCTGCCCCGGAAATAAAAATCCAACTTTCTGTTTCACTTATTTACCTTTAATTTAAATTTTTTTGCGTTTGAGCTTTGCTCAAAGCTAAAATATCACCGCGCGGTTGAGCTTCGCTCAGAGCAAAAATATAAACGATTACCAACGTATCAGCGTTGCGGCCCAAGTTAATCCGCCGCCAAAAGCCACAAGCACAACATAGTCACATTTTTTGATCCGGCCGTTCTTAACAGCTTCATAGAGCGCGACTGCGGTTGAGGCGCTTGACATATTGCCATAAATTTCAACATTGGTATAAACCCGGTCAGCACCCATTCCGAGCCGTTCACCGACAGCGCTTAAAATCCGGCTGTTGGCTTGATGCGGAATAAGGCAGTTAATTTGATCAACTGTAATTCCGCCGCGGCGTGCAACTTCACGAACCGCTTCTTCCATGGTCCGTACAGCAACCTTAAAAACATCAGCGCCCTGCATTTTTACGAAGTGGAGCCCCTGTTTCAGCGTTTCTTCGGTTGTCGGATGGGTCGACCCGCCGCCGGGAATTTTCAAAATATCTTTTTGAGATCCGTCTGAGCCCAAATAAGAACAAATAATGCCGCTTTGAGCATCTTCGGAACGTGAAAGCACCGCGGCTCCCGCGCCGTCTCCGAATAAAACACAGGTTGACCGGTCTTTCCAGTCAATAAATCCGGAAAGAACTTCCGAGCCCACGACAAGAATATTTTTATGGATGCCGGCGACAATATATGCCTCAGCGACAGAGACCGCGTATGGAAACCCTGAGCAGGCAGCGGCCATGTCAAAAGCACCGCACGAAGCGCCTAAGTTGTTTTGAATGTGACAAGCCGTGGAAGGAAAAAGCATATCCGGCGTAATCGTCGCGACAATAATCAAATCCAGGTCCGCGGCAGTGATTCCGGCATTTTTTAGAGCAATTTTTGCCGCTTCCGTTCCGAGGTCGCTGGAAGACTGCCCTTTTTCAGCGATATGACGCTCCCGAATGCCCGTACGAGTTTGAATCCACTCATCCGTGGTTTCGACCATTTTTTCAAGGTCGAAGTTAGTGAGGACTTTGGGCGGTATGTAAGCACCGAGCCCGCGAAAATGAGCTCTATACTGAGCCGGCATGGCTCTTTCCATCCTGGCCATTTGCAGGCACCGGAGCTTTGAGATTCGCGATGACATCCACAATCTGGTCATTCACTTGCGTGGAAACAAATTCACCTGCTTTGCGAATCGCATTACGAATCGCTTTAGCTGATGAAATCCCATGGCCAATGATGACCGTGCCATCGACACCCAGAAGCGGCGCACCGCCGGCTTCTTCGTAATTAATATCTTCGAGAACCGATTTAATGGCAGGCTTCATAAAATAAGCGCCAACATAACTCAAGGGATTCTTCTGCATATTGCGTTTCACTAAAATCTTGCTGGTTTCAAGTACACTTTCAAGCAGTTTCAAAACAACGTTGCCAACAAACCCATCACAAACGATACAGTCTGCTTTTCCATTAAAAAAGTCGCGGCCTTCAATATTGCCGATAAAGTTGAGCGAAGACGTATCGCGCAGCAGCTTATGCGCTTCCTGAATTACTTCTGTGCCTTTGCATTCTTCTTCACCGATATTAAGCAAACCCACGGAAGGATTACGCTTCTTGAGAATCGATTTAGCGCAAACGCTGGCCATGATGGCGTAATGTAATAATTCATTCGGAGAAGGATTAAGGTTGGCACCGACATCCATTACTATGCTCATGCCCTGCAAAGAGGGCGTGCTAATCGCGATGCCTGGACGTCTTACACCTTTTAGCATGCCGAGACGCAATGTGGCAGCGGCAACAGCGGCACCTGTATTGCCAGCAGAAACAACGGCATCGACTTCGCGCTTTTGCAGCAAGTCAATGCAAACGGCAATCGAAGAATCCTTTTTCTTTTTAATCGCAGCGACGGGAGTATCTTCCATCGTGACAATTTCTGACGCATGTTTAATGGTCAGCTTGCCACCGGTCAATTTATGCTTCTTCAATTCACGCTTAAGGGCCTCTTCTTGTCCGACCAAAACAACTTCAATGTGGTCAAAGTCATTGGCTGCCCGAACCGCCCCTTCAACAATCAATTGCGGAGCATAATCCCCGCCCATGCCGTCTACTGCAACACGGATCATTGATTATTTCTCGGAAGACTTTTCTTTAGATTTGACTTCAACTGTGACCACTTGTTTTCCGCGGTATATGCCGGACGGAGAAACACGGTGACGCAATGAAATTTCACCTGTTTTTGGGTCGCGGGTATAAGCCGGGACAGCCACATGATGGTGAGAGCGGCGCAGGTTTGAGCGCCGATTCGACGATCTTCTTTTGGGGGTTGCCATTTTTTATTTACTCCTGTTTTACTTATTTATTTTTACTTTGAGCGCCTTGCGCTCAACCGTATCAATCTTTAACTTTTTTCTTTAGTTGCTCGAAGGGGCTTGGCTTCTTCTTTTCTATATCCGTATATTCTACAGGTTTTGTTGCAGTTGGTGCGCGATAAACCATGGGATGATCCAAAATAATCAGCTCTCTTAATTCCCCGTCCGGTTCAACAAACTCAACGGTTTCCGTTTCAAAAAACCAGTTAAAATCCACAGCCCAGTCTTCCTGGACTTCTACGAGAGTCCGGCCGCAAACACGCACGACTTTTGCGGAAACGCGTCCATAAAAATTTAAAGATTTTTCTTCGCGCTCAACGGTGCCCTGAACATCGATTGGCGTAAGAAAACGCATGTCATCGAATAACACGTCCAACTCTTTGGCTTCACATTGATAATGAAGCTCTTCCGGAACGCCTTCTTTATACGTTGATACCCGAATCTTCATGCTAAAGCTTACCTATCTACTCTTAAGAACCGAATCTGTCACGAATTTCTTTTACAAGAAATTTCGGTACATATTCAGACACATCCCCATGCAGCGCCGCGATTTCTTTAATCAGCCGCGAGGACAAATAAAAATGTGACTCTGAAGGCATCAAAAATACCGTGTCGACCTTTTTTGACAACCTGCGATTGGTTAATGCCATCGCAAACTCATAATCAAAATCTGAAGTCGCGCGAATTCCGCGAATCAACGCGTTTACACCCCGTTTTTCAGCAAATCTTACAGTTAGCCCTTCATGGCTTTCGACCTGAATGCCTTTCAAGCCCTTCAATGCGCGCTTTAAGTACAAAACCCTTTCTTCAGGCGTAAAAAGGGAGTTTTTTTCAGCGTTTGCGGCAACAAGGACAATCACCTCGTCAAAAAGCTTGAGAGCTCTTTGGATCAGGTCCAAATGCCCGTTGGTAACGGGGTCAAAGCTGCCCGGATAAATAGCTCTGCGTTTGCTCATCCGAAGCATCCAACCGGAAGAAGAAAGACAGACATGCTTGACCGATTTTTTTTGTTCTTACACATTTTAAAACCTGTAGATCGTCGGGAAGAGGCTCTTTAGCAGGATGCCCCACAATAACCTGCGCGAAGGGCAAGACTATATCAGAGCGGTCTAGCTTCATCAACGCTTTTTTGACCCATCCAGAGAAGAACGGTGGATCAACAAATAGTATTGAGAAGCGTTCCTTCTCTTTTTCGAGCTTAGCAATAGCCTTAAGTACATCGGTTTGCAGAATCCGCGACTGGCTTTGAAGACCAAGAGTATTAATATTCTTTTGAATGACTTTCACTGCCCAATCCGCCTGATCCACAAAAGTAACGCTGCGGGCGCCGCGACTCAAAGCTTCAAGTCCGATTGAACCGGAACCACTGAAAAGGTCGAGGATGTTTTTTTCGAAGATCAATCCTCCGAGCATATTGAAAAGGGTTTCTTTAGTCCGATCCGTCATGGGACGGGTCAGCTTGTTTTTCGGATAATCAATAAGCCGGGATTTAAATTTACCGCTGATAATTCGCATGGCGGGAGTAGTCTAGAGCCTTCGAGAAAATACTGCAAGGGGTTGTGTGGTTGGGCTTTAGCCCCGAGCAAAGAATCATAGTGATCGCAGGTTTTCTGCGAGGTATTTTTTAAGCCAAACTGCATTGGCGGAATCAGCAACTGCTTCTTCGGCAAGCTGTTTGGCTCTTTGAAGAATATCAATATTCCAAACAGGATGCGCGAGCTTAAAATGAGGAATACCGGATTGACGGTCGCCCCATAAATCACCAGGGCCGCGAAGTTTGAGATCTTCTTCCGCGATTTGAAAGCCGTCTGTAATTTTAGTCAGTAAGCGAAGACGTGTTTTACCTTCATCCGTCAACGGCTCACCGAATAAAAAACATTCGGATGCGTGTTCCCCGCGTCCAATGCGTCCGCGGAGTTGATGCAACTGCGCCAAGCCAAAACGTTCGGCATTTTCAATCACCATGATGGTTGCGTTAGGCTGATCTACACCGACTTCGATCACGGTTGTTGATACCAGCAAATCCATTTCCCGCTCAGCAAAGGCTTTCATAGTTCGATCACGTTCCGCTGCTTTTATTTTGCCATGCACAAGTCCCACTCGAAAATCTTTAAAGATTACGTCTTTCAAACGTTTAAACTCAGTCTCAGCGGCTTTTAAATCGGCCTTGGCCGATTCCTCAATCAGCGGGAAAACAACATAGGCCTGCCTGCCTTCGCGTAACTTTGCGCGAATATGTTCCCAGAGCTCAGGTTGTTTCGTGCGGCTAATCCAGTAGGTTTGAATAGGTTTACGGCCCTTAGGCAATTCTTTAATCGTGCTGAAATCCGCGTTCGCATAAATCGCTAAAGCTAAAGATCTCGGAATGGGGGTTGCGGTCATAATCAAAAAATGTGGCCGAGGTTTTCGTTCCAATAATTGATGACGCTGTGTCACGCCAAATTTGTGCTGCTCATCAATGACAAGAAGGCCTAGTTTTTTAAAAAAGACTTCTTCCTGTAATAAGGAATGTGTTCCGATCACTAAATCAAGTTTCCCCTGTTTCAGCTCCGCGAGCATTTTTTCGCGGCGTTTTTTTTCGGTGCTTTTTGTCAAAAGCGCGATCCGTGTTTTAAACGGCATTAAAAACTTTTTCAATGTTTTATAGTGCTGCTCGGCCAAAATCTCAGTCGGAACCAAAAACGCGCTTTGCCAGCCGCAGTTTTGTGCTGTCAGAAAAGAAAAAGCCGCAACGACGGTTTTGCCCGAGCCTACATCACCCTGAAGCAGCCGGTTCATGGGGCGCTGAACAGCTAAGTCTGCGCGTATTTCAGAAATTGAATTCTGCTGATCCGCAGTCAGTTCAAAAGGCAGCGATTCCGTAAATTGTTGAGAGAGGGTTGCGGCGCAGTCAAGCGGGACTCCGTCCGTTCGCTGACGGCTCGTTTTCATTTCCGATTGAAGTGAAAGCTGGAATGAAAAAAATTCGTCAAAAATGAGGCGTTTGCGGGCCGTTTCAAGCTCTTCCGGCGTCGCAGGAAAATGAATCCACCGCAATGCCTGTCCTTGCGCGACCAAGCCTTCTTTTTGCCGGATTTTTTCCGGAAGAGAATCAGGCCAGTTCTGAACCGGTTCCGATTGGCTCAAGCCATGCAATATGCCGCGTAATGTCTTTTGGTAAAGCCCCTCGGTCAGGCTGTAAATCGGAACGATTCTTCCGGTATGAATCGAAAGTTCTTCGTCATCTACCAGCTCAAATTCCGGATTTGAAAATTTGATTTTATTTCCGTCAAAGTCGGCACGGCCATAAATCAAAATTTTTCCCCCCGCTTGGAATTGTTTCAATAAATAGGCTTGGCGGAACCAGACAGCCACAATCGTGCCGGTATCATCGCCAGCGACCATTTCAACCATGGGCAATCGTGGTATAGGCTTAAGCTTAACCGAGAGAATTTCGAGTTTGAGGGTCGCGACCTGTCCCGGCTGAAGTTGAGAAACCTGCATAAACTGCGACCGGTCTTCATAGCGGGCTGGAAAATAAAAAAGCAAATCGCGCAAACTGCGAATGCCGATTTTTTCTAAAATTAAGGATCTTTTAGGGCCGATTCCGCGTAAATAACGCAGATCTGAATTTGTAGGCTGAGACAGCTGCTGAGCTTGCGTTGAATTCGAGCTGGAATTCCAGCCAATCATTATTTAAACCAGATTTGAAACCCACCGCATCGAGCAGGCATACGCATTAAGCCGCTTTGGGTTGGGATGTCGTCGTTGCAGGTGTCGCGGGTGCGGCAGCCGCTGGAACTGCTGCCGCTGCGTGCGCTGCTGGTGCCGGCGGAATAGTTGGCGCGGTTGTGGAAACTGCTTTTGGAGAAGCCGTTTTCTTTTCTGCTTCTTTGACGGCTTTTTGAATTTGATCCATTGTAATCGGAGCTTGATTTTTAAAGCTTGAATAAAGCGAGCGGCTTTTCCGCGCAGTCAATGCGCTCAAACTGATGCATGTAACCATAAATAAAATTGCGGCAACCGTGGTTGCTTTGGTCAATACATCCGCTGTCTTTGTTCCAAAAACAGATTGGGCTGCTGAATCGGAAAAAGCCGAACTTGAAAGCCCCATTCCCTTGCCGGGTTGAAGCAAAATAATCGCAACCAGCATTAAACAAACAATAATATGTACGATACTCACAAACAAAATCATGAAGCACTCCCCACTTTAGACGAAGCGGCGCTTGCCGCAACAAGTTGCGCAAACGAATCCGCTTTGAGTGAAGCGCCGCCGACAAGAGCGCCGTCCACATTTGGTTTTTCAATTAATGATTCAATATTGTCCGGTTTCACGCTGCCGCCGTAAAGAATATAAAGTTTTGCGGCGGTTTCCTCGCCAAATTTTTCGCTTAAAACTCCGCGGATAAAAGCATGCATTTCTTCCGCTTGTTCGGGAGAAGCGGTTTTGCCCGTTCCGATTGCCCAAACCGGTTCATAGGCAATGACTACTTTTGTAATTTCTTCGGCGGAAATATCAGCCAGGGATTGATCAAGCTGGCGGTTTACAACTTCCCAATGCTTGCTCGCTTCACGCTCCTGCAAAGTTTCTCCAACACAAACAATCGGGAGCAAACTATATTTGAGGGCAGTTTTTACTTTTTTCTGAATAAAAGCATCCGTTTCTTTGAAATGTGTGCGGCGTTCGGAGTGGCCCAAAATAACATAACGGCAACCGATTTCTTTAAGCATCGGTGGCGAGATTTCACCGGTATACGCGCCTTCAGTTTCAAAGTGCATATTTTGCGCGCCTAAGCCGATTTCCGAATCTTTCAATTCATCGGCAACGGTTGATAAGGAAGTAAACGGCGGGCATATTACCGTTATGACATCATGAAGCTTGTAAACGCCCGCTTTAATCGTACGTACAAGCTGAACGGATTCGGCGCAATTCATATACATTTTCCAATTTCCGGCGATCAAAGGTTTCTTCATAACTTATTTACTGACTCCTGCCGGTTGCGACGAAGTCGCAGGGGCTTTATCTAGCAGCGCGGCTACACCGGGAAGAACTTTGCCTTCCACAAGCTCAAGTGAAGCACCACCACCTGTTGAAATATGCGACATTTTCGAAGCAAGGCCGGCTTTATTGACCGCGGCAACTGAATCTCCGCCGCCGATAATGGTGACGCAATCTTTAATTTCCGCAAGTGAATGCGCAATAGCCATTGTGCCTTTCGCAAAATTTTCAAATTCAAACACGCCTAAAGGGCCGTTCCAAAAAATAGTTTTCGAGCCGACAATGGTGGCTTTAAATTTTTCAATTGTTTGCGGGCCGATATCCATCCCCATTTCATCCGGCTTCATGGTGCCGCGAGCAGCCACACGAAATGAAGCCGTCGGAGAGAATTCGGTTGTGACTATATTGTCAATCGGAAGATAAATATTAACGTGGGTTTCGTAGGCCTTCTTCAAGATTTCACGCGCAACGGGGATCATATCCTCTTCAATTAAGGATGTGCCCACTGCGTGTCCTTTTGCTTTTAAAAAGGTATAGGCCATGCCGCCGCCGATAATCAAGCGGTCTACTTTTTTAAGTAAACTCTCAAGAACCGCAAGTTTCGAAGAGATTTTTGCTCCTCCGATAATCGCAAGAAAAGGATGCGCCGGATTATTGACAATTCCGCCCAAAAGATAATTTAATTCTTTTTCCATTAAAAAACCGGCAACAGCGGGTAAAAAATGGGCGACAGCTTCGGTCGAAGCGTGCGCGCGATGCGCTGTTCCGAAGGCATCATTAACAAAGATGTCACCATACTGAGCCAAAGATTTACCCATTTTTTCGCGTTCTGCAGAATCCTTCGAAGTTTCTTCCTTGTGGAAGCGTGTGTTTTCAAGCATCAAAATTCCGCCGGCAGGTAAGGCTTTAACCATGGCTTCGGTTTCAGTCCCCATGCAGGAAGGCGCTAGCTCTACTTTCTTGTTCAAAAGCTTTGCTAAATATGCAGCTACCGGCGCAAGACGATGTTTGCCATCAAGATATTTTTGCTCATCAAAGACTTTACCGTCTTTCTCGGCTTTCTCTTTTGCTTTCAAGGAATCTTTTTTGGGGTCTCCAAGATGCGACATTAGGACAAGGTTCTTTGCACCGTGTCCTAAAACATATTCGATTGTAGGTAAGGCAGCACGAATACGAGTATCATCTTGAATAACACCGTCTTTCATGGGGACATTGAAATCTACACGCATCAAAATGCGCTTACCTTGAAGCTCAATATCTTTTACTGTCTTTTTATTCATCGTGCTGTTTTTGCCTGTTAGCCGTCTTGTCTTAGGCCGGTTGCGGCGAAGCCGCGGAGGCCTTGATATCACTTCGGGCGATTGAACGGACCAAATCAACTACGCGGTTGGAATAGCCCCATTCATTGTCATACCAGGAAACTAATTTAAAGAAACGCTTTTCGCCTTTCAAATTATTTTGTAGCGTCGCAAGCGAATCATAGATTGATGAGCGCTGATCATGAATAAAATCGGATGAAACCAACTCTTCGTTCGTTACGCCGAGAATCCCCTTCAAATAAGTTTGAGAAGCTTTCTTCAGCAAGGCGTCAATTTCTTCAATCGAGGTATCGCGTGTCGCGCGGAAAGTTAAATCCACAACCGAAACGTCCGGTGTCGGAACACGGAATGCCATTCCGGTGAGCTTGCCTTTTACCGCGGGTAATACTTCACCCACGGCTTTTGCAGCACCCGTTGTTGAAGGAATAATATTCATGGCTGCTGCTCGCCCGCCGCGCCAATCCTTCTTCGAAGGACCATCTACGGTTTTTTGGGTCGCGGTATAAGCATGAATCGTGGTCATGAGGCCATTTTCTAAGCCAATGCCTTCTTTCAAAATAACGTGAACAAGCGGCGCAAGACAATTTGTCGTGCAAGACGCATTCGAAACAATATTGTGTTTGGAAGGTTCGTATTCGCCTTCATTGACACCGATTACGAGCGTCTTTACTTCACCTTTTGCGGGAGCGCTGATAATAACTTTTTTGGCGCCTGCGGTAATATGGCCCTGTGCTTTTTCGGACTCCGTAAAAAGGCCGGTGGATTCAATCACATAGTCGACACCTAAAGCTTTCCAGGGCAATTGGTCAGGGGTACGGGTTGCCATCACACATTTAATTTTATGTCCGTTCACGACAAGAATATCCGCCTCTTCAAACGCAGGAGAGCTTTTTTCAGTGGAAACGGTATGTTTAAAATGGCCATGCACGGAATCATATTTCATTTGATAAGCAAAATACTCTGCATCGGTGGAAATATCGACCACGGCAACAACATCGATTTCTTTGCCTAAAAGTCCTTGATCGCAGATAGCTTGAAAAACCATGCGTCCGATACGACCGAAACCGTTAATGCCTACGCGAATTGCCATAAACCCTCCTCAGGACTGGTCTGAAAAATATGAGTTCACAAAATAACAAAGCCGAAACGAAGCTGAAATTATAAGCTGAGACTTGCGAGTGTCAAGCCATTAAAAAGACTCTGTAAAAAGATGATAATAAGATCCTGCTAACTGTGTGCGTTACAGTTCAAAACTTCCGCATAAACTGCGGAAACTTCTCGTGCCATTCGTTTGATGTCAAAAAATTCAATTGCGGCGGCTTGCGCATTTTTGCCCATTTCTTTAAGTTTTTCAGGTGTCTGCAGCCACTTTTCAACAACTTCGGCGATTTTGTGCGGGCTTTGAACGGGAACAAATTCGCCAATGTCTCTGCTTTGCATCAAATGAATAAGCGCCCATTGATCGGTTACAATCACAGGCAAAGCGGCAGCCATAGCTTCAGCGATGCTAAGACCAAATCCTTCTACAACACGAATCGGATGAATAAAGACATCACTCGTCGCCAAAACTGGTGTGACATCAGAAATTGAACCTGTAAATTTAATTTTGTCTGCGAATCCAAGGTCTGCCACTTTTTTTTCAAACTTGGGTTTAGCCGGTCCGTCTCCGACGATTATCCCGCGAATATTTGCATGTTGTTTGGATAAAATCTGAATGGCATCAATAAAATCTTCTGCTCCTTTGGGAGAAACCAGGCGTGCCACCATGCAAAGCACAAAGTCAGTTGTATTAAATAAAAAATGAGCGCGCGAATTTTCTTTAAAAATTTGATCCGCAGCCGACACAAATCTCTCTATTTCAATGCCATTGCGAATACGCGTGACTCTTTTTTGATCAATGCCGTGCATATGAATCAAGTTTTGTTTTACAGGCTCGCTGATTGCGATCACTTTTTGCCCCCAAGCTGGAAATATTTTTCTGCTTAAACGCGGTTGGTAAATGCCATGACAGGTTGACACGTAAGGAATGCCGGCTTGCTTTTGAATTATTGCCGCAAGGACTTGTCCCACGCGAGTATGCGCGTGAATCAAATCCACTTTCTCGCTTTTAAGCAGTTTTATAATTTTCGATAATGCTAAAAAAAGCTTGGGATGAAATTCAAACTTTGTTTTGAGATTAAAACAAAAAAAAGCCAGATTGCTTTTAATAAAATCTGGTTCCATGGAGCCGCCCGATGAAATTACGATTTGCTCAATGCCCTGATTTTGCAACGCTTTCGCCAAAGTGTAGATATAAACGGGTATTCCGCCCATATTGAGATGAGTTGTGAGATGCGCTATTTTCATCCCGTTAGAGCCTCAGAAAATATATGCGATGAAATTATTTCATTACGCTGGATACTCATAAAATTAACCATAAAGATTGCTTGTTTAAGGCTCTAAAACGGGATTCATTGGAGCAACATACCCGTCTTCCAACGGCGCCCGCGCGCGTAATCCGCCCCGCTCATATTGCTTTTTCCGGCCGGCTTCACTTGCAATAATTCAATGCAGTCGCGCGCAGTTTGAACAACCAAGCCTTCGGCAGTAATTTCATGAATTATTCCGGTTGCCAGCGCAGGCTCGATTTTTTTAATACGCACGGAAATTAACCCTAAACGTTCGTCATGGATTTCAGTGAATGCACCCGGCCAGGGCTTAAGCCCGCGGACAACGCGGTCCCACTTTTCAGCAGCAACATTGAAAAAAAGACGGCCATCCTCTTTTGAAAGCTTCGGCGCATAACTCGAATTTGAATGGTTTTGAGGAACGCCCCGAATTTTTCCGTTTTTCGCCTGTTCAAGCAAATCTTGCAACGCTAAGTAAGATTTTTCAGCCAAAATAGTACCCATGCTTTCGGAGTCCGCTGAAGGCGTAAGCGGAACCTCTTCTTGAAAGTAAACTTCCCCGGCATCAAGACTTTTAGTGATATCCGCAATCGATAGCCCTGTGGTTAAATCGCCCGCTAAAATAGGTCCGTTCAAGGGTGAGGCCCCTCTGTATTTGGGCAGAAGCGAGGGGTGAATATTCAATCGAATCTTAGCCAGTTTTAAAAACGATTCGGGAATTATTTTCCCGTACGAGGCGACAACAAATACTTCTGGATTGAACGCGGCTATTTGCGCGAGGGCATCTTCGTCAAGTTTGGCGTATTCAAAATATTTAATTTCTTTATACGCGCAGAATTGAGCCACGACTGTGGAAGTGAGTG
The DNA here is from genome assembly GCA_043732705.1 of Candidatus Omnitrophota bacterium. Lineage (GTDB taxonomy): Bacteria > Omnitrophota > Omnitrophia > Omnitrophales > Aquincolibacteriaceae > Multiplicimicrobium. The sequence goes on along the minus strand of JAYTHE010000036.1, from coordinate 18,533 downwards.
TGAGTCCGCGGCCTTGCCGTTGCGGCGGTGTGGTAATCACAGCCGCAACTTCATACCCTGTTACTTCCAAACAAGCGCGTAAACCAGGAATTGAAAAATCGGAAGAGCCGAAATAAACGATACGCAGCATGTCAGCGCTTTTTACTTTTGCTTCGCTGGCCGCCCTTTTCAGCATATTCAGCCAGCAGCTTTTCGCGCACAACAAGATTGACGCGGTCAATCAAAAGAACTCCGTTCAGGTGATCCATTTCATGCTGCACAATACGCGCAAAAAAATCTTCCAACTCCCGAATCACGGTTTTTCCGGTGCGGTCTTGATAGCGCAAACGAATCCATTGCGCGCGCGGCACATCCGCAAAAATTCCGGGGAAAGATAAACAGCCCTCAGGTCCGATTTGTGAGCCTTTTGAGTCTTCTATTACGGGATTACAAATGATTGTTTCTGTGCCGGGTTCATTTTGAGGTGAGGCAATTAAAATTTGTTTGGAAACCCCCACTTGCGGAGCTGCAAGGCCGACCCCGTCATCGGTATACATAGTGTCGATCATATCATCAAAAAAGCGCTGCGCTTTCTTGTCAAAAAGATCAATCACTTTGGTTTTGCGAGTGAGAACAAGGTCCGGATAGGTATGAATTTTCAGAATACTCATGCGTCGATTATATCAAACAGACATCAAAGTGTCGTCTCCTGTGAGAGCTTCTTCTGATAGCGGCGATGGCGCAATAACTTATAAGACTCATAGATTCCTGAAACTTTGATCCAGAAAACAAAAGGATCGGAAGCGCTTTCCGTGATCTTAACGCGCGGAACACAATAATCGCTCAATTTAAAATTTCTCAATTTTTTGGGCGAGGTTGTAAACGCCAGCCGGTAGCCGGCCTTTTTAGCGGCATTCAAAGAGCGTTCATCAAAGTCTCCGTAAGGATAAGCAAAATATTGAATGGGCATACCCAACATGGATTCTAATTCAGTTTTTGAATCAACGACCTCTTTGATGACATCGTCATCTGAAATCTGCGATAAAAACGGATGAGTTCGTGAATGCGCTCCATAACTGATCAATGGATTATTTTTTGCAAGCTGCCGCGCTGCATCAGTTTTAATGCTTCCATAATCGCCTGATTTTAAATTTTCGCTGATTAAAAACAATGTTGCAGGAAAATTCATCGAGCTTAAAATCGGGAGCGCTTTTTCGGGGACACTTACGCTGCCGTCGTCAAAGGTCAGCACGACTTGTTTTCCTTGAGGTTGACGCAAACCGCTGCGAATCGCATCGTATTCTTCCAGCGTAATAACGTGAAAACCAAAATGTTTCAGATAGTTCATTTGCTTTTTAAATGTGTCCGCACTGATCACATTTCCGTTTGTCTCGGTGGCTTCTTTTGAAACAATGAAATGGTACATAAGAACAGGAATATGTCCGGGAAGAGGAAAAATAAAAAATAATGCGGCGCATAGCAATAAGGCTACGGTGACGAATATGGCCACACCGCGTGCCAAGCCGATTAAAAAGTTTTTTGTCATAAGTATAGAATACTCGAAATTAAAGAATATTTACAGGATCCATATCCCAGGCAACCTGAACGTGTGCGGGCTTTTTCAATTTTGCTAGATTTGCAAAAATAGGCGCAGGTGTTTCCCCTTCTTTGATTTTAAGCATTACATGCCAGCGGAAATGTCCGCGAAGCTTATAAAAAGGAAGCGGTGCGGGGCCGATCAAATCACCAGGCTCAATTTTAACTATCTTACGAATTTCATCCCGAACCGTACGTGCATGGGCATAGGCTTTATTTTCATCCGGCGAGCGAACCAGAATGTTCAGAAGACGGGAAAACGGAGGATATCCCAATTCCCGGCGCAAAGGGAGCGCGTATTTATAAAATCCGTGAAAATCCTGTTTTTGCGCAAATTGAATTGCGGGATGATCTGGATTGAGGGTTTGCACATAAACCCGGCCCGGTTTATCGCCGCGTCCCGCGCGTCCCGCAACCTGCGTCAAGAGTTGAAAAGTTCTTTCCGTCGAACGGAAATCAGGCAATTTCAATCCGATATCCGCCAGAATAACGCCCACCAAAGTCACATGCGCAAAATCAAAACCTTTTGCGATCATTTGTGTGCCGATCAGAATATCAATTTTTTTATTCCGAAACTGATCAAGAATGTCCTGATGTGACCCGCGTTTTTGCATGGTATCTGCATCAAGCCGGGCGATGCGCGCACCGGGAAACAAACGCGCGGTTTCACTTTCGACTTTCTCAGTTCCGAAACCGCTCATTTTGAAAAAACTTTGCGGCATTTGTTTTTCTAATTTTGAAAATGGAATGCGGTCATTGCAATAATGACAAAGCAGTAAATCATCCTGCTGATGATAGGTCATCGGAATATCGCAGCGTTTACACTTTAAAATCTCCTGATCGCCCGTCGATGATTGAATAAAGGTTGAAAATCCGCGGCGATTAAGGAGCAGCATGGTTCCCTCTCCGTTTTTAAGATTTTTTTCAATTTCGGTGCGAAGCGGCGGAGAAAAAATAAGCCCTTGCCGGGGATCTTTGGGGTATTGCTTTAAATCAACAAGCCGCACATCGGGCAATTTTTTGCCGTCCACCCGCTGCGTAAGCGTAATTCCGCTAAAACGTCCTGCTTGGACCGCAGCCATGGATTCGAGTGTGGGTGTTGCTGAACCCATCAACAAAACTGCCCTTTCAATGCGGCAGCGCTCGCGCGCGGTTTCGCGGGCATGATAACGCGGTGTTGTTTCCTGTTTATAGGAGGTTTCATGTTCTTCATCGATCACGATGAGCCCCAACCGCTTCACGGGAGCAAAGACAGCAGAGCGCGGGCCCAAAATAACACGCCGCTTTCCTTCACAGATTCGTTTCCAGGCCAAAAATCTTTCGCGGTCTGTCATTTTGCTGTGCAGCATTTCGAGCCATGGCCCAAACTCCTTCGCGAAAAAAAACTTTAACTGCTCGGTCAACGCAATTTCAGGCACAAGGCAAATGGCGGATTTATCGCGTGCCAAGGTTTCACGAATCGCGCGGATGTAAAGCTCGCTTTTTCCGCTGCCCGTCACACCCACAAGCAAAGCCGGCTTTGGATTTTTTTCATCCAACGCATGCGTAATTTGTTGGAATGCCTTTTCCTGTTCCGGTGTCAGCTTGCGGGTGGATGCCACCGCATCGGTCTCATTGGATACAGACTCGTCTTTTTTTTCTTTGGGCGGCTTCCCGAATTTCACCCAACGCGGTAAAGCATTTTCAATCGCTTCTCCCCAGCTCGAACCGTAAAAATCCGCAACCCAGCGCGTGAGTAAAAGCATATTGGAATCAAGCACTGGTTCTTCATCAAGCACTTCTTGAATCGCTTTGGTTTTATAAGCCGAGATTTCAACATTCGTTGCAACTACGTAACCGATCGCTTCGCGGTTTTTAAAAGGAATGCGGACTCGCTTGCCGGGCTGAATACTGGAAACTAAGTTGGCGGGAACTTCGTAGGTATAAAAATGTTCAAGCGGCAGCGGTAAAGCTACCGCAGCAAATTGCGTAGAATTTTCGGCGATCATTTTGCGGAGTTTAATTATCCGCGGTTGGGCGAAGCCCAGAGCCAGGATTAAGCGGATCCGCGGTTGCCTGCCTGCCGGCAGGCAGGGGCGAGCCTGAGCTAGAATCAAGCAGTGACATGACCTTCTTCAGGTCTTCCCAGGCGTCTTTTTTGGCGGAAGGATTGCGCAGCAGGTATGCCGGATGAAAAGTGCAAATCATTTTGATGCCCTCGTAATTATGAGTTTTTCCGCGCAGCTGTGAAATCGGTGTTTCTGTTTGCAGCAAAGTTTGCGCGGCATGCGTTCCCAATGCGCAAATAACTTTTGGTTTGATTAATTCAAGCTGTCCTAATAAAAACGGTTTGCAATTATGCTTTTCCTCGGGTTTGGGAGGACGGTTTTCCGGCGGCCGGCATTTGAGCGCATTGCATATAAAAACATCTTTGCGCGTCAATCCCATCGCCTCAATCATTTTAGTCAAAAGCTGGCCGGCCCGTCCGACAAACGGCAAACCCTGCTGATCTTCATCCGCTCCCGGAGCTTCCCCCACAAAAACGAGCTGAGCGCGGATATTGCCGGAACCAAAAACAACTTTATTGCGGGTGGCCGCTAGCTCGGGGCAAAGCGTGCAAACACTCGCTTTATCTCGTAAAGCAAGCATCGCATCGCGTGTTGTAGCGGAATCGCCGTCTTTCACGGCCGTCTGCGTCATTTTAACCGGCTTTGAATCCAGATCAGGTGCGATGCTCGTGCCGCGCTTGGCAGATCCTTCTGAGGGCAGAAAAATAGATTCAATACCGCCTTCACGCAAAGCATTCAGATAAATGAGCCGGTCGCTTGCGCGCATTTTTTTGACTACCGGGTCCATTTCAACCTCATTTGGGCGACATCATCAGCCGCGCGCGGATTAGATATACGGTCGGCTGCCTGTCGTTTTTCATCCAAGAGCTGCCGGTTCTTTAAAACCGTTTGAACCACGCCCACAATTTCTTCCGGTGTTTCCGCGGAAAAAACCGCGTTTTCTTTCAACAAAAATTTCAAATTCTCAGTCTCTTGCCCCGGAATCGCGCCGGTCGCGATCATCGGCACGCCTTTCGCCATAGCTTCTGCGGTTGTCGCGCCGCCCGGCTTAGCGACCATAAGATCGGCCGCATCCATTAATTCGGGCATAAAATTAACAAACCCGAATATCTTGCAAGGATAAGCGTATTTTTTTGACTGCAGTAATGTCTGCAAAGCTTGATTGCGGCCACAGACTACAAGGCACTGAATCACGTCTTTTTCAACTGCTAACAATTCAAGCAGCCGTTCCTGCTCACCCAAACCAAAACTGCCTGTCGTCAATAAAAGTGTTAAACGGCCGGCCTCAAGTTCATATTTTTTAAGTACAGCATCTTGATTGCCTGTACGCTGAAATTCAGAGGTAATCGGAAAACCACCCGCGGTAATTTTCTCTGGAGCAACGCCCCGTGCAATCAATGTTTGCTTGGCTTCGTCGCTTAAAACCCAATATTCATCGATACCATCATGCATCCAAACGCGCACAGGGTGAAAATCCGTCACTAAAACAACAAGTTTTGATTGAATTCTGTGATGCTTTCTTTCATGCCCTAAAACTTCGGCTGAGAAAAAATGTGTGCAAATAATCAGATCAGGTTTATTTGATTGCACGGCCGCGACTAATTTTCCGGCATGGCTCCAGTTATAAATTCTGCGAATAGGATAAAAGAAATTATAAATCGCAGGATTATCGAGCCAATTATAAAAAACTCCCCACATCGCGGGAATATTTTTAACACACCAAAAATAAAATCCGGTATAAGAATTTTTAAAAAAACTACCGCCATAATCCAGCGCATCGACAGTAAGAATATCTGAGGAGGATACTCCCGTGCGAATCAGCGCGGCTTCAATCGCAATCGCAGCCCGGCGATGACCTTCGCCGGCCGATGCGTGAAAAATCATGACCTTCATCCCGTTAGGCTCTCTTCATATAACAGACAATTGTGATAGCGAAAATTTCAAAGCTCCAGCAGAAAATACTTCTATCTGCGTTGGTTAAGATTCTAACGGGATTCACGATTGCATGCTCAAAAAAGTACGGATGGAGCGGCAAATATGTTTTTGCTCCGCGACCTTTAGGCCGGGAAAAATCGGTAAAGCTAAGACTTCAGATGAAAGTTTTTCGGTCACCGTCAAAGCGGTCTTTCTGTGGCGGTATTTTTTGAGCAAAGGCTGTTCATGAATTCCCTTTTCATAATAAATTCCGGTACGAATCCCGTTTTCCGCCAAATAGTTTTTTAAAGCATTGCGGCGGCCGCCTGAAACACGAATCACATAAAGGTGATAAACATGTTTCCCGTGAGTGCGTTCTTCGGGCAGGCCGAGGCCTAAATCTTTCAATTCGCGATCATAAATCCCGGCGATTTTACGGCGCGCGTCATTCCAGCTGTTTAATTTTTTAAGTTTTACGCTTAACATGGCAGCTTGCACGGAATCAAGCCTGCTTGTCCAGCCTAATTCATCGTAAGTTGTTACCGCCATGGTCGCGCGTCCTAAATTGCGCATTTGCAGCACCTGATTGTAAACTGATTGATAAGGCGTCGTAAGAATTCCGCCATCGCCCAGTCCGCCTAAATTTTTAGTGGGATAAAAACTAAAGGCCGCCGAATCGCCGAGCATGCCCGCTTTTTTGTTTTTCCATGCCGCGCCATGCGCCTGACAAGCATCTTCGATTATTTTGATTTTTGATTTTTTGCAAATCTTGGAGACGGCATCCATATTTGCGGTTTGTCCGAATAAATGCACCACCATCACCGCTTTTGTTTTTTGGGAGATTGCCTTTTTAAGCGACTCGGGATCAATCGTATAATATTGATATTCAACATCGCAAAAAACAGGCACAGCACCGATATGCATAATGGCGAGCGCTGAAGACATGAACGTAAATGAAGGCACCACAACCTCATCACCGGGCCGGACACCGGCCGCCAATAATCCAAAAATTAAAGCATCCGTTCCTGAACCGACACCGATCGTATGCGCTGAACCCACAAAGTTGCCGAATTCTTGCTCAAATTTCTGGGTCGCAGCCCCTAAAATATAAGCGCCGCTGTCAATGATCTCCGTTGCCGCTCGGTGCAGTTCTTTTTTTAAAGATTGGTTTTGGAGCTTAATATCCAAAAGCGGAATATCCGTGGACAAGTTTTTATTTTTTGTCATAGATATTCGGATTTCTCAGCAATTCGCGATACTTCGCGTATGACAGCAATTGATAAAGCGCATGGATACAGCACATCAGATAACCAGTAAATCCCTTTGAGATTCCGCCCTTCTGAAAGTAAGTTTTCAAAAACCGGCTCCAGGCTTTGCGGACTGCTCCAAGCGAACTGACTTGTCGATTTTTAGAAATCCACTTTTGAGCTTCAAGCGTTGTTTCACGGTTAAACTTCGCGAACCAAACTTCAAAGTTCGGCGCAGTAAAATGCAGAATATCTCCGGTTAATCTGCCGCATGTACCTTCATAGCTCACGGGCGGATGAACCGCTTCATCTTTATATTTAAAGCGTCCTTTGCGATAAACGCGGGTTTTCGGGGCGGGATAATGGCCTGCCCCATCTAAAAAGAGGTCACCGATAAAAGTACGTACGGGAAGGTTGTAGCAAACATGGGGATCATTCTTTTTTGCGAGCATTAATTTGAGCGACTCGTAAAGTTCGGGAGTAACGCGCTCATCTGCATCGAGGCTTAAAATCCACTCTTGTGTTCCCTGGCTGATTGCAAAATTGCGATGTGGACCTTCACGCTCCATTTTTCGGCGAAAAACTTTTGCGCCATAACTCTCCGCAATTTTAACGGTTTGATCGGTACTGTCATCATCAACGACAACAATTTCAGCCGCCCACTTCACGCTGTCAAGGCATGCGGGTAAACGTTTTTCTTCATTCTTTGCAATCACTACAATTGTTATCGGTAATTTTTCCATCGGTCCCTTTAATTAGTTGGTCATCGCGAGCTTCTAAGGAAGCGCGGCGATCTGTTTTTAGATTGCTGCCTGCCTACCGTCAGGCAGGTGCTTCGTTCGCAATGACGAAGTCGAGTAAGCGTTTTGAAATGCAAAAAATGTCATCTATTATTTAAGCCTCTGCGCTTACGCACAGCCGGCAATGAATTCTATGCTAATAAGCATTGCGAAATGCAAAGAAAGTCGTCTGTTTTTTTAAGCCTCTGCGCTGCGCGCAACCGGCACTGAATTCTATGCTAGTAGGCATTACGGAAAGCAAAGAATGTCATAAATATGATTTCAATATCAAGAAGTAACGACCAATTCTCCATGTAGTAAAGGTCATACTTAATGCGTTCTTCAATTGAGGTGTTACCGCGTAAGCCGTGAACTTGAGCCCAGCCCGTAATTCCGCATTTTATACGGTGACGTGCCATATACCGCGGAATATTTTCTCGGAATTGGTCGACAAAAAAAGGCCGTTCCGGACGCGGGCCAACCAGGCTCATCTCACCTTTCAAAACATTTAAAAATTGCGGCAATTCATCCAGATTCCAGCGCCGTAAAAATTCACCGACAGCGGTACGGCGGCTGTCATTTTCTTTGGCCCAAACCGGCCCCGTTTCTTTTTCGGCATCAAGCTTCATTGTTCTGAATTTCAAAACTTTAAATGTGCTGCCGTCACGGCCCATACGTTCTTGTTTAAAAAAAATGGGGCCTTGCCCGCCTGCAAACTTAATCGAGAGAATAATAATCAGCCAAACTGGAAAACTGACAACAACCAGAACAAGGCTGACAAGCGTGTCAAAAGTTCTTTTTATTGCTCGGTTAATCCAATCATCAAGCGGCAGAGACTTAAGTCCTAAAAGTCCGACGTCGCTCAAATATTCAAGGCCCAGATTCTGAGTCACAATACCGAAAAAATCAGCTGCCATTTTAAAATCAATCAACAAGTCTTCGCACAAAAGCACCATTTCCGAAATTTCTTTGCGCGGCAAATCGCCGTCCAGCAAAATAACGATGTCGGGTTTTAATTCTTGGACGAAAGTTCGCCACATCGGCACGGTCCCCAAAATTGCGACTTGCTCGAGATGCTTTCCGACTTGATCGGTTTCGCGGTTCAAAATACCGGTTGGGACATAACCAAAATGCGGATGCTGTCCAAACCACTCAACAAGCTGCCGCGTATTGCGGTTATATCCTATAAACAGAACTTTGGTCATTTCCTTGCGGCTGCGCTTGCGCTGATATTCAAGTTCAATCGCGAAATACCGGCCGAGACTGATAAAAAAGCAGCAAAAAAACCATAAAATGGGCAGAAAAAAACGTGAGTAATCTACAGAGCGATAGAAAAACGTAAGCGCCATTAAAATCAGCATGGAAACCGAAACAGCTTTAATCACAGTGAAAATAGTTTCAACCCGTCGGAGTGGGCGCTGAATATCGTAAAGTCGGTAAGATCGCAGCAAGAGTATTTGAACTGGAATCACGACAATCAGTGACTCTAGATAAAGGAGAAATTCGGGTATGCCGTGTTGTGCCGGCAACACATAAAAACGAAATCCATAAGCGGCAACCGCGGCGAAGGCTATCGCGCCGATGTCAAATAACAGCGCGAGGAGCAAACCCATTTTATGACGAGGATGACTTGGCATTTTTCTTTTGTGCCGCAAGCTTAACTACGGACTTGATATTAGCGATAAATACGGATCGTTGAAAGCCGGATATTTTGCCATGAATGTTGGAAAATTGGTATGGGGCGTTTTCAAACTGAGCGATGGCTTTTTTAACGCTTTCAGGCGTTTGTTTTTCAAAAAACAATCCGCTCTTTACGCTTTCAAGCGCCCCACCCTTTCCATAAGCGATTACGGGAGTATCACAGGCCTGCGCTTCAAGCGGGACGATGCCAAAATCTTCTTCCGCAGGAAATAAAACAGCTTTTGCGCCCGAGTAAAGATCCCGCAGCTTTTCATTGCTGACTGCGCCTACGAATTGAATTTTAGGCTGAGAAACTAAGAACTTATACACTTTCTGCAACGGCCCGCTTCCTGCGATAAGAAGCTCATGCGGTAAATCATTAAATGCTTCAATTAAGATATCGATTTTTTTATACGGCACAAAGTGTGAAATGGCAAAATAGTAATTTGACTTTGGCACGGTCGGTTTAAAAAAGTGATCTTCATAAGGCGGATAAATAACTTCGGACTCGCGTCCGTAAACTCGTTGAATGCGCTCTTTGATGTAATTTGAATTTGCGATGAATAAATCAACTGACCGATTCACTTTCTTGTCCCAAATCTTCATCCGTTCTAATATTTGATGAATCATCCAACGCATGAATGCCGGGTAAGAATTGAAATAGACATCTTCCGCCGCCCAAGCATAACGCATCGGTGTGTGACAGTAACAAATATGCAAAGCCCCTTTGGGTATGGGAATGCCTTTCGCCACACAATGAGAACTGGAAATAACCAGCTCCGTCCCTTTTTCGATTTTAAGAGTCGAAATTACAAACGGCAAAACCGGCAGAAGCCAGCGGTAATATTTTTTTATGCCCGGTAGGTATTGTAAAAAAGACGCTTTGATCTTGAGCTTTTGTAAGCGCGGCGAAAGTTTGTCTTTATCATAAAAAAGCGTATAAAGCGTCGCATCGGGGAAAATTTCCGCGATGGCATCCAGCACCTTTTCGCCGCCGCGCATATGGATGGTCCAATCATGCACTAACGCAACCTTTGCAGGTGGTTGAAAAAAATCGTTTTGACTCACTTGGCCCTCTTTTATTTAGCTTAAGCGCAAGACTTTATCATAAATTTGGGCGGTTTCACGCGCGGCTTTATCCCAAGAGAATTTGCAAGCCTGGCGCATACCGGCATCAAACATACGGGTTTTAATCGTTTCATCCTGATCAAACTGAATCAGCGCAGCTTCCCATTCTTTGTCGTCTTCACCGCCGACATAATAAGCGGCATTTCCGCCCACCTCAGGTAAAGAAGCACATCGCGTTGTAATAACCGGTGTACCGCATGCCATAGACTCGATAACCGTGAGCCCAAAGCCCTCATAGAGCGACGGATGAACCAATGCGCGTGCCCGGTTATAAAAAACAGGCAATTCGCCATATTCAATTTTTGTCAAGTAAGTAATACTACCGGCCGATTGATTCATCAGTCTTATTTCCTCTGCGTTTTTTTTACCTTGTCCGATAACAACCATTCCGCTTGTGATTTTATTTTCAGCGCGGAGCTTCAGATAGTTTTTAAGGAGGCGCAAAACATTTTTATGCGGTTTGAGCATCCCGACATAAAGAAAAAACGATTCCGGCAATCGATATTTGGCAGTTAAAGCGCGGGCCGGTGCTTCCAATGGCCCAGCTGGAATCGGGTAAAAATCAGGGCTTACCCCATTATAGATAACAGTCACTTTTTCCGCATCCGCCGAAAAAAATTCTATCAAATCATTCTTCGTATGTTGGGAAACCGTAATAATATGATCGGAAATCTGAACCGCACGCGCCAGCATCCTTTCCGCGTACACGCGTTGGATAACATTCAACGTATGTCTATATTTCCAATGAATAATATCGTGAATGGTCGTGACCAATTTTGTGTTTCTTTTCGCATAAGGAATATTGTAATGTGGAGCATGCCATAAACGGCAGGTCGCTAAAAGCTGCGGATAAGCAAGTTGTTCTTGCCATGAATAAATGGGCGCGTTAAAAAAAATTTGTGAAAATCCGGTGCCAGTATCCGGTGTTCGCGGTTGATACAGCGCCAAACGTGAAAATTCGGGCTGGCGGTTATTTTTGAATCCGCCGGCCAAACCACGCAAATAAGTTCCGATGCCGGTATGCGCCGCCATCCGAAAATCCAACCCGATTTCAAACTTTGACGTTTGTTTCACTTAAGTCCCCTGACTTATGAGCGAGAGCACACCAGACTCTGCTTTTTCAACTGAAATCACTTCTCCGGATGTTGCGGAAAGAATGCATAGCTTTTTTGTCCAGGGGTGCCATGTTTTTATATCATTGGTGCGGCTTGCTAAAACAATCACCGGAATCCCCTGAGCCGCAGCCAAATGCGCGGGGCCGGAATCATTGCCAATGAAAAACGCCGCGCCTTCCAAGAGACATGCCAACTCCTGCAAATCGGTTAGTCCGCGCAAATCAATGATGCTGTCCTGTTTTGGAGCGGGTGCTTTTTCTCTTTCTTCGGCGGTTCCGGCTAAAAAAATTGTTTTAACCATTCCGGATTGAATTAATTTTTCCATTAATTCTGCGAAACATTCAAACGGCCATTCTTTCGCCGGATTTCCGGCCCCCATGTGGACAACTGCATAGGGCCAGCGAAGATTTGAAATTTTCCCGTGCAACCTGGAAAAAGTGTTCGCGGGGTAAGAAACGGGCGGGTTTTTTGCTGAAAGTTCTGTGCCAATCCACTCTTTTAACATTTCACAATTGAGTTCAGCTTGATGCTTATTGCTCGCCTGATTTTTTTCATGGGTTAACATCCATCCTCCGCCGGTCATTCCATACCCCATTCGAATGGGAATTCCCGCGGCCCACATTAGAGCATTGCCACGCACGTCTCCGCGAAAATCGATTGCGGCGTCATAATTTTCGAGGCGTATATTCCCCACCATCGCCCAGAATGCGCTGATTTGTTTTAAAAAAGACATTTTCTTTTGAAACCAATGTCCCGGAAAAGGAATTACCTTATCCAAGAAAGGGTCCGCTAAAAAAACAGGCTGATTTTCAGGCGTGGTTAATAAATGAATTTGAAGCCCGGGCCGAGCTTTTCTTAGTGCTTGAATCGCGGGGCGCAGCAATAAGGAGTCGCCCAAATGATCAATGCGGATCAAAAGAATTCTTTTAACCGAACTAGCATCGAATAAAAAATCACGCGGTACAAAAAATGTTACGACGTAGCCAAAAAAATCGAAAAGTCCCGCGAGCCAATGCTTCCATTTTTTTTTAAAAACATAGGCTCGCATAGATTATGCGACAACATTCCGCTTTGAATTGAAAGCACCTAATAAGCCGATGACAAACCAAAAAGCAACAACCGGCTGCAAACTCTGCATGGAGGTATCCGCCAATGACATGATCATAAACGCAATCATTCCGCCAAAAAGCCCCCAACGCACTTCGGTCTCGGGGCTTAATTCAAAAGACCGTGGACGCTGGATACACGCCCAATGGATCAAAAATATTATAAAACACAAAAGACCGGGTAATCCAATTTCGGCGCCAATTTGTAAATAACCGTTATGGGCATAGTAGTTTTGAACACGCCAGCTTTTTCGGGTATCAAACTGCTGATGCGCAACCGCATAGGTATTAATTCCCGTCCCAGTTAGCGGACGCGCCGCGATCACATCCCACGCGCGATGCCACAACTCAACTCTTTCCACGAGAGATTGCTCTTGATTTTCATTATTGAAGTGGATAATCATCGAACGTGGAAGAACGGCGATAAAAATAGCACCCGCCGCGATAAACACCACGAGTATTTTCCATGATTTTCGCAAAATAAGCGTCACGATTAAAGCCATTGAAAGGGCCAAAAAGGCACCGCGCGATCGCGTTAAAACCAACAATACAACCCCTGCCAACGATAATGCAGACATAAGCCAAAATTGAACGCGCAGCCCAGCTTGCTTGTAACAGTAAATTGTCCATCCTATAATTACCGGAAGAATTGCACAAAGATATGCCGCCAGCTTTCCGTAATGCTCAAAACTAGCACTGATTCGGGGTCCCGAGTTGGCCTCTTGCGGAATAAAACCGCGCAAAAAATCAACGCCGTAAAAGTACTGAAAAATACCATCGCTTGCCAGCAATAAAAATGAAAATGAAGCCACTATGCGTAATTTATTTCGATTGACCGCGGGTTGGAATAAATGGAAAGCTAATAAAAAAATCACTATTTGACGCAGGATTTTTAAAAACCCGCGGAAGCTTTGCTTAGGATAATCGCTGATCGTCATGGAAACAAGCACAGCAACAAAGAAAAGTCCGATCAATATCAAACTTGTCCGGTCGGGCAAAACCGGCTTGCTCCGGGAATTAAGAAAGCTTAAGGCGCAAAGGAAGAACGATGCCCATAAGAAAATATCCATCAGCGCCGAAGAAAAAGTAACTGTGGGCCAAACGGCCAAAAGACATATGAGGGCCGCCTGATTTAACCATTTCGTCCGGTGCTCTCTCAAAATAGGAATCATTTCTTTGCTGAAGTCTTAAAAATTGAAAACTGAGCCCATCCCCATTTCTGAAGCAAAAATTGGAAGCTGCATTTTAAAACACCCAAGCCGTATTCGACAGATCTCTTAAAATTAATCGAAGAGGCTTCATCAAAATATTTGGTAGGGCAGGAAATTTCTCCGATCTTAAATCCCTCGTAAACAATTTGCACAAGCATTTGATTGTCAAAAATAAAGTCGTCACTGTTTTCGTGAAGCAATAAGTTTTCCAAGGTGCGCCGGCTAAAAGCGCGGTAACCCGTGTGATATTCAGAAAGTTTTTGGCCGATGAGCACGTTTTGCGCAAAGGTCAAAAGTCGGTTGGAAATATATTTATAAACCGGCATTCCTCCCGCAATGGAGCTCTGCGCCAAAATACGCGATCCCAAAACAACATCGTAAACTCCCGACGCTATCATGGCGGCCATTGCCTCGATCAACCTCGGCTCATATTGATAATCAGGATGCAGCATCACGACAATATCCGCTCCCGCGGCCAACGCAGCCTTATAACACGTCTTCTGATTGCCGCCGTACCCCTTGTTTTGATCGTGGACAATGGTTTCCAGTCCTAATTCCCGCCCCACTCGTGCCGTTTCATCCCGCGAAGCGTCATCGACTAAAATAATTTTATGGATGAGGTCATGCGGCATGGACTCATAGGTTTGCCGCAGGGTTTTTTCGGCATTATAAGCGGGCATCACAACAACCACTTTCTGAGATTTGAGGCTGTGCGGGCTTGTTTTTTTTGTGCTCGCTAATTGTGAATTTGTCATGGAATAAGATTGCCTTGTTGTTTTGGCACGGTTATTTTTGTATTAATGCTCCGGAACCTGAAAAATATAGAATGTTTTCCCGACTATATAAAGCGGTTTTTTATTGTTAAACCAGGACAAAGGATTTTTTTGCAAACTGACATAGACACCGATTCCAATTGCGTAAAAGCCGGCCGAGGGATTGAGCAAATCAGATTCTGTAGCTACTGCCCATTTAATTCCAAAATAATCGTACACTGCCGAATTTTGAGCCTCGCTTCGAATCTTAATATGAGGCAGCTGCTTATAACGCACAAACTCCGCGAGACGCGCGTTATCTTGGCCCCAATTAAGATTAGAATCCGCCACCAGCCCCGCTCCCTGCTCCGGCCCGCTGATGAATTCATTAAAATAAGCCAAGTAATCCGGCGCCGCTTTGAGTGTCCGGCCTGCTGAAAATAACAATAAAACCACAAGCGCGGTTGCTGCTACTTTTTTGGCAAAACCTCCCGTGATATCAAGCAGACATGCTGCAAAAAAACCGCCAAGAATCATAAAAAAAGGATAAACCGGCAAAATATGCCGCAACCCGATATTGATTCCGTTAAAAGCTGCCGCGCAAAAAAATAAACCGAAAGGAATCAGAATCAAACTTTTGATAAGCAGCGGTCTTTTTGAAAAAAGCAACGTTGCAAGCCCCATTAAGCCAAGCGATAAAGTTAAAAGCGGGATTTTTACCGCCCCAACGCCGAAAAAATACCGCCAATCACAAGTCACAAACGAACCGTCCACGCAAATTTTATGCCCGCCAGCGGAATGCGCGAGGACAATCCCCAGCGGCTGCGCAAAATGTCCGAAACCGACGAAGCGGTGAATTTTATAAACCCAATCAGTGTAATCCAGAATAATCATGAAGCCCGCGACAAGCCAAATCACAAGAAAAAGCCGTACCAGATTAATTAACGCAGTATTTTTCCTCCAAAATTTTAAAAGGAAAAATGAAAAGCCGGCTGCCACTGCATTCCATAAAAGAAAAACAGCTGAAACTCGAATTCCATATTTTTTATTCAACTTATAAGAAAAAAGAAAGCAAACACCTAAGCCGGCGGCAAGCATGGTGCGGAAAACACTTTTTAACAAGCGTGACCGAAGCAAAACCGCTTGATTTTCAAAACAAAATAAAACCGTCAACAAAGCCATGCAGCCCAACGCAGCCAGGGGCTGTTTTTGCCCCAATGAATTGGCCAATAAGAACAGTGCGAGAAAACCGACTTTTAGATTATTTTTTACTGAAATTTCACCGGATTGGCCTGCTTTGGGGTCCGCGAAATAAAAACAAAGAAATAACAGTAGGGCCGCCGGGAAAAGGACCAACCCGCTGATTTTTGATAAAAAAGTTAAACCACAGAAAACTCCCGCAATCAGCGCCTGTTTGAGATCGGGCGCCTTAAAAAAATTCTTCAAAGCATAAATCGAAAAAAAGTAAAATGCCGCAAGCCCCATATCGGTAGTATTCAGGCTGCCATGCGCCAGGATATTCGGATCAAAAACAAAAAGACACAGTGAAATAACTCCGGCAGCTCTTCCAAAAATATCTGCGGCGAAAAAGAAAATAGCCGCCCCAAGAAAAAGAGTGAGCAGGATAACCGGCAGGCGCTCTAAAAAAAGAATGGTTTTGGGATTATTCCTCATTTGATAAAGAAACTTGGCCCCGCTACGGGAAATATCCGGGGTTTTACCGTCGGAAAGAAAAACTGGGTTTTTAATCGGATAATGCGGCTGAAGTGCAAGTAAAGGCAAAGCCGCAATTTGAGACACAACAGGCGGCTGCTCACCCAAAAAATCATAGTTATTGTAGCGCACCATGGCATAACCGGATGCCGTAAAATACGCTTCGTCGGTAGTTTGCCCTGTCTGCCAAGCGGAGTAGATACACTGCCCTACCAGCGCAATAAGTAAAGCGAACACAGCAAGGTAAAGTTTTGAGATCTTCATAAATTCCTTCTCGAGGGCCAGAAGTTTATCATGATATCTCGGGCGCGCCAATATTTTCAAAATGAGCGCAAGACAGGCAGATTGGCTATGCGACGTTTTCAGAACCTAATGGCTTAACCAATTCATTGAGAGGTTTATACCCCGGAACTGGCAGGGGCGTTGTACGGGAAACAACTCTTTTAAACAGATACCGCATATCACGATCCTGCTTCACAAGCTCAAATGTTTGGTCCCGCTTTAATTTAGAAATCTCTCGTTCAAAAAAAGCGCGGTTCATCGGATAAAGGTTTACATTCATATCGATCAGAACGAAGTCGGGTTCGGAATAAGCCTGATGCGCCGGATGTCCGGGATCCATAAAAGGTTCTGCGAAATAAAAGTTTTGCTCGCGATAACCCGCGTAAGGCAGCAAATGACCATGCGTCAAAAGAACGCCGGGCGGAACAGCCTTGGCCCAGGCGATCGATTTCAAATCTTCCGCGGTAAACCTTTCGATATGAAAGGCTCCCACATTTAAGACAATCATCAAAAGGCAAAAACCCCAACGTGCTGCATCATTCCAGCGTGCCGGCATTTTTCGAAGCAAATTGGAGAAACCGAATACTGTCCCGATAAAAATAAACGGCAGAATCGCGGCCGCGTAATGAAAGCGCAATTCGATAAAATCATTGTCGCGGCCGGTGTTATGAAGAAAGAGCGGCGCCAAAGCAATCAGCATCAAAATCAAAGCCGGAGAAAAAAGCGGTAAAAACGCAACTCGCGACAGAACCTTGGATAGAACTCCGACTTTCAATTTACTTCCAAAAAAAGCCGCGAATAAAAGCCAGGGCGAGCCTAGGAACATGAGCACCATTTTCGAGAAAGATCCGCCATGCCCCGCGTAATTTGCTGAATTACCAAACATAATATCGCTGCCGATTAAGGGTGAATAAACCGTTCGAAGGAATACATAATAAGCCATCGACAATAAAACCGAAATCACTCCATGCCAGCGATGCGCCGCGCTTTTTGAATTTTGCTCGTCCCTATAAAAAAAAGTAAGAAGGCCGATTATCATGCCATAGACAAATGAATCTTCCTTCACAAAGAGCTCCAAAACGAGAAAAAGGTAATAAAGTCCCCATTTGCGTTTCATAGAAAAGTAAACAGCTGAAAAAATAAACAGCGGGTAGCATATTTCAACGCTGAAATTCATCAGTAAAACATTTTGCAGATAGCGATAATTAAGAAATATCAAAGCGATAACAAATGGAACCAAAGCGTCTTTAAAGCGCTCTTTTGCAATCGCGTAAAGCGGAAAAATACAGGCGCTCGCGATAAGACCATAACTCAGCACAAGCAGCAACGGTGATTGGAATAACTTCCAGAACGGCGCCAAAAGAAACATAATTATATTGTGATGGTAATAGCCGTGCAGCCACCCCGTAAAATGAATTTTTCCATGAAAAAAATAATACAGCATGTAGTCATAGAAACTAAACGGAAGAAAATTGATTTCAATCGCGAGATATTCGGCTACTTGCTGCCAGGTGAAAAGCAAACCGAATACAATAAAGAGAATCCAAACTGAAGCTTTATGCCGAAGAGCTTGCTCGGCACTACGTTTAAATTGAAGAATACCTTCTTTGGGTCCCTGCGGATGCAAAGCCAGATGCACTGCCCAGAACCCCAAGCCAATAAGAACCAATCCCTTAAAGTTTTTTGCGCGGTAAGTCCACTCGCCGATTGAAATCGGCAGTCCTGTGGCGACGCCGTAAAGAAAAAACAAACAGATTAATGCGAAAAGCAGTAAGACAATGCAGTCCAATGGTTTTCTTAGATTTTCGGCCATAAACAAGCTTCCTTAAAAATCCGTCGATAAATCAGATTATTTTCTATCGGCTCGTAAAACCTTTTCTTCGCTCACATACCATTCGTATGTTTTACGAAGGCCTTCTGGGAATGACATGCGGGGCTTCCAACCTAATTTTTTTTGTTTGGATACATCCAAAAGTTTGCGCG
>JAYTHE010000035.1:0-36644 GCA_043732705.1 Candidatus Omnitrophota bacterium | reverse complement strand
TTATGGCAACTCACCTAACATAAGGATGTCGGGGGTTGCGTCATCTTTTATAATGCAGGCATGGAAAATGAGCCGATTCAATTACTACAGTTTTTTATTTGCGAAGAGTTTGAATTTGATGCCGATGACGGCTACCGATCTCAAAAAATTCGGAGCAATCTTTATGTCCCCTCTTTTCCTTGCAAACTCGATCATCTTTACATTGTGACTTGCTGGAAAAAGGATCAAAAGTTCCATAAGGAAGTCTTGGAGTACGAACTTGAAGACGGAACCATTATCAAGACTCCGCATATGGATATTGAACCGGTAACTAACCATGTTTTGTTTCGCTGGCATAAACATCGCTTTCCCAGCGATCTAGAAATTAAACAGAATTCTCTAGTGCACATCCGTGTTGTTTTAGACTGGGATAAAAAGTGGGAAACCTACCTCATGGTAGAACAGCGCGGATAGCTTTTTATATTTTGCTCTGGGTTTCACCCAACCGCACTTACTATTACTTCGCGATTGAGTTGCGCCCAGAGCAGAAATGAAAAAAGCCGGGTTTTAAAACCCGGCTTTTTTAATGGAGAAAAACTAAATTAATCGGTCTTAGCGAATACGCCGATGCTCGAACTTACCCTTCACATTCGTTTCAAAATAACGCCCGTGAGATGATGCCTGTAAAAATTCTTCAAAAATATTATGCGGAACTTCCTGGTAGCGGTACACAGGGCCCTCAATAAATTCGACCTGAAGCATGCGGTCTTTATGTTCGTATCCAATCCATTCAATTTCGCTTGAAATCACCATATGATTAACCATGTTTTTCTCCTTTAGCGGCATTCGCATCGCCGTAAGAGAATAACGGAAATTTTTATCAAAACTTGAGCTCTTCCTACCAATACTATGGCTTACGCTAAACATAACTCACCCTTTTTGATTCCTGAAACAGAATCAACTCCTTCTAATGGTTTCCTTGCTGATTTATTTAACAGGATTTCTACGTACATCTTCAAGCAAACCGAAAATCTGTCCCTGTGTGGCACCGAATTCCAAAGCGGTATCGATGACATCCTGGCAGATTTCGTAATTTTCCTTTACCAACGCCTCTTTTAAGGTCAAAAGCGCCGTTAAAGCAACCGGATTGAGAACATTGAGCCGCAGTATCCGTGACCGCGGCGACTGAACCGTATTCATAAGTAATCTCCTTATTTCATGTTAGCCAGCCAATAGAAATTATCGGCCGTACCTTACTTTTACTTACTGTTTTAGTCGTCGGTCGAGTCTCGTCGAGACCGACCAACAACCCTGAGCCTCGGCTTTTTTTATTCTGGCGGTCGAGCGTCTGCCGAAAGGCAGAGCTCGGAGCCAAACAGAATCGAAAGCCTTGCTTTTTTTAGACCGCGATTCGAGCTTTATCGAGAATCGCAATACAAAAAAAGAAAGCCCGTGATGGTTTTCCCATCACGGGCTTTGGTGTTTTCAGATTTTACGTTAAGCTAAAACCTTAAACGGCACCTCCGCCCACGACGGGATAACCCGCCACTACCCACATGCGATGACGCATACATGGACAAATAGCCTTCACCGCGAAGCGTTTCGCGGTGTTTGCCGTAAGCTGAATGTGTTTAAGATTCTGATTCATCGTAATTTCCTTTACAAAAAGAAGAATATCACAGTCCTCACTTTTGTCAATGAGGCCAAAAAAATAATTTAAGAAACGCCGGCACTTTCCAAAAGCTCCTTGGCATGGCGCGTAGCTATAGCCGTCTCTTCCTGCCCGCTCATCATCTGAGCTAACTCCTTAATGCGGCTGCCTTTATCCAGAACTTCATAGCTAATCCTGGTCTTCCCACCTTCGGTTAATTTGACGACTTTAAGGTGGCGTTCTCCATAGGCCGCGATTTGCGGCAAATGGGTAATTAGAAGCACTTGATGATTAGCCGCGATTTCACGCAGCTTTTGTCCGACAACACTGCCTAAACGTCCGCCGATATTGGCGTCAATTTCATCAAATACAAGCGTGGAAATACGGTCGGAATCCCCGGCAATTTTCTTGATCGCAAGCATGACACGCGAGGCCTCGCCTCCCGATGCGATTTTTGCAAGCGGCTGGGCCGATAATCCGGCATTGGGCGCAAGGTCAAATTCAAGATGATCAATGCCCGAAAAACCGGGCTCCGCGGTAGTTATACGACAATTAAATTTAGCCTGCTTCATTCCGAGTTCTTCCAGCTCGGCACAGATTTTTTTTGAAAATTTCTGTGCCGCCGCAGCTCTTTGCTCCGAAAGTTTTTGTCCGGAAACTTTTACTTTTTTGAGAGCAGCCTGAACGTGTTTTTCAAGCTCCTTTAAACTGAGATCCGAATCTTCGAGCAGTTCTAATTTCTGTTTTGCGTTTTCAAAAAACGCGCAAACCGCTTCCAAATTTCCGCCGTATTTGCGTTTTAGAATATCCAAACTATTTAAACGGCTTTCAGCTTCGCGGGCGGCTTTCTCATCAAAAGAAAGACTTTCCTGATATTCGCGTGCGGAACGAATCCATTCTTCAAGTTCAAGCTGGATGGATTCCAATTCTTCTCTTTTTTTCGTAAACTCGGGGTCGATTTTTTCAAGATCAATCAAAGGCTTAAACGCAGCGCTGATTTGATCGGATACGGATGAATCACCGTCATCCAGCTTTTCTAAAAGGTCTTTCGTTTTTTCGTGCAGTTTTTCGGCATGCGAAAAACGAATCCATTCCGATTTCAGCTGAATATCTTCACCCGCCTCGGGCTTAACACGCTCAATTTCCTGGACTTGAAATTTAAGCAAATCAATTTGAGCTTCGCGGTTTTGAATGGAATCTAGAAGTTCCTGCTGTGATTTAATCCGCACGGCATAGTCGGTATAAACGCCGCGATACTCTTCCAGCAAATTTTCTGTTTTCGCGTAGCGGTCCAGCATTTCCAGTTGCGCGGAAGGTTCAAAGATGGCTTGAAAGTCATATTGTCCGTGCCAATCCACCAAACTTGAGGCTAAAGCGCGGACTTGCGAAAGATTGACCATGCGGCCGTTGATCGTGTTGCGGCTTTTTCCGGGCGCTGAAAATTCCCTGCGAAAGACAAGTAATTCATCATCATCACCCAAAAATTCGCCAAATTTTGCACGGGCGTTTTTGTCGCCGAGCTTTTCACATACCGCGTTAAAATCGATCACGGTTTCAAGCGTACAGGCTTGCGCGGGATTTTTAAATGGAATGGAATCAGCGCGGTCGCCGAAACAAAGTCGCAGGGCATCAACCAGAATCGACTTTCCCGCTCCGGTTTCACCTGTGAGGACATTCAGCCCGTGAGAAAATTCAAGCCGGATGTCATCGATTAGCGCGTAGTTCTGGATTCTGACCTGCACTAACACTTTAAGCTCCTTAAAATGGTCATCTACTGCGTTGCAAACTTCGTTCCTTTGTGCGGCGTATTATTTATACGCCTCCGCAGTCACTCGTTTGCGCCTTGTATCTAAACCCTTTTAAGGGCTTAAATAGAAGGAACTACTTAGATTGAAACGCTTTCAAAAGACTTTGTACACCGGCAATTGGATTCGCGCCAAACTGCACCGCCAGCACGGGAATATTTTTGGAAGCAAACGCTTGATAATCGCCCAAAGCTTGCGCTTGCTTTAATTGGCTAAAATTATAACCGGCTGCAGGAACTTCCAGATTTTTCGTATCTTTCACAAAAATTTCAATAAATCGTCCCGTACGCGGCCCGCCTTTATAAAGCTGGCCGATGGAATGCAAATAACGCGGGCCAAATCCATAAAGCACCGGAACTTTCAGCGTTTCCGCCAAGTAAGACTGCAATTTATCCATGGCCGCGATGGTTTTAGGATTGCGCTCGAAATAACCGAGAATTGCCAAATAATCTCCGTGCTTCAATGCGGCAACATATTCTTTCAAAAGCTTCTGATCTGATATTGAAACTTTTGCACCCACTTGGACAATGGGATCCGGTTGCGGCCATTTTTTACCTGCTGCCAAATCCGCAAGCAAGGCTCCGGTCATGTCTTTGCTTTCTTTGACATTCGGTTCATCAAAAGGATTAATCGCCATCAAGCTGCTCGCGATACTCGTCGCAATTTCAAACTTGAGCAATTCTCCGCCAACCTGGCTCCATTCAGACCATTGAATTTCAATGACAGGGAAACCTGCTTTGCGCACGGCTTTAACAGCTTTATCAAGAGCGGGAGCTTTTTTCCCCGGCTCTTTTAACACCACAAAATAGCGGTCATTACCGTATGCCGTGGGTTCAAAAGTATTTTCTCCGACAATCGGAACGATTCCTTTACCCTGTTTGCCGGTGCTCTCAGCAATCAGCTGTTCGGCCCAATCGCCTACGATACGCAGTTTAGGGGTGGTCCAAAATGTGAGTTTGTTGATATCCGCTTCCACGAGCTGCCCCAAAACAATACCCAAATACATACCTGGGTTTTTGGAAAGGTTGGACTGCGAACGCATCTCTTTGAGTGCCGCGCAAGCATCGCTAAGGGCGGAGCGAATATCCAAGCCACAAAGGCCGGCAGCCATCAAGCCAAAAAACGAAAGCGCGGAATAACGTCCGCCGATACCGCCGGGATTCAGGAATGTTGCTTCGAATTGATTTTCAGCGGCAATTTGCTGCAATCCGGATCCGGGATCCGTAATCGCCATAAAATGACTGCCGGTTTCCTGCTTTGAACCGCGGTAAGCTTTTGAAACACGTCCGTAAAAATATTGGAACTGAGAAACTGTTTCAATCGTACCGCCGGACTTACTCGCGACAATAAAAAAAGATTTTTTGAGATTGATCTTGGCTTCGACTGCCGCAATGGCCTGAGGATCAGTCGTGTCGAGCAAATGGAAACGCAAAGCCGGTTTCACCGCCTGCGGCAAAACAACCGAAAAGACTTCCGCCGCTAAACTGGATCCGCCCATTCCAAGCAAAACCACATCGCGGATTCCGCGGTTTAGAAGTTTGGCACGCAATAAATCAATTTCATAAACGCGGCTTAAAATTTTCTCGCAGTTTTCGACCCAACCAAGGCGGTTATTAATAACTTTGATATGCGCAGGATCAGTAGACCAAAGCGAAGTATCTTTTTTCAGCCAACGCGTGTGCAAATTATCCTGAATCGATAAATCAATCGCCGACTTTACGGATTCAGTAATTTCTTCAGATAACGAATAAGAAACTTTCGGACTGCGAATTTTTGAAGAGAATTCAATCTTTTTAAGTTCAAGCGTACGCATCAAATCTTCGAAGGCCTGTTCAAAAAGTTTCACGCCTGCTTTTTGTAAATCGACACAAACAGCATCAATATCGATTCTAAATGAGCGCAGACGGTCAATCGCGGCGCGAGCTTCAGTCACACCCTCTTCAACCGCGTTCGCGCGAATCTTGCCTTGATCCAACACAGCTTCCCAAGTCGGTTCAGGTAAAGTGTTCACGGTTTCGCGGCCAACGAGCGGCTCGACATAGCAAAGAGTCGGATAAGCAGGATTCTTGGAACTGGTACTCGCCCATAAAACTTTCTGTGCAAAAGCACCGGCATTCGCGAGCTTTTTCCAGCGGCTGGAATTAAGAATAGTTTTAAATTCCTGATAGATCAGCTTGGAATTGGAAACTGCGGCTTTGCCTTTGAGATTTTCAAGCAGCACGAGTTTCTCCGCATCAACATTATCCTTAATCAGCCCATCTAATTTTTGGTCAATCGCGGAATCAATACGGCTAATAAAAACGCTGGCAACGGAATGCACGGTATTGAGTGATTTCTTTTGCTTTAAACGCTTTTCAAGCCCGCGCAAATAAGCTTCCGCGACATTGCGGTAATCTTGAATTGAAAACATGAGCGTAATATTGACGTTAATGCCATCTGCAATGAGCTGCTCAACAACGGGGATCCCTTCTTTGGTTGCGGGAACTTTGATCATCAAATTGGGGCGCTTCACCAGTTTGAAAAGGCGGCGGGCTTCGGCCAAAGTTTCTTCCTGGCGATAAGCCAGCACGGGCAAAACTTCCAAGCTCACATAACCATGTTCACGATTTGATTTTTTAAACACAGGCGCAAAAAGATCGCAGGCGCGCTGAATGTCGGAAATGGTTAAAGCATCGTAGACATCCAAAACACTTTTCCCGGCTTTAAACATTTTCTTAATGTCTTTTTCATAACCTTCACCCGAGGAAATAGCTTTTTGAAAAATAGAGGGGTTGGATGTCACTCCAAGCAAACCTTTTTCGCGCACGTATTTTTTTAATTTACCCGAATTCAAAAGATTGCGGCTGATCGAATCAAGCCAGGGACTTTGGCCGGCGGCATGAAGGTCAAAACTAGGGAGCTTTTTTAACTGCGTCATTGACATGAAATCCTCTCATATTAAGAGCATCTCCCGATATCACCTTTTGGCTGCAATTTTGACTTTCGGCCTGCGCTTTTGCAATCCTCAGCTTACAGACTGTAAGTTCAGTATGCTCGCTTCGGATTACTTCAGCTCGGCTTCGAAATTCAAAATTTCGCTTCAAAACTTGCTATCGGGACACGCTCTACGAGCTATAAAATAAGGGCGTTTCGGAGCGCAAAGTATATCAAAAAGACGGCTAAGCGTCATCATCAGGAACGGCGTCAGGGATAGGTGTATCTTTGACCGGGGGGTTGGCTAAAAGCGTCTTCACCTTTTGCATTAACTCAATCATTCCCTGCTTCATTTTGGCGGAAATGCAGATGGAGTTCGGTAAGTCCGTCTCCCATTGCTGCTTTTGCTCTTCCGTTAATAAGTCTGACTTGTTCAGAGCATAAATAGTGGGTTTAGCTGCGGCACCAAGCGATTCTAAAACTTTATCCACCACTTTTTTTTGTTCAAGCGCATTCGGGTTCGCCGGATCCATGACATGGATAATTGCATCAGCTTCCGTAACTTCTTCGAGTGTCGCGTGGAAAGCCTCAACAAGATGATGCGGCAAATCGCGGATAAAACCAACCGTATCGGTGACTAGAATATTGCCCAATCGCCCGTCTTGAAAAAGCCGTGTCTTGGGATCTAAAGTCGCAAATAACTGATCCATCGCATACGCATCGGAACCGGTCAAAGCATTCAACAAGGTTGATTTACCAGCATTGGTATACCCGACAAGCACAGCCTGGATAAAATTCTTCTGCTTGCGGCCGGCACGCAATCGCGCGCGATGCTCCTTTAATTTACCTAATTCTTTTTTAACGAACAAAATTCGTTCACGAAGACGGCGACGGTCAATTTCAATCTGCTGTTCACCTTGGCCGCCTTTAGCGCCTGCTCCACCACCCGCTGCACGCGAAAGTTTTTCCCATTGCATATCCACACGCGGCAACTGATATTGAAGACGTGCCAACTCAACCTGTAATTTTCCATCGCTTGATTTTGCGCGGCGCGCAAAAATATCCAGGATCAGCCAATTTCGGTCAATCACTTTGGCTTTATTCTTTTTCATTTCCATTTCGAGGTTGCGGGTTTGAACCGGAGAAAGGTTTTGATTGAAAACAACTTTGGTGGCTTTGGTTTCGACAACTTGCTGAACAATTTGTTCAACTTTTCCGGAACCGATAAAGAAAGTCGCGTTGGGGCGGAATAATTTTGCGTGCACAATGCTAACAGTGTCGCCGTCCGCGGAACGGACAAGCTCCGCCATTTCCTCGCACTCCTCATCGTAGTGGAATCTTTTTTTGTCGCTTGTCAGTTCAATAATAACTAATACTACTTTTTCCATATAATTAGACCAAAGACTGAAGACCAAAGACAACAGACGCCCCTTGTCCCTCTGACAAGGGGCTTTCCTTGATAAGTCTATTGTCTATAGTCTGTTGTCTATAGTATTTCATTGGCATATTTTAAGTGGCTTGAAATGTACTGCGCAAAAACCGCCGGTTCCGCGTCCTGCGGCCAATAGACCCAATGAATGCCGCGTTCGCGCTTAAACCAAGTCCATTGGCGCTTCGCCAGATTGCGAGAGGCCTGCTTGATTTTTTCTTTAGCGTTTTCCAATGTGATCTCACCTTCAGAGTTCAACGAATCAATAATTTCTTTATATCCCACCGCTTGCGCCGCAGTCTTTGATAATCCGGCCGCCATCAGGACCTCTACTTCCATTACGAGACCCGCTTTAAACATCGCTTCAACTCGCTGATTGATACGTTCATAAAGCCAATCCCGGTCGCGGTCCACTCCCAGCACAACCGTAAAATAACCTAAATCTTCCAAACCTTCGCGTTTCTCACGCACTTGCGACGGCTTTTGTCCAGTAATCGAATGAATTTCCAGAGCACGGATAACACGCATGGGATTTTGCGCATCCACTTTTTCAAAAAATACGGGGTCAATTTGTTTGAGTTCGCGCGCCAAAGCTTCGAGGCCTTCCTTTTCCAAGCGATGGTCGAAATGTTCACGCACCGCTTCATTTTGCATGGTCACTTCCGGCAGTCCTTCCAAAAGGCCGCGCACATACAAACCTGAACCGCCGGTTATCACGGGCAAGTTTCCTCGGGCGTGAATCTCTTTTATTTTCTCTAAAGCATATTTCCGGAAATCATAAGCATTAAACAGCTGTGATGCTGGAACTAAATCCAAACCGTGGTGAGCAATTCCCTGCTGTTCTTTCTCGGAAAGTTTGGCCGTACCGATATTCATTCCTTGATAAACCTGCATGGAATCCGCAGAAATAATTTCGCCGCGCATTTTCTTTGCGATTTCAATCGCAAGTGCGGATTTGCCGCAGGCTGTCGGCCCGACAACAAAAATGACTTTGGGTTTGGTTTCAGATTTCTTGAGGAGTTCGGGAGAAAATTCGGGAATATCAGATTTCATATTGGTTTTGGATCCCCGCCTTCGCGAGGATGACATGCAAGCATGTCACATCGAGGTGGGTTGAGAAATACCGAGAAGCTCCAACCCATTGCGTAATACAATTTGAGAAGCACGGCAAAGCGCAAGGCGAGCGTCAGTTAAAGGAGCATCTTCGGTGACAACGCGACATTGGCTGTAGAATTTGTGAAAGCTCGCGGAAAGCTGACGCAAATAGTCAACTAGACGATAGGGCTCTAAAGTTTCAGCGGCTTGTTTGATGTAATCGGGAAACTGAGATAAAGTGCCGATTAAGTCACCCTCTTCGGGAGTCTTCAATAAAGACACGTCCGGCTGAGCCGAAATTTTACGGTCCGCTTTTTCAATCAAACTGCAAATGCGGGCATGCGCGTATTGAAGATAATAAACGGGATTTTCCTGGGATTTTTCTTTCGCCACTTCGAGATCAAAATCTAAATGGCTTTCCTGACGGCGAAGCACAAAAAATAAACGTGCCGCATCAATTCCGACTTCTTCGTAAAGTTCTTTGTAAGTAATAAACTCGCCGGCACGCGTGGACATCTTCATCGGCTCGCCTTTTCTGTATAGCGTAGAGAGTTGAACAATGCCGACGTGAATTTTATCCGCGTCATAACCCAAAACCTGACAAGCAGCTTTAAGACGCGGAATATAGCCGTGATGGTCAGGCCCCCAAAGATTCACAATTTTTCTGAAGCCGCGCGTGTATTTGGTCATGTGATAAGCGATATCGGGCGCGAGATAGGTGTATTCACCTGTCGATTTTTTTACGACGCGGTCTTTGTCATCACCCAAGTCGGTGGAGCGAAACCAAACTGCGCCTTCGCTTTCAAAAATATAGCCCCGGTCTTTTAGTAAATTAAGCGCTTCTTCAACTTTGTTTTCGGTGTAAAGCGTACGTTCACTATAAAAATTATCAAAATGGCAATGCGTGGCTTCCAAATCTTTTTTAATCCAGCCCATAATTGTATCTTTAGCGTAATCAGTACATTGAGCCACGGCCTCTTCTTCAGGCAATTTCAAAAGCGCGTCACTTTTTAATTTCACGAGGTCTTTCGCGAGATCAAAAATATAAGAGCCTTTATAACCATCTTCGGGAAGTTCCTTGGGTTTTCCGAGTTCTTCAGAATAACGCGCAAAAACACTGCCGCCTAATAGCCGCATTTGGCGTCCGGCATCATTCAAATAATATTCGGCTTTAACATCAAAGCCCGCGGCACGCAAAATCCGCACTAAACAATCCCCGATCGCGGCTTGACGGCCATGCGCAATCGTCAAAGGTCCCGTGGGATTAGCGCTGACAAATTCAACAACGGTTTTAAGGCCTTTGCCAAAATCAGAAAACCCATAACGGTCGGGATTTCTAAGGATATCAAGAACAATGGTTCCTAAAGCAGATTTTTTCAAATAAAAATTAATGAAACCGGGGCCTGCGATTTCAATTTTTTCAAGAATTTCAGAGCGGGTCGCTTCCAGATTTTTTTGAATCAGCTGTGCTGTTTCGCGGGGGTTCTTTCCGACGATCTTTGAAATTTTCATCGCGACATTACAGGCAAGATCGCCATGCGCAATATCTTTGGGCGGCATCAATTCAAAATCAAAACCTGCGGGCAAATTGCCGCCGCATAAATCTTGGGCAGCTTTTTGGATGAGTTCTTTAAGTTTGGCTTTCATTCAATTCTCAACAAACGAATCTGATCAAAAGGTTTCGGATGCAAGGCTTGCGCTAGCGACTGAGGAGACGTATTCAAAATACGTTGCACGAAGGAGCGACGCGCATAACGCCGCAGATGACATCTTTTCATCAGATTCGCTTAGCATCGCCCCAAAGAGTTTCGAGGGCGTAAAATCCACGCAACTCTTTCAGAAAAACATGCACGACAACGGAACCAAAATCGAGCAAAACCCATTTTGATTCACGCAAGCCTTCAACCTGCCAAACAGGCTCGCCTTTTTTCTTCATTTCCAGCATGACTTCGTCGGCAATCGCGTTCACATGGCGTTCGGTATTGCCGTGCGTAATGATGAAGTATTGGGCGAAGCTGGATTGTTTTTTAACATCCAGAACGATGATATCTTCTGCTTTTTTATTTTCTGCGAATTCGCGGATACTCGTAGCAATTTTCTTGGGAATCACGGACGCTCCTCTTCGGGACAGGTTTAAAGATTGGGAATTATATCAAAAACTCGATGCAGTAGCAGTCGCTATCTTCTCATGCTCCAAAAGGCGCTTTTTCCAGGCAATGCCGTAAGCATAATTGCCCAAAGCACCGCCGGTTTGAATAATGCGGTGACAAGGGATGAGAACCGGAAAAGGATTTTTATTCATCGCTGTTCCCACGGCGCGGCTCGCCTGCGGATTCCCCGCCATCTCGCCTAATTCAGAATAAGAAAAAGTTTTTTGAGGAATCTTAAGCAGCGCCCGTAAAACTTTTTCCTGGAATTCGCTGACCTCTGAAAAATCGTAAGTTAATTTAGAAAAATCATAAGATTTTCCGGAAAAATAATTAGTCAATTCTTTTGCGGCCTTTTGAATCGTTTCAGAGGTGTCAGGTGTATCATGCAAACGCGCGGCGTTCTGTGGAAAAATAATCCGGGAAATACCGATCTCATTGGCTTCAATCACAAATCGCCCAAATTCTGTTACAACGCTTTCACGGTAAATGGCCATTATGAGTTCCAATCGAAACGGTTTGTAATCGGCATACGGCGCCCGAACCAAGCCTTTTCGGTTACGCGCAAAATCGGCGGTGTTTGGCGGCGCTTGTATTCCGCTAAATCCGTTTTACGCAAAGTTTCTTTTACTAAAACGGAGCTGACTTTACTTTTTGAAAGCTGTTTGGTGATTTCGTCGGCAGACATATTTTTTTCAATATAACCGCGGAGAATTTCATCCAGAATGTCATACTCCAGTAACGAGTCCTGATCTTTTTGATTCGGACGTAATTCCGCGGAAGGCGCTTTGGTCAAAATCGCCTCCGGAATAACTTTTATCCCAATGGGGCCCCTGTACACATCGGGTGTGTCCAACCCTGTACACATCCGATGTGTGCAGGGTTTTGAGGTCAAACTGTTGCGGTAACCTGAAAGTTTATACACTTCGGTTTTATAAACATCACCCAGCACGGCTAATCCGCCGCACATATCGCCGTAAAGCGTGCAATATCCCATCGCCAATTCCGATTTATTTCCTGTTGTTAAAACCAAACTGCCTTCATCGTTTGAAATAAACATGAGTTCCAAGCCCCGCAAACGCGACTGAAGATTTTCCACCGCCAAATTAATGGTTCCCGGCGCAGGCACAGAATCACCATAACGGCGTTTCTGTTCATGATATTGCTTCAGCATAAAATCGAACTTTTCCTGGATCGGATAAACACGGCATTGAATGCCCAAGTTCTTGGCAAGCTCCATGGAATCTTTCCATGATCCCTCGGAGGAGTATTGGCTAGGCATCGTTATGCCCCTCACGGCACCTGCCCCTAAAGCATCAACCGCAATTGCCGCCACAAGGGCTGAATCTATGCCCCCGGAAAGGCCTAAAACAGCCTTTTTAAAGCCATTTTTACGGAAATAGTCCCTCACACCCAATACGAGCGCCGAATACATGTCTTGCGTCTGACTCAAGGCCGGAGACCGGAGGCCCGAGGCCCGAGGCGGCTTAGCAAAGTCAAAATAAAATAAACCCTCTTCGAAGGCGGGTGCCCGAAAAACCACCTTTCCGGCTTTATCCACGGCTAAACTGCCGCCGTCAAAAATCAAATCATCCTGTGCGCCGGTTTGGTTCACATACACGACCGGCAGCTTATAACGCTTGGCCTGAGTCTTTAAAAGCTCACTGCGTTTTTCTTTGATTCCGGAATAAAAAGGCGACGCATTGATACTGAGCACGCAATCCACTTTGGCTTTTTTGAGTTCCTTGAGGGGCTTCAAGTCATAAGATTCATCCCATAAATCTTCACAAATCAAAACACCGAATTTTCCAAGACGAGATTTCACAACACCGGGTTTCTCTCCGGCTTCAAAGAAAATGTCTTCAAGAAAAACATCATACGTGGGCAATAAGCGTTTGTGATAAGTCAAAAGCAGTTTGCCTTTTTCAATCCAAAACAAGGTGTTAAAAACTTTGGGCCGAACTGTATTCTTTTTATTTTCCGGGACGTGGATCCCTCCGAAAACGATTGAGACCTGCAAATCTTTTGTAGCAGTCAGAATCTTTTGGACTGCATTGCCGCAGGCTTTATAAAAATCAGGATGAGCGACTAAATCCCAAATTGGATAACCGCAAAGCGCCATTTCCGGAAAAACTAACAAATCTGCTTTTTGCGATTCCGCGCGATGGGCCCATTCCAGAATTTTAGCCAAATTACCCGTGATACCCCCCGCAACCGGGTTCATTTGAGCAATGGCGATTTTAAGCTTTTTCATAAGACGAGGATTTTAACTGATCTCAAGGAGAGAACCAAGCGGAAGAATACTTCCGTAACATTGGGGACAGAGCAACTTTGCTCTGTCCCCAATGAAATAAATAAAAAAGCCCTCGGAATTTCTCCCGAGGGCTTTTAAAAAAACTGAATTATGCGGATCGGCCGGTGACCTGCGCCGTCATCACTTCTGCTGCAATCTCATCCAACGCAACAACTCTATTCGAGCCATTATCTCTAATGCGCTGAAGCATATTTGCATCATCGGTTACCGCGATAACAGGCGCGCGCTTCATTCCCGCCAGAAGAGCACCCGCGGGCACCTGATCTTTATTTTTCATTGCTCGCGCGAAGCCCGTCACGCCGACAGCATCAAGCAGCATCACTTTAACAGTCGCATCTTTCAACGCAGCTTCCATCGTTGCAAAGTTAACAACCACAACCCCCAGCTTAACATCTTCAGGCTTGCCTATGACTGCCAGATATTTTCTGCCGGCTGCTAATTCTTTAATTCTGGCCATTTGAATTTCAGCACTAACATTTTGGTTCCATGACCAAATTAAGCCTTTTGTATCAGGCGCAGACGCGACAAAATTCATTCCGCGAATTTTTGCGTCAATCGCTTCAGACAGAGGATTTAATCTGAACTCTGATCGCAAGCGTAAATCACTCGTGGATTTAAACGCCGCCAAACTTGCTTCAATTGCTGCATCGCGCAATTCCGAACGTTTGGCGGAGGTTGCAGGCTTGATGGTAAATAAAACAGTCTTTGGTTTATCTGACTTAGCAACAAAGATAACGTATTGGCCATTTTCCTGATAAAGTTTCGCCAAGTAATCGGCGCGAGCTGCGCCCCCTAGCCCTACCCCACTAAGCAGAATGACCTTACCTTCATCTTTCGAGTGCACACTTCGCTGCAAAGACGCGTTTAATTTATTTAAATCAGCAATGGGAGTAGTCTTTAACGTGTGAAGAATGTTGTAAACAACTACCCCTGAAATAACGCCTTCCTTCTTGACTTGAATCTTTCTTACATCAATAACGACTGTCCCCGTGGCCGAATGGAAACTATAGCTAGCCCCTTTATTGAGAGGATTTGCTGATTGTGTGTCCAAGATTGCTAACTCCGTACTATCAGCAGCAGTCTTGGGTGCTAAGACAGGCGCAGCAGTCTTCCGACTAGGCCGTAATTTGGACTCGGGTAATAAATATCTCGGCCCCGTCGCTATTGCTGCTTTTTCGCTAGCAGCACTCGCAGGTGGTGGCGGAGGCAAATTCCCAAGTGACTGCGCAGAAAGAGCAGAATCATTCGTAATCGGCAACGCATAAACAACGCCTTTGGGAACAATGGCTGCGAACAGCTTATCATCTTTATATATTTCGATAGCACCGCTAACATGAGCCTGAATTGTGTATAAAGTGCCATTCGGTTTGTATTCCTTCGATCCTACAGGCAGCTTAGCAATCGCTCCTGCAATAGGTTTTGCCTTGGCAAGAACAACATCCGCTGGGACCAAAACTGCGTAGATTCCATGAACCAAACTCGTTCCGGGCGCTGTGCTGTTTCGTGCTACTTCAACCGCCGCAACACTATTATTAATCGTTAAAATAGTTGCGGGCTCCGATGCATCTTTAGACACAACATAAGGACCACCCACCGCAGGCGCGTGAACTTCAAAAAAGACCTCTTCTCCATCAATAGTAGTAAGTACGGAAAAAGAAACCGAGGATTGATCCTTGCTTAATTGAGCGTGAATTCCAGCAACAATCTGAAATGCAACCGCACGAAGCATCTGCTGGTCACCCATTTTAACAATCGAATTATCAATTGGCGTTTTGTTGCTTTTTTCTCCCAAATTCAATAAAGCTTGAACAGAAATTTCTTGTTGTGGCTCGAGAACGGTAAGGCTTTCATCCTTGACTTTGATTTTTGATTTAAACACAGCGGCGGAAATTTTCTCGCGATAAGAAAACAAAATCACCAAGCCACCCCAGATTGCTACAACCGGCATGGTCAATCCGAAAAATGTCACGGCCGCGGTTAAGCCTAAGCCGTAATACAAAGCAGCGCTGAGTAACGCAACGTAGCTCACACGCTTAATGGGGCTTAATTGTGAAATATCCTGTGCTGTGAAAAGTCCGCTGATGATGATCGGTAAATAAAGAATAAATTGAAAAGCACCGGCGGCATAAGGACTCCACGCAAGAAGATTTGCGCTCCATGCCGCAACAGCCGGGCTAGCGAGCAACGCAGCGGATAAATACCCCGCGGCGGCATTGATTCCAACCGCAAAAATTCTAACCGTTGTCTTTTTCCAACCGAAATACCGAATGCTTGCGGCGACGAGCGCCAAACCAAGTGCGATACTGCCAGCCAATAAACCATGCGTCGACCAAAACCCGGGCTCATGAACAACGGGTGCGATAGTTTCAACCGGGACTTTCACAGCTTCGGCAGGAATGCTTACGCTTTTTTCTCCCAAAAATCTCCGAACCGCAATTCCGGCGAAGGCTATAAGATGCAGTACCACAACGACAAAAGCTATCGTCCCTTTGCTATCTAAGGGAGTTTGCTCAACCTCAACATTAGCCGCAGGCGCAGCTGGAATTTCAGTTACCGCAACATCGGCTTCTTTGACTTTTTCGCCCCGGTTTGCCAAATAAATAACCACGCTGGCAACAAACATAGGGACCACAACGATAAGCACTATAACCGCAATAATATAAAACATAACTGGAGGATGGCTTATAAAAATAATAGCCGCGATCATTGAAAACATACTGGTTCCGGAAATTGCCCCTAATATTTTTGCGAAACGAAGCCAGTTAGTTTCCGTTTTAACTTGAGGCGCTTCCATTGCGATCGTAGGAACAGCCATCTTTGGTTCTACAAGTTTTTTAGCCGACGGCACAGCAGCAATTGTTGTTGGGGATGACTGAGAAGACTCAGCGGGCACCGGGGCTGCAGGGTTTGAAACTGCCGCAGGCACGGCTGCTGCCTGTGACGGCTGAACAACAACCGCGGATTTAAGTGCTACCGCAGGTTCCGAGGGTAGACGAGCAGCAGCAGCCCTTATTGCTGCCGCATTATGATTACGAACTTCACTACGAATTTTTGCCGCAACAAAAGTACCGTCACCATTTCCAATAATCACCACTTCACCAGTAAGTGTTGCAACATCTAACGTTTCATCCAACGCCAGCGACCCAACCCTTGCCATTAATTCAGCGTCATCCGAAATTTGTACATCTAAAGCGGCAGATTCCGATGTTGAAAGCGATTCATATGCAATTTCTGCGGGTGCCGTCGGCATTGATGCCACGGGCGCTGAAACCACCATCGGTACTGCTGCTGCCGATGGAACAGCCGGGGCGGGAGCCGCTGGCTGGCTTGCATTCCCTGCGGGTTCGGACGGGGTCACGCGAAATTCACCGCTGGCGACAACCACGCGATTTTGAAGCGCAGCCGCTATTTTGGCTTCGCCCGCATCCCACTTAACTTGATTCGCGGATATGTTGAGTTGATAAACTCCGGCTTCATCGGTTGCGATAAATTCATAATCAAACCATTTATCCGTAATTTTGAATACTGTTCCCGGAGCACCAGTCAAACCCAACAAAATATCTTTCAATCCGTCCCTCATGACAAACCCTAAGCTGTTAAACAAATCGCGGGTTTTCCGGCGATCCAGAGTCAACTCTCCATAAGGTATCGGAGTGTCGCCTAGATCTGTATAATTTTTTTGCATCCCCTGCCACATCCGACGTTCTTCTTCACTAATGACAATTGCAACTTCTAGAGACACGTCGGCTTTTGTTTTATCAGCCATGTCCACTTTCTGGCGCTTGCGTTTCAGAACTTGTCCTTCATGCAAAACTGTAATTGGATCTGATGAGAGGGGCTTTAAATCGGGAATATCAGCAAGCGTCAAAGTTTTGTCTGTGCCATCTTCTTGTTTTTCTTTCCAAGTCACTCTGGGACCCGATTCGCCATCTGTACCGGCACTGTGATAGTAAATATTATGCAATTTTTTAAATAACCATGAAGATTCTGCCAACACTTCTCCGATGACTTTCTGCTCTTGCCCCAGGTAAGTGGAAACCAACATGCGGAGGTTATAAGCAGCAAAGTTAAAAATAAGCATCGGCAAGGCAAAGATAAACGCAACCACCGGCGGGATAATAAAAATGACCGGTAATGCTACAAAAAACGCTGATAAACTCGCGGATATGACCGCCAACCAAACGACTGCCACCACCATAACAACATAGGACATGTAAAAACCAAAATGCAGCGCATTATTGGTGCGTGTTTGAAAACGCTGATCATATTCAGCCATAGCCTTGTAAGCCTTAGCCGCCGTCGCCGCACGATTTTTGAAAAAGGCCATTTTAAACAAGAAACTGAATATTTTCAGATGCCCCAGCAGCGCTTCGAGCGCGCCCTTAAAAAGATCTTTGACCCAAGCGAGGCCCATCGCAAGCACGAGCTTACCCAAAACAGAATAAGTTTTAAAAATATTCTTCCATGTGAATTTTGCGGGATCATTTGCCAGGTAGACAAAATCAGGGCTATTCATAAAGTTGGAGTCTGCTGCATCTTTTGTTAGATCAAACCGAACTCCAGCCACTGAATAAATAACCGAGCTTTCATTCAAACCGGCTTGACGTAATTCAGCTGGAGTCAAAAGTTGTCCAATTTCCAAAATAATCATTTTGGTTTTGACTGCCGCGGCCATCGGTAAACGCTTCTTATATTGAGAGCCGCCCTTAAGCGGCGGATAATCAGGTGGCAATTGAAACTGCCCAAACCAAGTCATTTGGATTACAAATCCGGCCGCAAGCATAAAAGTCACAGCAAAGACGAGCGCAAACACAGTCGAATGGGTCAAAACACCTAAGCCAACCGCCATCAAAATCCACAAAACAAACCGACCGTCAAACAGGAAAGACTTCAAAATTGAGTAATTACCCGATGTATTCGTAAAAGTTCCCCATGGCAATTGCTGCTCGCGCACAACAATTGAAACTAACCGGAAGAATTTCCATGAGTAACGTAAAACTAGAAAGGAAGCTACCGCCCAAACCAGCACGGTGCCCAGCGTCGTTCCGGCAATCCATGCCGCCAAAGTAGCGGCGAAACCATAAGTCACCGGAGCAAGCAAAGCAATCTTGGCAGCAATTGCGGCAATAATACCCAATGAAGGAATGGCCGCAGCGACGACAAAACTAATTCCGGCCAGCAATGTCAACCAAGCCAAGCCTTGAAAAATAATCGCGGACATGGATAAATGCCAACGTTGATCAAAATTTTGCGTTCCCACAATCAGAATTCGAATCATGTTGTTAAACATGCTGGTTTGATGCTTATCCAGATCCGCCAAACCACGGATCGTTGAGTCTTTGAATAAAAGAAATTTGCCGTATTGATGACCTTCCAGCGAGCCAAAGAAAATCGGGAAGATAACAACTGAGAAAACAACACCAATCCAAATCACCCAAGTCAGGTTAAACGCCAAGGCGACATAGCCCATGATGCTTAATTTATAAAGTGTGAAGGCACCCAGTCCCGTTGCCAAACTTAACGCAATTAAAAAAGTATTGCCATTCAATTTTCCACTAAGCCCCGTTTTCTCGAAAATAATCGCAAGTGCTTTTGCGGCAACAATCAATGTGCCCATGGAAATAAACAGCGCCTTAACACCAATCAATCCGGGCAAAAATGCCAAGCCGATCATCGTTCCACCGATGACGAGCGGCACGAGCAAACGTGTCACAGATTTAGAATGTAAGACTAAATCCTTTTCCGCAGGGGCCAACTGCTGCATCGGACGGCGCATCATCCCAATGATAAGCAAAACTAAGAAAACACCCACAACAGCTCCAGCTGCCCAACTGGGTATAAGCGCCGGGGTCATCAAAAACTCCGAAACACGCTGACCGAAGGTCAAACCCAAACCGGCTTTCGCAGTAAGAGTGAATGTGTTTGAAATGCCCGAAAAAGTGGGATCAATAATGAGGCGTTTCAGCAGCCAAAAGGCAAAAACGAAAGGATTAACATAACCTAAAACAGCAATCGCAAACATCCAGCGTGCATAAAAAGGAACGCCGGGCGCAAAAATATCTCCGAGCAAGCGCCACAAGTCACCTTGATGCCAACGCACCAGCGCGCGCTGATACATATCATAATAAGAAGGAGTGGACGGCTCAGTAATGCCCGGACTGATTGAAAAATTAGCGCCTAACATTGCGCCTTCCCGATAATCGTGACTCAACCATTTCGAAAGCACGGTTCCAAAGGCGGCCTGACGTTCCGCTTCTTTGCCTTTAAAATTTTTAAAGCTACGCTTAACGAAAACCATACTGAAGCTTGCGCCTGTTCCGGCAGAGAAAAAGAGCGCCACTAAAGTGCCAGCAAGCGCTGAAAGCGGCAAAAGCGCAACGACCGTGGAAAAGAACAGCCATGCGACTGTGGCAAAAACAAAAAAGCCCAATGTCACCATCACAACAAGATGCGGGCGCGGTGCTAAATTTCTAGCATCCCCGTAGCCGTAATAAGTATCTAAATGATGCAAACCCTTTCCGGATAAATTACCGGCAAAAAAGAATTTAAGTGCACTGGCAAAAAAGAATCCGATTCTGGCGGCAAAGTCATTCTGCATCGTGAACTTGGTGCGCTTCGCACGATTGGTCACAACAATGGTTTCAGGAACAATGGATCCGGAAGAGTTGTGCGGACTGATTGCAATTTCAACTGATTTACGCACTGAGCTGTTCAGGGAAATTGTTTCAGGGTATTCAGGTTCGACCGGGTTATAGTCAAATCTATTTTTATTATCCATGGTATAGAAATAAGCCGGGCCGTTTCGGTTAACAATCCAAACCGGATCACCGTTGGCATCTGTTTCGGGATTACCGGCGGCATCTTTTTTCTGAGTTCGACGACGCATCAATGTATTGATACTCGCGCCATAAATTGAATTCTCAGAATCTGCTTGAGAAATTAAATCCTGCAGAAAATAGCTTTCGATTTCAAGCGGCGGTTTTAAATTAGCGGGACGCGCCGAAGCCATCAACCATCGTCCTAAGGAAAGCCCGAGAAAAGCAAACAAAGCGACCATTGCTATAAACCAGCCTCCACTCAAAAAAGCCAGAAAAACGGCAGCTAAAGTTCCAGTTACAGCGCCGGAAAATAATGTCCAGAAAATACCCCAGCTATCTGTGTAACGCCCACTCCAACGCAGAAGAGGAATACTCCGCAGCCCTTTCATTCCGAAAGCCCGCGGAGCTTGCAAAGTCGTCGCAAGTGGCGGCGCATTTTGCCCCATCATAAAATCAACTAAATAATTAATATCGCCCATTTTTTTCTCGAGATGATCTCCCGCCAAAGGCGACCAATAGACAAATCGATTTCCGACGCGCAAAAGATCCGCATTACTCGTGATATCAAGATTCGCAAAAACATTGCCTTGGCCTTCATTGCCAAAGCGACTATGCCCCACAATCGCGATTTGGCGGCGCATATAATTGAAAACTTCATGCGTAAACGCCAATTGCTCAGCATCGGGTGATCCCGGAAACTCCAACGCGCGCGCGATCATGTAATGATCTTTTTCTGTAACAAGATTAACGATGGTATTACCACGCGGATCAAGGTTGTTTGTAACCGCATCCATCATATTTTCTAAAAGAAAAAACGCTTTAAAATCGCTGCCAGATCCGAGCTCTTTACCGAATCTTTGACGGTATTGATCTTTGATATAAACCAAACGCCAGTTTTGACGGAAAGCTTCTCTCAAGAAATCAAGCTTGGCTTCGTTTTCTTTTTTAAATAATTCTTCTCCATTTCCACCAAAGGAATTGAAATCAAAATACTGAATCATTGTCTTTGTACCTGAAGGCATACGCATCAAAGCCTGGCCTTCCTCTGTGCGCACGGAAACTAGCCGGCCTTTACCATCGGCCTGATTTTCCCGTACAAAAAGTTCAAATGGATCTTCAGCCGATAAATTTTGATTTTTGTAAACTGCCCATGTCAATTCACTGTCAGGAACATCATTATTGAGTTGATCTTCAGTCAAAGTTGCCATTTCCAAATTACCGGTAGCGTTATCGCGGCGGAAACGGATAAAATCACCGTCCGGTTTTTGGGCAATCAGAGTAAAACGATCCAGCTCAGGGTGAACAATCGCGCGTTTGGCTTCATCCGTCGGTCCCATCGGCATCACTTTTTTGAAAACTCTCCCGCCCGTCCACGCTCCAACAATCCAGGAAAGCATAAAGCCAAGCGGGACCGACAAACCAAAGACATCAAGCGCATTGAGACCAATATTAGAGTTCGGGAGGTCAAGAACATACCAGTTGACCATGGCAAATATATAGCCAAAACCAACCTTGAAAAGCCCTAACCAAAACGCGCGCACTCCCAAAGTGCCCGGCAAA
This sequence comes from Candidatus Omnitrophota bacterium, assembly GCA_043732705.1. GTDB lineage: Bacteria > Omnitrophota > Omnitrophia > Omnitrophales > Aquincolibacteriaceae > Multiplicimicrobium. The sequence continues at coordinate 14,933 of JAYTHE010000035.1, read as the reverse complement.
GGCAATTTAGGCCCCATGTTTTGGCTCATCTCAGGGTCAGCACCAAATTGTTCGCGAGTAACCTGAGGTGCTGGCTTTGATCCTGTGCGACTTGGGTCTGACATCAAAGAACGTTTTTGATCGCCATAACCGATTCCTGTGATTCGTGCAAAGAGAAAAATAATCGCCGCCAAAATACTCCAGATCCATAGGAGAACATTGCTCTTCTTTTTCTCCATCACAGACTCTTTGGCTTTCTCTTTTTCTATTTGATCGGATGTTTGAGTGATTCCTATGTTCTTGAGATGCGCGTTATTAGGCAGAACAAATCCCAATTCTAAAATAGTTTGGCCTGATTTATTAGCTTCGGTAATTTGGTTATCCAAAGTGGTTTGGCGATAAAGCGCTTGGCGGACAGAGTAACGGGTTTGAGGCTCATAGTTGATAACCCCGACACTGACGAGCGAAACGTTACGCGCGGACTCAATCAGTCTTAAAATTTGTTCGTCCCCGATTTTAACGGCAGGCGCGCTCACCGCAATCGTTCTGACAGCAATCCAATCGCTGAGAATAACTTTAAGTTGTAACCGGCTCAGATCAGCTAGCTTTGCGGCGCTCACAAGGCGATCGACCAGTTTGTCGTCTAAAGCCAATGCTGTATTTAAACGAGTTGCTTTGAGCTGATCTTTAACAAAGGCATCTAACGGTTGTTTGATTTCATCCGCGCTCAACTCAAAACCGGTCACCGGCTTCGCGATAAAATGCGCCATAAACGCCGTGGTAAAATCTTGATATTGCTTAATCACACCTGAACTGCGGATTTCCAGAATTTGCTCAATTACCCGATTAATATCAACTGTAAAATGAGATTTCACATAGGTTTCATAAGCAATGGTTTGCGCATCGTTCAGGACGGCATTAACAAGTTCAACATCACCCAACGCTTTGATGCGTTCAATTAAATCAGGGCGAATGGTTCCCAAAACGGGTTTATCACTGAGAAAGTACGCGATAAATCCATCAATTGTTTTTCCCGCAGCAATTTCTTTTTCATAGGCCAGCGGACGTCTGTCAGGACGGCTCAATAAGCGAAGAATGAGATATACTCTCAACTTTGCGTCATTCTGAATCATTTCCTGATCAAATGTGATGCCTCTTTCAAACGCGGTCATGCGCAGATTCTGATACTGCTCTTCAACATACGCTGAAAAGGAATTAATCGCGTCGCGATCTTTGAGTGTTCCGGCAATGCCGATCAACTGAGCCCGAAGACTTTCGCTGATATTTGGCTGCAAGGCCAGTTTTGAGGTCAGTTCCAATGCCCAGCGCTGTTTTTCACCTTCAGGCAGACGTACCCACCAGTCAGTCGGATGAGTTAAGTAATCACCTTCTGCCTGTTTTTGAATTTCAGCCGGAGTTGCGGCGGCGTTAACATGTGCCTTGTCCGGGTCAACCGGATCAACAAAAACAATACGTTGCGCAATATTGTTGAGAGCAATGCGATCCTCCGCTACCGGCAGTTTACCTTTCCAAGCATACTCATACTGATAAAAGTAATCATACAAATAGCCGTTAATTTCGCTGAATTCGAGACGTCTTCCCAAATTAACCAAAACGGCATTGTCCAATGTGCGGGTCGCAAGTTTTTGAAGTATCGGCTCAGGGATATCGGAGATACTGCCGCGAGCTAATGCTTCAAAAGCTGCCCCTACCAGAAAATAGCGTTCAAACTCTTTGGTCTGCAATTCTGAATTTTTAACAATGCTGGCAATTTGTGCCGCTTCCATCACAATTCCTCGCGAAGCCCAATACTGATGATAATAGTGCCACGCCAGAATGGTGCGTTGCGCGCGCTCAACAATTTTTTCAAGAGTTAAACGGCTTTCTTTCTTCTCGTCATCTTTTGAAGCATAAATTTCGCTCGCGTAAAAACTTGCTGCGCCGGTGACATGATCTTTATGCGCAGAATTCCTTGATACCGTAGCCTGCAATGGGCTCGAAATCAGAGGAAACGCAAGCGGATAACGCTGCTGGAGTTGGCTCCGGTTGTAAAGAACAGCCGCATCAAACTTTGTGCCTTTATTTTCATCGGCAGCAGGATAAAGATTAAAAGCACGAAGAACATCATAATAAGTATTAATGTAGGTACTGTCGTCGAAAGACTTGTTCGTCAGGCGCGGAAAGCCAGGAATGGCATGCGCCGCTTTAGTCATATTGACTAACCCTGAAAGTTCACCCTCAAGAAATGCATCGGAGAAACCACCCGAAAGCTGTGACTGAACCATGCCACGAAGTTTTTGCTGATCACTCGCATCTGAAAAAGACTTAAGCCGGTCTTCATAGAGAACGTCATAGGGAATCCGGTAAGATTGTCCGGCAATGTCCCAAAGCGTTGCTTGCTGACCGTTCTTTGAATCCACCACGATTGAAATCGAACCATACACGCTTTGTAAATGTTTGGTAATCGCTTGTGTGGATCCATACTTCGCTTTAAGTAATTTTAGCATTGTCGTTTTGTCTTGAAATTGCTGCTCAAAGTCGGAGGGTAATGCGCGCGCAACTTCGAAAATTCTACCCAGCATAGCAAAGTAAACAGCTCCATTTTCCGCGGCAATCGCCTCTTGAATTTCTTTTAACGGGTCGCCGTCTGAAACGCCAAGTTCAGTCAAGTAAGCAATATAAGCCGGTGAAGTAATCAACCGGTCAAAGTTTTGATATTGCTCGATCATCTGCTCGTTCGATAAGCCATCGCGGCTTTTGCGGTTGGCCTCGCTCATCAAAAAGCCCATGGCTTCACCGGTTTGTGAACTCAGGTCAAAGTCCACGCCCACATAAAGTTTTTCAAACAATTTTTTTACACCGTCCAACAACTGCGGATTTTGGACAATTTGCACACTCAAATGAATACGCTCTTGATATTTTTTAACACGTTCATCGAGTGAAAGACTGAGCCACTTCTTATATTCAAAAAGCTGGTCAAGCTCAGCGCGATCCAATGCTTCGCCGGCATTAAAACGATCCAAAGATGTTTGTGCCTGTTTCCAACCGTCATATCCGAGCACAAAGTTGGCATGCGCCATTAATGTCCCCAAATCCTGGCCATCTTCGGAATAGATATCAAAACGGGAATCATACAAATCAATTAAATTCGGCATTAACTGACCTGAAACGTTAACAATTTGCTCGACACGACGAATGCGTTCCTCTTCAGGCAGTTTCAACCATGCTTCACGCTTTTCTGGATGTTTTTCAAATGAAGAAGTCGCGCCAAAAACTTCACGCACCAGCCCCATGAGCAATGACATCGCTTGCGATTCCTTGTTTTCATTTTTCTTTAACATGGCCATGGCTGCGGCTTGCTCCGGCGTGAGACCAGAATCGCTCACTTCCACCCCGCCGTTTGAAACCAACCGAACAGCAAGCGCAAGACTACCCTGCTGATTCAGATTTAAGGCAGAGGTGCGAAGACGCGCAGCAACTTTAAGGAAAGCTTTTAATTGCGCCGGACTCAACTCATAGCGCTTCATGAATTCGTAATAATACGAAAGCATACCTTTGTGTTGAACATTGAAAATATCAAATTGTTTAAAAAACCCAAGATCCACAAGCATATCGCGAATTCCGGGATACGCTGTGTAACGATCAGCGACTCTTCGCATAATTTTTTCGTTGTCTTCAGCTGTAAAATCTTTTAAGTCTTTACCCGTTTCTTTGGTAAAGAGCGTCACCTCAAGTTCAATCACCGCACCTGCTTCACCCTCAAAGTAACTATTACGAGCAATTCCCATTTCTGCGCCGTTGAATACCTGACTCCAACGATTATCACTGTAACCAAAAAGGTCAACTCCTCGGCGGCCTTGCTGCATAAACCGAAGTTTCTGATTTTCGGGACGGGCGATAATTTGCTCGTCCGTCAATACACCAAAAAGCGGATCAAATAAGTCCGCGCGCCGATCACGGTACGCACGCACAAGACTCATAAAATTCTTGGCTCGTGACAATACATCCGGCCATTGGCCTTCTCCGTAAGGTCCGCCACTCATCTGGGCGAGCCACGCCGAAATTCTGCCAATATCTGAAATATCGCCGTACAAGTGTAAATCTTGTCCTTTATAAAGCGTCTGCCGCAGCAAGTCGTACATGTCACGCGTTGCGTTCTTTGAATTTCTTTGTGAAAGCAATTGCTGGATATTGCGATCACTCATATCACGGGGACGATAATTTGCCCATTCCACAAGCTTCCATAATAAAAAGGCATTCTCAATCTTGAGTCTAGTTTTCTCGTCAAGATATTTATAAAGAAAATCTTCAATCGTCATCTTGGGATGCTGCGCCTTTAGCTTTTGGTACTCAGCAGTAAGAGGCGCCCATTGTTCAAAGTCCAGACGCTGTTCGCCTTCTTTTACATTGGAGCTAAAAACACGATTGAGTAGTAAAAACTTACGGTCTTTGGGTGTCATGGCGTCAAGCACATTAACGGGTTTGCCAAGAGCTTGCATTTGCATTTCTTCAAGCGCGGCTCGAAAGAAAATCATATCCGCACGAATCGCGCTGCTCAAGTCAGCACGACCAAGCAACGCCTGTACTAACGCGGCGGATTTCTCTTGAACAGATGAAGGCTCTGAAGGCTTATCGTTGCTTCTTTTAATTTCCGCTTCAAGCTCCGCAACCTTTCCTTGCAAATCTTTATCTTCGGAAATTAAAGATAAAAAGCGGCTAGCAAAATATTCATACATAAGCAACTGCCGGATATCAATCGCTTTGTCATGTTCCGCAGCAGAAGGCTGCGTGATTGCCGTTTTTTCATACTGACTTAAAAAAGCACCCCAACTTCCACTGTGCGGAAAAACAAGCGGCAAACTGCTTGGGTGATTGCGGATTAACCCGGAAATCGACCGCATATATTTGCCAAGATGCTTGTCTTGATTCATTTGTGTCATCAATTGCGTATGCAGCAGCGTATAGGCTTTGTCATCCTGGAGATAACGCGACCGCCCGAGATCATTCACAACTTTTTTAACTCGCTCTAAAGTAAGAACACCTGTTTTCTTCAAAAATTTATCCGTAGAAATTGCGAGAACAACAGGCTTATCTAAAGTCATTGTTGCGCCCGTTACCGCATGAATAAGAGTTGCCGAACCTTTATCCCGTCCATTTTTATCAACCAGCGTAACCGAGCCGTCGGTTTTTATATTTAATTTTCCGTTTTTCTTAAGAACAAAAATAGCGTCATCAATTTGCGCAGGGTTTGCCAATTTTAAATCCACAACTCCTGAAGCAGAATGAAGACGTAAATTTTTATTTTTAAGTACTTCCACGCTAACTTCATCAGGAGTGCCCGGAACAGACGGCTGAGACAGAGTAGACAATGCAAACGGCAATTTCGCGCCGAATATATTTCCGATAAGTTCTTGCACTGCGGCAGTTAAATAATAATTAGATGGGGCTTCTTGAAGTAATGGATCATACTCAGAAATCGGCTTCTCATATCTTACTTTCTCTTGAACCTCTTTAAGTGCCTCACTATCACCTTCGAGTGTCGCAGTAGCTCCGATTAAAACCTTGGCGTCCGTGGCTTCTTTCTCGGCTGCCGCCATGCGTCCGCCTGTTTCAGTGATCGAGCCGCGAAGGTTTGCTTCTTTCTCTAAACCCTGGGTAAACGTGGGTGTGATCACGGGCTGCCCGGCTTTATAGGTTGCTTTCACTCCCACTCCCGATTCAGACGCGGACACAAGATCAAGCATTAACTGCATCTCATCCAAAGTTTTGTGAAAAATAATAGCCTGTGCGATCGCTGTGATACCCGCTCCATGCGCTTCGGTCATAGTATGAATGAGCATATGCCGCGGAGTGCGGATGTTAGCGTAGTTGTGCATACGATCGGCTGCGGCTTGCGAATTAATGCGATAGTCAATAACCGAAATAATGTATTCATTCTGTGCACGCAGCAAACGATGGTATTGCATTAACATTTGAAAGAAAACTTCGCGTTCCATTTCAGGCAGCTGTGCTTCGATCAAATGCTGACGCCATTGCTCCAAAAGTTTATTTTGCGTCAGCTGGTCGTTCACTAAATGCGCACGAACTTCCAAACTGGCCTGAACGGTCAATCCGCCTGAGTTCACTCCGGCAAAAAGTGCGGCTCGGCTGGCAATTCGATCACGGCCAAATTGTTTTTCCCAAAGCGCGGATGTTTCTTTTTTGGATTGCAAAGATTTAAAGCGCGGGTCATTTGCAGCCAATTGACGCAAACGTGCTTCGGTCATATTAAAATTCTGCAAATCAGGCGTACGTAAAATAAGCTCGGAGAGAGCTTGATTATCCATTCGAATACTTGCGTTAACGGGCATTTGCGTAACGAGCGCGAAAAGTCTTTCTTTGTTTTTAACGACATTGGCCGAAGTTATTGCCGCAACCCGGGTCAAACGCTCAAAAGCTTTCGCCACCGAAGCTCCTCCCGTATCTTCAGGAACCATACCGGCGCTAACAAGTTCTGACAATACTGTCTCCCAATACCCATGAAATTGCGAGTTCAACTGACTGAGTGCCTGAGCTTGCATCAAATCCCAATACTGCAAACGTCCCGAAAGTTTTTCGCGACCCGACATAAATCTTTCTGAAAATGCCTGATCCGCAGCTTCACTTCCGGCAATACGCGGACGCAAACTCAAAAGCGCTTCGATGGGGCTAGTAAAAACTCCCACACCTATGTTGCCGCCGTTAGAACTCATATTCGCTTCAACGTCAACCCCAGAAAAACCGGTCACGCGTGTGTGGTCTTCGATCCCCTCGCGACGTTCTCCATTTTCCATAATAAAAACGGAAGGAACATGGCGCAATCCCGCTACTACTTTATTGAGGCTTGCAGAACTCTCAACCCAAACGCTGCCAACCCCCGAATGAGCCGCAAGACGCGCCGTCGCCACGGCAGGAATTGGCGCAATGCTGCGCGGGTAGAGACTTTGATCGATACTTGTAAACACCCAATTCAACGTATCAATAGCCAATAAATCCCGCGCAGCGATCCAGTCGATTTCTCCGATATGGCTTAAAAGCTGAAAATTAGCGGGTGCCAAAAGCGCAGCCTGACTATGCGCCGATTTTAATACGTCGACTCGATCCGCTTGTTCGGCAACAACTTCAGTTGATAAACTTAGCTGCACTTGGTTGTTTTTTAGAGTTCTCTGAATATTAGCCTCATCAACCTGCTCATGCGCCAAGGTCTGAATCCATTCAAAAAAAGTATTTTGAAAAATCGAACGCCGCTCTGATTGATCCAAAGCCACTTCCCGTGCCTGAACACCATCCGCAACACGCGCACGCAAACCGCTGTAAGCACCGGTTGCCCGATTCTCAACAATCCAAATCGGAAGTCCTTTGCTTTCATGCGCATGAAAATCAAGCGCGGAATTACGCATCAGTCTCGCTAAACTAAAACTTTGCACCAAGCTCCGATTAATGGGGGCATTATTCCAATCGATAATTGTCGGCTTAAAGTTTGCGACAACGGAAGCAAGGCGTGAAGCAAATCGATCCGCAAAGCTCGTCTTGATACCACCATTTCGGGACAAATCAAACCGGATCTCATCACCCTTAAGACGAAGGCCCGCGGTGCGCTGATATAACCGTTCAGCATTCACCAACTCAACTTCGAGGGAATTCAAAGCGCCAACGATTCTTTGTTTTTCAGTTGATACCGAAGCATAATCAATCAAATATTTTCTAAGCTGGGTATCATCGATTCCTGCGGTGACAATTTGCTGCGAGAGTTCAAATATTGCATTCAGTTTCTGCTCGTCGCTTGCTGTTGCGGAGTCGAAAACAACCAGAAAGTTTTTTATAGCAGGATGATCAGATTTCACATCTGCTAAAATTTCGAGAACTCGCTTTCCAATCGCTTCGAGAGCTAAATTATGTTCTCGAACCAATTTTGTATGTTCAAGAATACGGCCGTGAATCTGATGAATTCGAGCCGCTGTCTGAGCTTCTTCACGCACCATTTGAACCAGGTGCGCTTTCTGCAAATGAACATTTTGAACATAGTCATGAATCAAGGCCTCAACAAGACCGGCATTTTTTTCGCCAATCCGCATCCCCAGCTCAATTCCGATTGTCCAACCGTTATTTTTAGTTAAATCAAAATAAACCTCGACCTTCCCGTTAACACGCGAGACTTTGTAGGATGACTCAGAACTTCCCGGATTATTTTGAGCGTTAATTTTGGCAAGCCTTAAAATCTCACCTGCTGTTAATTCTGCCGTGGCAACGAGACTGGCCTCATAATCTTTAAGACTTTCCTGCTTCTTTTGATCTTTTTCATCTTGCATTTCTTTGCGAACGCGGTCAATTTCTTTATTTAAATAATCAACTCGCTGTTTCATCGTCCCAAGCAAAATGGCGGGCATGAGCCGCTTTAATTCTTCTTTTTGAGCAGCACGAACAGATTCTAATTGCTTTTGAAAAGCAGCGACTTCCGCCTTCGTTGCAGCAAAAGATTTTGAGTTGTTTTTTGCGGCTGCCTTTTCCATTCGTCCATGAGCACTTTCAATTTTTTTAACGACATTTATTTCATCGTCAAAAAGTTTGGCCAATGGCTTGGTGGTTTTCCCTTGAAATTTTAAGAACAGAATTCGGGTTTGATTCGACTTAATCAATATATCCTTCAATCTTTCAAGCGCTAACTCTTGAGCAACCCATGCATCCTGCGCATTCCGGCTCACCACACCCGCACGGCGCATATCTTGCTCCCAATCTGCCTGACTATTGATCCGTACTGGTTGGCGGCTCTTAATTTCATTTACGATTTGACGGAGACGTTCTTCATAAAGCTCTCCGTTTCCGCCACTTACTTGAGTCTCTGCCTGGCTGCTCGCGTACTTCAATCCTTTTAAGAGCTGCGCAAGATTTTCATTGGCAATCGCCATGTTTTTCTTCAAAAATTCCAGATTGGCATCCGCACGAGTCAAACGCACAATCGCGGAAATAAAGTCATACATTTCCCCGCCTGCCAAATAACGGTCTTGCTGCATTTGAAAGTGGATGGCGGCCGCGTCACGCGCGTTTTGTGCGGCAACAACTTCATCACGTACCGTTTTGACTTCGCGGGCCAAAAGATCTTCTAAATACTGATTTTCGGTAAACGCACGTTCGAAATCATTTAACGCGGACTGAGAACGTAAGTCGTAAATACGCGGTGGCTGTTTTTCATCAAAGGTAATTTTTCCAAAAGTAAAAAGATCAGCGGGATTCCAAGACATTCCCAAAATAGGAAACATGGCCCGTATTCCCAAATGAATCGAAGGCTTTTGACGGGCTTTATCAAAAAGAACCTTTAATTCCTTTTCAAGGTATTGACTACGAGCGACATCTTCATTGATTGTCAATCCCTGCGAGGTACTCTTGACACTTTTAATATCGAGGCCTGAATTTTTTAATTGCGTTTCAATGATCTTGATCAAAGCTTGATCCGTATGCCGTGCATCAAGACTTTGATCGCTTTTGAGCGAAGGATCTAAACTAATTTGACCCGCGTCAAACACTCCCATTAAACGCGAAATACGCGAAAGTGATTCGTCGCGACCAGCAATGGCGCGATTGATCAAAACACGGACACTTTTAACGGCATCTTCATAAAGCGCTTGCCCGCTTTGATCTTCTGTTTTACGTGCCTTGACTGCCGCCGGCACATTGCTCTTTTCTAACTTTTCTATCGTCGCTTTTAAATTACGAATTTCCGCTTCATACCCTAGATAATCCTGAATCAGACGCCCTGCTTCAAACGCCGCATTTACAAACTCGCTCTTGGTTACGGTAACTTGTGAAGCATAACGCGCCTTTGAATAGTCCAAACGTTCCGTTTTAGAAGCATCGTAAACCGTTCCAAAAGCCTCAAACCCAACCTTCACACTGACTCCGTTCTGATCCGCTCCAGCAAAAATAATCGGTAAATCCAAAGTCCAATGATTAATTCTGTCTAAACGTTTTTTATCCGCGACTGCAACATCAAGAATTCTTTCACGGAATTTGTCATTCTTCATCAGCACATGCAGCATGATTTGATTAAAGGTCAGGTTCTGCAATGATGCCGGGGCTTGAAGCTTGCGCACTACCGGCTCCGGAACTTTGCGTTCGGTTTCTACTGACTTAAATTTTTCGGGATGAAAACGCATTTCAACCGCTAAAGCGAGATACTTTTGAAATGCCGCCACCTTCGTGCGTTCCAACTCCGGAGATTGCGCACGCGCGCTCTTAATCGCTTGGTTGATTGTGTCCGTATAATCGCTTTCAACCGCTCCTGCTAATCCACGCGGCGATGCCACAAGCCGTTTCACAAACTCATTCGCTATCAATTGCAAAATATGCTGCTGATCGATCAAGTCCGGACTTTCAAGAGAAAGCAGGGCGCGCATTTGCACAAAAAGATTATCGCTCATGATGCGGGCAAGCTCAGCCTTGGCATCGCTGTTCTCCGCGCGCAACAAAGTAAAATGACTCAGCTTCCCATTAGCGAATTGATTGGCTTGCGCAATAATTTCAGCCAGCGAACTTCCCACAGTAACGGGTCCAGCGGCACCGTGTTCTTGAAGAAAGGCGATGATTTTTCCTTTGGCCGCATCAACATCCTCAACCTGCCGTTCCACAAAAGCAGTCGGTCCGGCAACTGCTGCCGCTGCTGTTGCGCCATCGCTGGCAGCTACGAGCGGCTGTCCTTTTAACATCAACAAAGTTAATTCATCCAAAGCATTTTTTGGGGCGGGCAGCGTCGCTGCGGCTGCAATTAGTGCTTGGGGGGTTTGTGTTTCCTCAGCAGCGAGCTCCTGGGCAGGTTCTGTGCCTTCCCTGGGGTCGCGATGATCCTTAACTGCGACCATGCCATGACTAACCACATGGTTACTAGGAATCCCTAAATTTTTGCGCAAAGAATCAACGATTACATTTACCGCAACTTTCTGCTCAAGAGACGGGTCCAATGTACCGGGCTCACCACTAAGCGGCAATAATTTTCCGTGGGCATCGCGCTCGTATTTATGCTGGCCATCCGGTGTGTTATCGGTTTGTGCAATTGTTACGTGAATCGTATTTTGATTTAACGCCTTCGGATACGGTCCTTTTGGGTCGGGAACTGCACCCCAAACCGTTTTTGTCTCATCCGCAACCTTATAAACATAAACTACGGACTTACCGTTAACTTTACGCGCAACCCCCACAATAAGGTTGTAACCATTTGGATTTTTTTCTTTATTATTCTGCCCCGTTATTGTGGCTAAATCGATTTCATCCGGACCGCGTTTTTTTCCACTATCATCCATTTCGTTCACATGATCCGAATGAAGCATGATATATCCATTATTACCCTTAATTTGTGCCAAAGGTCGATCTCGCGACTTGTCTAAAACTGAGTTTGTCCCATTGTAATTAGTCGCATCAACCAAAATAACGTCCACGACCGACGAGCTCCAGGTTTGAAGGATTCTGCCTCCGCCCGGTGCAACCCGAACAACACTTGTCTCTTGAGTTTTTTCGATAGGTTTTTCGGTGTTTTTGGCTGTTGCCTGTCCTGCTTCGGCGGCTTTCTGGCTCGCTTCAATTTCCCCCGCAATGGGCAAACTACCGGGTTCTTTGAGTTCGGTTCTTGGCTGCACATTGGCAACAGCCTCAGAATCTATGAGAGGCGTTACATCAGCACGGCCGCCTCTTGTTTTGGGAACAGGGGCTGTAGCCGGAGCCTTTTTTGCTGCAGGGATTTTTCCTTTGTTTGCCTTAGCTGCGGCTGCATCCCTCGCTTTAATAGCCGCTAGCGAGGCGGCAAGTTTCTTATCAGCTAAAGTTTGGTTTCCAATCTGTGCATCTTTGCTTGCTTTTTCAATGGCCGCTTGAAATTTCACCTTGAGCGCGGTCAGCCGCGGATCTGCCGGCGTTCTAAACAGACGTTGAGATTTGATATACCAGCGTCCGGTGGATTGGTCATAGTAAACATCAGTGTCTTTAGCTTCAACCTCCATCAACTCAAGCTCAGCCGCAGAACTCAATTGCACTAACGGTATAACCGCTCTCCCACTCCGGGAAGGCGCGAGATTGCCAACTTCGATGTTCTCTGATATTTGACCGCGCTGGGGCATGGGCATGTAGGCCAACGGTGATGCTGGTCCGTATATAAATACAACACCATCAACTCCATAGCTCACCTGAACATTATTCCCTTTATCTTTGTTCGATCCGGGCTGGTTTAATGAAGGCTCTCCGTTCACAAAAAGGCTGCGATAAGCAGGGTTGGTTTGAGTTCCAATTACATTGCGCGAATCAAGCGGTCCTACTTTCTTTTTCATTTCGATAGAAAAGTTGGCTTCAATTTGTTTCTGCTCGGCAACAGCTTGTTTCTGCGCGACGATTGCGTCGCTGACTTGAGCAGAAAATGCGGCAAATTTCTTCTCAAAATCTGGGTCGCCTGCAGCAATTTTTTTAACCATTTCAGCAGCATTTGCGTTCAAAGCATTGACAACATCGGACGAAAGATTTTTTGCATCGGGAAGATTCATCATCTTTGCCACGCCATCAGCAATACTGGTAGCAGTTGCCTGAGCAAAAAACGCCGCGTAAGACTTATCTGCATCACCGCCTGCGGCAATTATTTTTATCATTGCATCAGCAAAGGCTCTCAGAGATTTTTGGGAGCCAGGTGATAGTTTTTTAACTCTGGGAGCGCTCAGGAGTATTGCTGCTTTTTGCGCGGCAATTTTAGCTTCTACTTGGGCCACAAATGCCATAACCAACTTATCCCGGTCACCGCCCGCGGCAACCTGATCATTTAATTTATCAGCAGCCGCGCTCAGCGCTTTTATGACACCAGGTGAAAAAATTTGCAATTTGGGATCTTTGGGATCAAAAATAAAAGCGCGCGTCGCAGGGCTTGCGGGAGCTGTCTTTTCGGTTGTCACTGCAGGCTTTGTGCTTTCTGGTACTGCTTGTGTCACAGCAGTAGCCGGTTGCGCAGGCGTTTCGGTTGCAGCTGGTTTTGCTGAATAGAACCCGCCATTAAACTGATAGAGTTCTTGTTGACCCGTGATTTTTTCTTCTTTTTCGACCGAAGTCAGAACCATATTGCGATAACGAAGCGTTTTACCGTCAGCACTAGCAACCACATCAGAAGCATTGAGAATCGATGTGATACGTATTTTTTGCAGCGCAGGAGTTTCTGGGACAGCAGATTTTTCAGCAGGCTGCGTTGGCGCTGCAACTTTCGCTGGTGCTGCCGAAGGTAAGGCCTCACCTTTGAACAAAGCCAAAAGTTTTTCCGGATTATTTTTTAGTATCGGATCATTTTTTATCGCTGTGTCAATTTTCTTAAAACCGGCTTCAGTCAGCTTGCTCCAAGTTCCGGTTACACCGAAGCCGTCAAGCGCCTCTTTATCGACAGCAGACAACGCCTCTTGAAATTCAATAATTTCACGAGAGTGAAGACCGTTTGGACCGCCGGTTACTGTTCCCAAGCGGCTGCGCATAAACAATTTATTCCGGATTACAGCTTCATAAGCTTTAAGCAGTGAATCGAACCGGGCAATCTCGGCCGCGCGGTCATTTCCTTTCAAATTCGCCGGCTGAGCTAATTTTTGATTAGCTACTTCCGCTTGCGGTTGAACTGGTTTTTCATTTTTGAGCAAAGCAAGAAATTTTGCAGGGTCTTTTTCGGATTTTATAACCGCTGCTTGCACCATCAGAAAAACTTTTTCGGTCTTATTACCCCATTCACCAATCGCCCCATGCGGGTCGAGCACGTGTTCAAAACCGGCAAGCCTAACAATTTCTTTTTGAAAAACAGGTATCATCCGATTATCAACTTTAGTTGTGCCATAACGCTGCTCGTAAGTTTTCATCGAAGATGCTGCGATGAGCATATCGTAAGCATTGATCACTTCACTTGCCGCTTCCAATTCCGCTGTGCTGGGTGCCTCGCTTACTTCGACCGGCTTCTTTGTGGTATCCGTTTTGACTTTCACTTCGTCGTGGATACGACGCGGCCCGGTTTTTATACGCTGTTTCGATTTTTTTTCTGCGGGCCGTTCAGGGCTGACGGGTTTCGCATTTTCCATAATAGGCGGCAGCTTAGCTCTCTCTTCCGCCGTCAAGTATGTAATATCGCGCACTAATATATAGTGAGGTTTCCCATCGGCTCCCATCGCAGGTATGCGAAAAACTCCAGAGCCTTTAAGATCAATAGACTCTACCGATAAATTCTCGCTAGCAACAATTTCTTTTTCGCGAATAGCAGGTTCCTTGTGCGCTTGCGGATTCCGCGCCTTTTGACGATCTAATTCTTTTTGGTCTTCTGCTGTAGGAATAATCGATGGTCCAACGTTCTTAGGAACAACTAACTTAAATACTCTAGGCCGCGGTTCTTGTCCCTCTACTTTTTCCTGAGCAAGCGGTGTTACTTTTTCAAAAGGAACATCGTTGGGTTCCAACACCCAATAATAGTTACCGGGGAATAATTCATACACGGTTCCTATTTGGGGGAACTGCTCAAGCTTCACAAGCACTTTATTCCCAAACTGATAACCATTCTTCGGTGTACTATTATTTGTCGGCAGTTCGGGGCCTTTATATCGATAGACGGTTACATGGCCGTCCTGTGTAGGATCTCCCCACATTTTGTTGCGTGCATCTTTAGAAGATGTAGTAGTCTTTTCAATGGCAACCGCAATAACGCCGCTGATGGTGAGAACGGTCTGCAAAATACTGAAAGAAGCGCGTTCCCGCGACGGAGATGTTCCACCCGCTTTAGGTAATACAACCGCTTGTTCAACAGGCGCAGCGGGTGGCATCGCAGCAGTCGGCGCAGGTCCTTTTTTTACCGCATTCGCACGCTGCCGAGCTCGCGCTTGCACTTCAAGATATCTGCTTCTTTCCGCTGAAGTTAAACGTTTGATATCAACATACTTTTCTCCGTTTAAAAAATA
>JAYTHE010000034.1:0-61072 GCA_043732705.1 Candidatus Omnitrophota bacterium | reverse complement strand
GCACGTAACCGCTTATAAACAACTTTCTTTTTGCTTCCCATAACAACTCCTTGCGGGTATTTTATCCCACAAGTGTTGCGTTAAATCTGCGGAGCTAAGCTAAATGCATTACCAATAATACACACCCGAGCCGGTGAGCCAGCCATAATAGTAAGTCTGCCAAAGATAAGTACGTAATCTTCCATACACGTCGTAGAGAGCATAATACAAAGCCGATACCACTCCATTGGTATACCGGTAATCCCATGATTGATAGACTACCCCATTACCGAAATAAGTTTGAGTGAGTGCTCTCAAAACAGTTCCGTTGGCGTCGTACTGCCCATAATAAAGTACGCTCGCAATTGTAGATCCATTGGCATAGCGATAATCCCACGATTCTCCAATTTTTCCGTTCGTGTAATAAGTCTGTACAATAATTCGTGCAATCGTCGCATTTGAATTGTATGCAGCATAATTAAGCGTGCTCGCCACTCCATTCACATAGCGATAGTCCCAAATCTCTCCTGTCGTTTTTCCATCCCCATAAAAAGTCTGAACGAGGATACGTGTGATGACACCGCTTGAATTATACGAGGCATAATTAAGCTTATTCGCAACACCATTCACATAGCTGTAATCCCACACCTCTCCCGTTTTTCCATTGGCATAATAAGTTTGAGTCAATGTCCGAGTGACCGTGCCGGCAGAATTACTCTGAGTATAATAAAGTGTTGTTAAAACACCATTCACATAAATGTAATCCCAATTCTCGCGAGCTAATCCGTTTGGATAAGTATTCTGTATTATGGATTCAATAAGAACCCCTGCACTATTTCGTTTTTGAACAATACGTTTCTGAATAACACCATTTACATCAAATTCGGTGGTAAGTTCAATCGTTTGATAGGCCGTGCTGCCATAATACGGAAATTCAGTTTGGCTCCGCACCTGTCCATTATTCCAATACTCCTTCTTAAGCCTCTTAATCACTACGCCGGTGCTGTTGTATTCAATATTATCTTCCAGAATGACTTTTCCGCTTTCATCAAATCCCCTAGTCTCGGATTTTGAAACAAACTTAACTACATTCCCGCCGTAGGTTTCAAAAATTTGTGTTTTGTAGGCGCCGTTCGGATAATAAGTGATTCGCGATGACGAAGTAGCGGAATAATAATAGTGATCAGGATAATTGCTAATGGGCGCGTAACTATAAAGCACTTGCTGCAACACTTGATCTGCCGCGTTATAAGAAACAACATCGACAACCCGCCAATCAGCTCCCACTCTGGCAATGCCCACACTCTGCCTCTTCGTTCCAACAGGAATAAGAGCAGGAACAAGTCCGGTAGGTATTGATGTTACAGAGGAAAATACGACATCCACATGCAGGTAATCCGGAGAGCTTGTCGCTCTTACGCCGGTAATCTTCGCTCCCACTGGTAAGAAACCGCCATAAAATTGAAAGACGGCTCGTTTTTCCGGAGAAAGCGCCGCCACAAACTCCTCTAGTGCCGTCATTCTCCATTGCTTAGCAACCGTGTCATAGACCGGAAATGAAAACATTGCGCTGTAGAACGCCGCATTGGGATAGTTAAATTGAAGAAAAATACTGCCATTCACCATCGCGGATTCGACAAATAAATCGGGATGCGTGAGACTGACACTCGGAACAACTGTTACATCCGATCCCACCATAAGAAAATATGCATACCCATTCGTTTGAAGCTCATAGCCCGTTTCTTTATTGATAGACGTTAAAGTGTTTATCGTAAAAGTATCTACGATGCTCGTCTGTGTTACTCCTGCGGCAACATATGTAATCCGAGCCAGCATTCCGGGATAAGGACTGTTTCCCCAATTCCCGCTCACTGGAAGAAAAGCAATTGTCTGGAAATTGCCAGTCAAAGTTCTTTTTTTTGCAGGCGAAGTCAGATCTTGGACTACCGTTAAATAATCCGTGGGGTTGTTGCCCGTATAACCATATACAACTGTCTTTCCATCCGCAGAAACATCACGAATACTGCTGATGCTAAGCCCCGCCGCAGAATTAACTTCAACCAAGGTCTGCACACTTCCGGTTGTTAAATTCATAAGATTCAACTTGGTCGTGCCAGTATTGGTTGCCGCCGTTTGAAATGCAAAATTCACATTCGACGTCGCGCGCGTCCAACCTGTGGGAAGCTGCGACGGCAACATGGTTTGCACGAACTCCTCTTGAGTTACATCTTCTCGCCACTGTTTAGTAGTCGTGTTGTAAGCGTGAAAAAATGCTGTTGTGGTGTAGGATGAATAATAGCTAAAGTGAAGATAAATATTTCCATTGACTATCGATGACTCAATAAATGAGTCGTGACCGCGGCTTGCCGACTGATCAACCGTTACAGCCGAGCCAGCTATGACAAAATACGCATAGCCATTCGTCACCACCTCATAACTCGCTTTTTTGTCGAGGGATTCGAGAACATTAATAGTATAGGTATCCACGCTGCTCGTTTGTGTTACTCCCCCCACAGCATACGTAGTCCGAATCAGCATTCCGGGATAAGGACTATTTCCATAATTTCCACTTACCGATAAAAACTCAATCGTTTGGAGATTGCCATTCAAAGTTCTTTTTTTTACGGGTGAAGTCAAATCTTGAACTACCGTCAGATAATCAGTGGAACTGCTACCCGTGTAACCGTACACGACTGTCTTCCCGTCCGCCGAAACATCACGAACATTGCTAATGCTGAGACCCGCAGCGGTGTTAACTTCAACCAAAGTCTGCACAATTCCCGTTGTCAAGTTCATGAGATTTAACTTGGTTGTGCCTGTGTTTGTTGCCGTAGTTTGAAACGCAAAATTCACATTCGATGCCGCACGCACAAATCCCGTAGGAAGCGGCGGAATTGTTGCAGCAGAAAGCGGTCCGGCTGCGGACGGATCTGCTGCCGATACCACGGGTGATGTACTCGCTTGAGTAGTCCCTGTCGCTGAAACAACGGCAACGGGCTGATTGTTCACCAAAGTAATGGCTTCTCCCGAAAAGGCAGGCGGCATAAGAAGAAAAAAAGTAACCACTGCACTCACTGCTTTTTTATAATCATTTTGCCGATTCATATTGCCTCCCGAAGAGATTTGTTTAAATATTTTCATCTATTTGAACATTAGATGGATTTAATACATTTGTCAATAGTTTAAAAAGTATTTAATTGCATATACAGTAAACAGTTACATAAAATACTTTTATTGAATTTAAACTATCTCCTACTAGCATAAAGGAGCGCAATGTGGGGGCATATCAGAGTTCCAAAGTCCATCTGATGCTAAAAACAGCTTCGCGTTTATAAATTTAACTGCACTCTGTTATTAATATCAGCATGAATTTGAGCTTTGAATAAGTATTCCGCCCGCTCAAGCAACGCCGTCCAGAGGCGGCGAACTCGCCGACTGAATACTTATTTCCAAGCTTTCATCGCAGTAGGGTGTGGGGGCAAGAAATGGAGAAACAAGTTAGAGAAATCTAATTTTGTCGAAAGTTCTTATATTTAATTCGCCACAACCTGCTTCAACCTCAGCCATCTAGCTTCACCACCCTACCTTTTCCTGATTCTGCAAAGCAGCACCAGGAAAAGCGTTTAAATTTATTTTTCCATTTTGACGGCGTCTAAATGGAAAAAGATATAATGGGAAGCTATGTTGATATTCGAGGCCGGAATTATCAAGTCAAAATGAAAGCTTTTCGAGGCATTCGGTATTTATTTCCTAGCTTCTCATTATTTTTGCCCACCACACAACATTGCGAGAAAAAGAACCGGAAGAGTATCAAGCTACGAGTTCCGAGCATAGCATCGGTTGTCTGAGTAGATTGATGTTCTTCCGGTTCTTCTCTCGAAAACTATCTTTTTAAAATCCTAATTTTTTATCTTCTGCGCGAATCTTTTCCGCAATCTCCGGCAACTTCCATTTTTCTATTCGACAAACGGAAACATACCCGCAGCCTTTGCGGCAATCACGCGGTTGAACGGCAATGCGGCCGCTTGCAAGTTCATCCAAATAACGGCGCGAAAAACGCATCGCGCGCGTCAAGACCGCGTCAAACTCTTCTTGTCCCAAATGTTTTTTAACCTGAGCCTGTTCGGTATAGAAACCGCCCGCTTTGCCTTCTTTAAGATTGAGCAATTGCCCGCCGGCCGGCTCCAATCCCAAAACTTTTTTTGCGGCTAAAAGATAAAGCGGCAATTGCAAAGCCGTTCCGTCTTCAAGCGTGCCGGCTTTAAAACTTTTGGCGCGCTTGTAATCGGAAACAATTGCGTGTTTATTTTCCGCATCGACATCGAGGCGATCCACAAACCCTTTAAGTCCTAACTTGATGCCGCCCCATTCAATTTCCGTGGGCTTATTATCATCCGCCGTTACGGACCATTCAAAATAGCGCGGCAGAAATGCGGACTTGCGCAGCCTTTCTATTTCAAAAGGAATAAAACGCATCAAAATATTTTTCATTTCGATATACGCCAAATTAGTTTGATAAGGCCCCAAATCAAGCGTTTCGATTGACATCCATTTCTCAATTGATTGATCAATCAGATTTTCCAGCTCAGTCTCAACAACTTTTTGCCAGGGACCTTTAAAAAAATCTTCCAAGACACCATGCATAATCTTTCCCTGATCACGCGCCCGCGTATCTTCTTCTGTCATTTGCAGCTTAAGAACTCTTTCGGAAAAATATTGATAGGCGCATTTGCCGTAGGCTTCAAGCCGTGTGGGGCTGGGTGCGGCAGGACGAAAAACATCGCGCGCCAGAATGCGTTCATCCGCTAGCTTGGCTTCATTCCCGGCCAGCGCTTTCCGCAAATCGGAACGCATACCCCGGTCGTTTAATGCCAACCTCAAAAGTGCTGCCAAAACAGTTTCATCGGGCTGGGGGTTTTCCCATGGGTTAAAAAGCGCGCCCACGCTGGCGCGGCGCAAATCCGAATCAGTCAAAATCTCATTGAATGCCGGATAGGGCTGAGTATCTTTTTTGATTTGCGGTTTTAGCCCGCCTTCAAAAAGCCCACTGGCTTCTTCCAAATAAAACGAGGGCAAAATCGGTTTCCCCTCTTCATCGCGCCGCGCATGACTCAAACAAACGTGACGGCGCGCGCGAGTCACAGCGAGATAAAATAAATATTTTTCAAGCTGTTGACGCGCTTTGCGCTCCGGCAGCCCATAGGGCTTGGCTTGAATCAACCGCCGCTCCCAATCCGAAAGCAGCGCATCCTCGCGCACCTGCAGCGGAAATTGTTTTTCAGCCATACCCGCTACAAAAACCACTTCGTACTCTTTTTGGCGCGCCAGCGAAACATCGTAAATCTGAACCGTATTTTGGTTGAGATGCGGCAAGGAAAACAAATCTAGTTCGACAAGGTGTAAAAAATCATCCGCAAACTTCTCGAAAGCCTGCTCACCCGCATCCCGTTCCGCGGCGCGCTCCATTTCCTCCAGGATTTTCTCAAAACGCGCCGGCGCCGCTGACTCAGCGCCTAGAAAACTTGATTGGGAATGGAAGATTGCTTCGTCGGCTTTGCCTCCTCGCAATGACCCGTCATTGCGAGCGCCCTTCTCCCCTTGCTGGTCATTGCGAGCGACCGCAGGAAGCGAAGCAATCTCAGCAGGAAACTCTAGCCGACTGCTACTACGCCCATCTGCTTTCAGGAACTCCAACATCCCAAATTCACGAAAAAGCAAGTGTTTAAAAATGCGCGTCCATTCCGCCGTAGTTTTGGCCGCGCGCCACTCCGTTTCCGTCTTTGTAAAAAAAAGAAAAATACCGCGCATCGCTTCGTCGTCCGCTTCTTTCCCGCCTGTTTCAGAAAAAGCTTTGTTCCAATTTTCAACTCCTTCACGAACGCCTTTTTTTCTCAAACGGGTTTCAAACGCATGCAGCAAGCGGTCCTCTTTCTGTTGCTCCGCGATTTTAACGACAAAAGATGACCTCAAAAACCCCATCCAATCTTCTTTTTTCCAACTTTCTCTAAAGATACGGACAAGCCTTGCCGCGGTTTGAATCCATTCGCTGTCCGAAAGACGTTCACGCTCATGAATTTCGAAGGGAATGTTAAAGCGCCGGAACACAGTTTCAAAAATAGCGCGGTAAGGCCGCACCGAACGTAGCAGAACCGCGATATCGCTCGGACGGCAAGATTTTTCGTTAATCCAATGCAAGATGCGGCGCGCAATCATTTCCGCTTCGGCTTCGGTGTCCGGGGCTTCAAACCAATCAATTCCGTTCTCAAATTTCTTTACCTTAGCATCAACCCGGAAAAGGTTTTGGCTGATATGCGCTAAATCCAAATGAGTAAAACGCGGTAAATCTTTGCCGGTGTTTTGAATTTGAAAGCCGAGAGCTTCAAACATTTTTTTCGTGGCTGTCACGGGTTCAAAAACTGAAGCATGCGCGGCATCCCAGGTCAGCGCTGCGGAAAAGTACTCCGCAGCTTTGGCTAGTTCTGCAACTGACTCCATTTGGACCGGAGTAAAATCAAAAAATCCGTCAAGGCAAAGCGTATGAAAACTTAGCGTTCGTGCAGATGGCGCGGAGCGAGAGCGATACAGAATCAACGTATCGCGCTTATCTCTCAATCCTAGTTGTTGTAATGCCGTTTCATATCGCTCATAAATTCCGGCTAAAGCTTCATATTTAATTGCCGCATCCGGTTCCAACTTTTTAAGACGGCTCATTTCAAGGCGAAAGGCTTGCGATGTCCAGCAAGAGTCCTTGAGCTCACTTAAAAAGTTAAGTACGAGATTCAGAAAACCAGGCTGCCCACGGATCTTTTCAAAATAAGCGCCGCAATCTTCATTCAACAATTGGCGGACAATCGCAATCTTCGTCAAATTGGACGCGGCGGGCGGATTCGGAACTTCAAAACTTTGTTCGATTAAATCATCCAAAGTTGTGACGCGGCTTGAAAAAAATCCGGGTGACCCACGGATAATCAGGCGTTTAATAACGCGCTCGGCATGCTCGCGCGACGGAACAATAAAATAAGATTGCGGATCGAGGGGGTTTTCGACGGCCAGCCGTTCTTCAAAAATTTTAAGCAACTGCTCGGATTTTCCGCAACCGGCGGGACCCACGAACAAGACCCGAGACCGGAGACCGGAGACCGGAGACTTAACCATCGACAAGAGCTCTACTTTTGTGATTCAGCAGTCTTGTCCGCCGCGAGTTCCGCAGCGAAGCGAGGACTGTCTGAGCGCCGGACAAGATTGCGCGGCCCGTCCGGCCGCGGAGGACAAAGAGAAGGGTTAGGGATACTTCCCTTTGAAGCCTAGCCGGCATATGAGGCAGAACTGTCATTCGTTTCCCAAACCGTAACCTTAGCGATCGGAAGCTTGAATTTGCGGGCCTCTTCAAAGATACGGCGCGCAAGAAATTCAGCTGTCGGGTTTTCCTCAACCACCAAAATTTTTTCGCCTTTTTCTTTTAAAACCGGCGTCAATGGGTCTTTGTCCCACAAAATTAAAACATGGTCAAAATTCTCATCAATCCATTTTCCGATCGTGCGCGAGATTTCAGAAAAATCAACCACCATATTGAGCTTATCAAGCTTGTCTGCCGCAACTTCAATTTGCACACGGCCGTTATGACCGTGCACATGGCGGCATTTACCCGCATGGCCCACCAAACGGTGGCCATAACTAAAATGAATTTCCTTGGTCACTTGATACATAAAACCTTTTAAGGTTTGTCATTCCCGCGAAAGCGGGAATCTAGTTTAAAAATCTGGATCCCCGCCTTCGCGGGGATGACTGCGTCACTAAGCAATTGATTTGCCGCCGTCGACGCGGATAATTTGTCCAGTCACATACTCTGTTTCAATTAAATAACGCACGGTATGCGCGATATCTTCAGGCTTTCCAAAACGTTTCAATAAAGTCGCATCCGCTGTTTTCTTTCTTGCCGCTGATGACATTCCAAAAGGCGGCTCTAAAATCGGCCCGGGCGAAATTGCATTCACCAATACTTCGGGCGCCAATTCTTTGGCAAAACCTTTGGTCGCGAGCATGAGTCCCGCTTTTGAAATTGAATGCGGCAGAAAATTATGCTGTGGGCATTCACCCATCAAATCACCCATGTTGACGATTCGGCCTATGCCGCGCTTTTTCATCTGCAAACCAATTTCCTGACAAAGCAATACAGCGGCTTTTAAATTCACGGACATAAAGTCTTCCCAATTTTGATCATTTATTTTTCCAACTGGAACGGGGTAAAAAGCGGAAGCGCTGTTCACAAGCACATCCACTTTAACCGGCAGTCTTTTAACGAAGCTCCGGATTTTAAGCAGCGTAATCCCCGCCAAATTCAACGGACACAGATAAGCTTTGGCGCCCCTAGCTTCAATTTCGCTTTTAAGCGACCGGGCATCTTTGGCGGATGAATTGTAATGAATGAGAATATTTGCGCCATGAGCGGCCAATTCAAGCGCAATCGCACGGCCGATGCGTTTCGCCGCGCCTGTAATTAGGATGTTTTTCCCAGAAAGCTTCATGAGCTATTCTACCGAATCGGGCGTCGAAAACAAGAACTAGGAACTCTGCCGATCCCAACCTACGAGGTTGGGATCGGTTAGGCGGAGGCGGAAATAATCGCCTGAACTTGCTGAGCCAATTCAAGGTACCCGGCAAGTAGGTCCGCGAGGCTGCGCCAACCTTCTCTGCGATGAGAATTGGAAAGTTCTTTGATAGCAGCCGCAAGCCCTGCCACAACTTCTTCCGGCTTATTCGAAGTATTGTGAATCGCAACAATACCGCTGAGAACCGTACCGCCCAACTTCAAGTCATCGCTAAAAATAAGCCCACTCAGACCGGTATGATTAACCGTTTCAAAAACGGCCGACGCGAAATCTAAAAATGCGACATCAATGCCCTTTCTGGCAATATTTTTATCTTTGCGAATTTCACTTACGCGTTGGGTCAAAGCTTTACGGAAAGAATCCGCGTCGGATTTTTGTCCCGCGAAAGAGAAGTAAAGTTGATGTCTGACATTGACCGCCAAATCATCCGCCAAAAATTCAAATTCGGGGCTTTGCACCTTTGGCAGGACACTATATATACGGCCTACTTTAACGGGCATTTCTGAAGCATTCCCGGTCAACGCGCGAGAATCAATCCGCATCGCTTTTTCATCCGCGAAAAGTTTTGGCAGACGCGCTCTTAATTCAAGCCTTGCCTGCGGAATTAACATAGGTGGCAAGCCCGGAGCAAAAACACCGAATGTCACACCGAATGTTACAGCTAACTGAGTTTCACGAAGGCCGGAGGCCGGAGCCCCGGGGCCCAAGGGTTTAATGTCATTGCGAGCCTTAGGCGAAGCAATCTCACTTCTTCTGCGAGAGATCGCCACGTCGTCCTTGAGGGACTCCTCGCGATGACTGGATGCCGAGCGGTGGTTGACTCTGATTTCCGAACGCAAAACAACCGGCCCACCTAGATTAACGGTTTGGAAATGAGAACTGCCTCCCGCAAGAAATATGTGATATGAAATATTTTCAAATGTTTGATCAAACTTCGGATCAATGAAAGCCGCGCTAGAGGATTTCGTCCTATCTGAACCAAAAGTAATAATATCTCCGTCTCGTTCTTTCATTTTTAAAAAGTAAACCTTGTTATTCGGAGAAATGGCAATATCAACGACTACCTGGTCATTCGGAATATAAACAGGCCTTTGCTGGTGGAAATAGTCTATTTCACCGCTTTGAATATTATATCGATAAAAAGATATTTGCTTCTCCTTTGGCATGCCTACAACAGGTCGAACACTTGCAAAAATCGCAATCGTTCCGTCCGCACTTAATTTATCAAGGACGATATCTTCGGGCTTAATCGGATCGGTTGTATGAATCGCATTCCATTTCGCCAAAAATTCCGCGCGCGCGGCCAAGCCGGTTGATTTCAAAACATGAGCATAATCAGAATAATGCTTAAGCACATCCGACTCTTGCTCATACTTAATCAAAACCACTTCACTGCCAATTTGTATTTCGACATCACTCGGCTTCTGAAATGAGGGATTATCTTTCAAAACAATCACAAGCGTTTGCACCCTTCCACCCATAGCGCTCACGCCATCCGGATCCACGCCCAGGGTAACAAAATCATCGAGGGGAATATACGTATTCGGAATCAAATTCGGAGCTCCGCCGCGAGCACTTCCCACCGGCACTCTCTCGGTAAGAACTATAGTTCCTGTTCCGGAAACCGATGCAACAATATTCACGCCCGCAATTTTGACGCTGGCAGTCTGGTCATCAGTCGGCCATAGCGCAAGTTTGGGCTCATTCGACGGAGACGATTCCTCAAACTCAATTTTTGAATCCAGGGTGGTGTCAGGTATTATTCCGGCAAGACCTGCTTTCACCATATGCGCTAACACCTCGTCTTGAGCGGCCTTATCAAAAACAAATGTAAACTTCTTTGCGGCAGCATCATACCGAACTTTTAACAGCCACTTTGAAGGCAACTCCGTTACAATCGAATTGTCTGCATTCATCAATTCAATTCGATCAGAGCTGCCGGGCTTAGTTCGCACCCTGATTTTCCCCGCAAACAAATCAAAATCTCCGTTTTCATGCCAAACCATGCGGCCTTTCCGCGTATCCGATTCATCAAAAACTTTTATACTCAATCCCGTTTGCATGGGAACTGAAGTCCACGGCAAACTATTAAATAATTCTTTTGCGTCAAATCCGGTCGAAACTTGTTTAAACTTAATTCCCGCTTTCTCGAGTTCTTTGCGGCGGGCGGGGGCAAGAGCCTGAGATTCGGTTAAATGCTTAACATCAGCGATCTTAGCTGAGCCCACTGCTTCTATTTTGCTGCCTCGCCCGGAAAGATCTGTATTTTCTTTATAAACAAAAACGAGCTTTGCGGGAACTTGGGATGCATCAAACCCATAGGCCAAAAGTTCATCTTTCAAAAGGAACAATTCTATTGTAGGTGTCTCCGCGTTACGCTGCATCTTAACCAAGAGCGTCTGACCCTCAGGCCTTGCTGCACCGGATTCAAGCATCAAATTGTAAGTATCACCACCATGTTCAATGCTACCGACAT
Source organism: Candidatus Omnitrophota bacterium (assembly GCA_043732705.1). Classification (GTDB taxonomy): domain Bacteria; phylum Omnitrophota; class Omnitrophia; order Omnitrophales; family Aquincolibacteriaceae; genus Multiplicimicrobium. The sequence continues at coordinate 50,008 of JAYTHE010000034.1, read as the reverse complement.
GCTGAATATCAACAGTGCCTTGTTTGAGACGTGGATCCGACACTACTTTGAATTGCGTAACCGCAGCAATAGATTCAAACACAATTCCCGCTTTTTCGAGTTCCTCGCGGCGAGAGGGATTAAGCGCTTCGGCTTCAGTTAAATATTCTATGTTTAGCCGCGTCAAGGGAGCATAAACCAATAAAGACGTTTGGGCATTGTCTGGTTTGGCTTTTACGATAACTAGTAAGTTTCTGCTCTTCGAATCGTAGCCCATTGCAATAAAATTTGCCTCGGCCAAATTTATATCGAATTTTTTAATATGCTCTGCGAGCGTAGTTTTACGCCATTTCCCAGTTCCGTCTTGTTGAATGGCAGTAGTCTTAATAAAAATTCGCCCCGTGCTTTGCATGCTACCCGGATCAAGTTCTATAGCTATTCCCTGAGCGGCATCTATAAAATGCTCGGCTAAAATTTCATTTGACTGAACCCACGGCGCAACGCGCCATTTCGCAGTATCGAGGACAGACCCCGTACCCGAGCCGTCATGGGGGTCAGTCCCCGACGGGGGCAATGCCTTGATCTGAGCTTCAACTGCAGCGCGTTGCTCTCCGACTTGCTGCATTTGTGCGTGAATCACAACCGCCGCAGAAGACGGAGCAATCGCTCTATGCTCAATGGCTTCGCCTTGAGCCTCGGGACTCCGGCCTCCGGCCTCGTTGGAAACCGGTTCGAATTCGAAAATTCCGGCGTATCGCGGACTCACAGCCTGTTCGGGTGTCAAAATCACTGCGTGGTAAGTGTGCCCTGCCGGAAGCGATTCGCCTTCAAGGGACCAACCGCTGAAATCAATGCCTGCTTGGGCGACAATATAAAATTTATTATCGTGAATTTTTACCTGCAAAATGTCTTGTCTTGTAAATTCAAATTTGCCGGTCACATCAGGTTGCGATTCAACTGTAAAATAAAATCCGTTTACCTGCGCCAAGATTACTTTACTACCGTCATTCATTTCTCCAATTTCAACATCACCCGCCGGCATCGGTTTCAACTGCACGGTTTCGGTTTCGAATAATCCGGACGGATATTTCTCAGGTTCTTTTAAATAGTTAGATTCTTCAACGTAATAAATTCTCGCAAATCCCGGTCCCGATTTCGTGCCGGCATCGCTCTTGTCCAAAAGTATGCTTGTGGGATAGTTAGAAATATCCGCACCATTTTTCACGGCCATATAGACAGACAAAGAACCATGTTCATTAACAAGTTTGGTTTGCAAAATATCTTTGGGGCTCAATTGGTCAACACCACCTTTATGATAAACATTGTGTTGATATGCGCCACCACCAGGGTAATGCGCAAAAAAAGCCATGCTAATTTCGTCCAATCTGGAGAATTCAACTCTCGCCCCCTCATGGTTTTTACCCAAATTGTAACTACCTGTCGTCTGCGGCTTAATCCGCGTTTTTGTTGCAGATTTTTTCGAAGCAAATTTGAAAAAATCAACGCCGGCAGCAATGGCCTTAATTGCCCCAGTTTCTGTATAACTCGTTGTTTGATATCCACCCAACGTATTAAAATTAATCGCATGCCCATAATCATCTCTTAGAACAAAAACAACCATTGTCTTTTCATCGGGCTCGGGCGGCTCTCTCAAGTCTCCAGCACGCCTTGTGGTAATTTGAATCACCGCATCTGCCGGAACTCTCTGTGGCTCATTATTTTGAAGAATCCACCATTTACCTTCTGCCTTATATAAAACCAACCCATTTTCTTTTTTAAATAATAAGTTGGTCCCATCCAACTTCATTTCATTGCCATCCCAATGTTCTAATGATGGCGCGGCGGCGGGTTGAAAAACATCGGTAAGAGCTGTTACGTCGATAATCTTTTCACCGCCTTGGGCGATACTTGCGTAATAATCCAAAGTTGCTAGCGGAAAATTTAATTGCAGGGCAGAAACCGGTCCACTCTGCGTGGCAATCGCTCCCGACTCCATCTCCAGGTTTAAATAATAATCAGATAAAGCACCCGTTGGTTGCACCAATTGATAACCTTTTACTGGAAGCGGTGATCTATAGGGCTCATCAGTTGTCCGTCCTAACTGACCTTGTGTGGGCATATAAAGTCTAATCGCCGTACCAGGCCCTGTTCTATCTTTTGAAAATGTCAGCAAATAGAGCTGGTCTAACCAATAAAAAATATTAGCGTGAATCACGTCGTCAGGAAGCTGATAAGTATCAGCTCTATGCGGCATATTCCAATCGGCACCCACTATCTGCACTTTGTGATCCGAACTGAGTCTCATTTCAACTTCAGCTTTTGACGTGGGGTGAATTGCCTTTTGTTTTTGAACAACGGTTGCGGGCGCGGTGACAGTCTCCATTGCCTGAAGAACTAAATTTGCTTTGTTGCCAAGAGCATTTTTTATCTTTGAGATATTTTCGGGTTTTAATGCAACCGACCCCTCCCAGTATTCAACATCCAAATTTAGCAATTTCATATGTATTGGATATTTCGAGAAGTCGGTCTTTTCCTTTACAATAATGACCAACTTCTTTCTTCCCAAATCATCATGATCCAAAAAGTAGTTGATGAAGTTATCGTGTAAACCCGGCCAGCCAAATGCTTCTACAATTCCACCTTTTTTTGTCTCAGCAACAACTACCTTCTTGCCCTCCGGGAAAAATAAAATGCTCTCTTGCCCACCCAAAAAATATTCTGTGGGCGTGTCTTTCGCAATATTCACAATCGTGTATTTCTCCAATACCGCGGGCTCAAATTTAAAAATGGATTGGTCTTCGACGCGAACAACATCTTTATCTTGGATGTAAACGATGTCATATTTCTCACCATCAAGCTCAATCTCTCGAATGAATGTCGCGACATCGCTCGTAATAGTTCCATCTTCGACAACAATCACAATTTTTTTGAGATCTATGCTCCCGCGAATTTGAACAATAGGACTGCTTGGAATTTCTGTCTGCCAATTCTGAACACCCACTTTAAATGACATTTTCTCTTGGAACGGGCCCGCAGTTAGTCTGCGCCCCCCTTTGTCTGTATTGATATCTCCGTATAAGGGAGCCCAGCGTTCAAGTTTTTGGGCTTTCGCGGCGATGACTTTTTCACGGGTTGAGAATTGGATTTTAAATTTTATTCCTAACTCATTGTTTTCAAGATCAGCATGCTTCAGCGCATCTCTTACGGACTGTTCAACTGAGCTGTCAAACGTTAAAAATAGCCTTTGCTCAATGGCATCATAACTCACATCTAAAAGCACGCTCATGTCTTCAGAGATTTTTTTACCCCAAACCATAAGCCTGGATTTTGTTCCTTCGCGGATACCTTGAACTGTAAATTCATGCACTACGGAAGGGTCATCACTTGCCTTTTTATATTTAAGTCTGAGCGTCCAGTAATCAGGGCTATATTTCATCGAGCTCCAGCCGGCATCTTGAAAATTAATATTCTTAACCAGTCCGTTTGAGTTTGAATCAATATCCCAAGGCAATCTTGCATAAAATTCCCCTGCGTCCCAAAGCGGCGGCTGTGCGGAAACAGGAACCGTGGCCGGAGGCCGGAGGCCCGAGGAAACTCGCTCCATGAATGCGGCGAGTCTTGCTTTCAAAGTTTCAAAGAGCGTATCCAGTCTGAGCCATTTTTTGATTAAACGGATTTCCTTGGCAACTAATCCAATTAGGCCCGAGGCCGAAGGACCGAGAACCGAGGGTGCTGATTTTTCCGCAACAGCGATAGCCTGGGTTAACTCCGCTTCTTTTTTCTTTAAGGCTTGGTATTGAGTGAGAAGGGTTGAATCACGCACTTTCAGATCTGTATCTTCATCATCCTCAGACTCGGGAACCTCTCCCAAAGTGCCAAACCACCACGCCACACTTTGATTCGATGGTATATGACGAATAGTCATTCGTGGATTACCGGCTGTGCTTAGACCTTGCTTCATTTCCCAATTTGCTTTTAGCTCAGCTTGAACTTCTGCAAGCTGCTTTTCTAATTCATTGATACCGAGGCCCGAGGAAACTGTTTCCGTTGCTTCTGCGCCCAATCCAACGCTGCCAGCAATGGATAACTCCCAATGCTGTTCGAGAAGAGCTAATAAACGGTCGAGGAAACTCAGACGTTTGAGAAGCGCAGGCGCATTCTCATGACTAGACCTGCCTGCCGGCGAGGCAGGGACAGGAGACAAGAGACCGGAGACAGGGAAAACCTTTGAGGGCAGAGAGGCAGGTTCGTAATCCAAAATATCTTTGTATTTCGCGTAGCCTTCTGCGCTTTGAGCTTCGTCCAGATCAATCCAAATAACTTTTTTCCATGGTTCCTCAACAGTTGGCTTTTTGGACATTTGAGATAACCCGTTAACAACAAAATAAATCTTATCGGTCGCTGAATCGTACTTCACACTAACCAAGTTTGAAGCTTCAAGACCATGAACATCGACGGTAAACTCATGAACTCCATCGGTCGAAGAGTCTCCATTATCCGCAAGAGAATGATGTTCAAGAGAAACTGCGTCACCACTAACACGCAAATCAATACCCGTTCCGTCTGAGTCACCCCAAACCAGAGTTCTTCCCACAAAATTAGTTTTAGATCTTCTGAGTTTAAATTGCTGTGTCACCCTAGGCGTCTGGACCAATTTGAAAGTTTTGCCGTCCGCCTGTAATTGCCATTCAAGAATATAATTTTCCGCAACCCCACTTATTTCGATGCTGGCTTGAATTTTATTGCCAGTAGATCCGCCGATTTTGTAATAACCGGGAAGTGGTGAAGCATTAATTGGCACCAAACTGGGGGCCGTCAAAACTTTGTGGGTTTTTCGATCAATAAATGTATTGCCGTGTCCTGTGGCTTTTAATCGTTTTTCCGTTTTGATTGGATACAGAGCGAATTTGGTTTCCGCGGCACCAGCCCCATCATAGTAATACGCAACCGAAAGAAAAAGATCCGTATTCCAATTTTCATCATCCGTTTTTAATGGCGAATCAATTCGAATGACATTCGCCGCGACAAAAATTCCGCCGCTACTGTCTCCATAGCCCATGTCTTTCCAGCTCCGGCCACCAACTTGTTCTTCATGGATCGAACCATCAGTTGTTGATCGAACAATTTGACGAATCTCAAATAAATAAGGATTGCCCATAAATTTATAAAATTCGCCGTCGATTTCGTAAAATCCGATTTGGGCATCCGAATGCGTAAATCGAACCGGATCTTGAGGAACCACATGATCTACAGCTCCGGTCGGCTCAAAATAAATATCGATGTTTTGAGTTAACGCTTTGTGCCCCGCGGCTTCTGCGGCGTAAATTATCCAACGCCCAGCCAAATTGCCGTTTTCACCAATCGGATCAAGAACTGCAACTTTGGAGTCGGCAATCGGCTGAGCGGGATCGAATGTCTTTTCCCATACAGGCGCACCAAACGCTTTAAACCCTAAATTGGAATCAAACGGAACCAATAATAAACGCGTCTTAGTTGTGATAAATAAATAGGGCTTTCCGGAAATAATTTTATATTCAAATTTGAGAATATCCGCCAACGGCTTATTATTTTGAATACCCACCTCTCCTGGTTTGGGGTTGTAAGCGATTTGAATCCCATGATCCGTTAAACCCACCCAATATTTTTCGTCCAGCCTGACAGCGCTTTTTATGGTAGGTGGTGGCGTATTGGGCGCAACACCGGGGACAGGAACAAATTTAATTTCGTTGCCTTGCTTCACCCACTCATAATCACGTTCAGATTCACCATCAGGAAAACCCGCTAAGCGGACGATGGTTTTGTCATCTTTATTTTTAACGGATTTTACGCTGACTTCCGATGAAAAATTTGCCGTCAAAGCCTGGATTGTAGTCGTTAAATCAAGTTGATAGACGAAGGCAACTCTGTCTTCTTTAAACGAATGTTCTAACTTTTTCAAACTAAAGTATTTACCGTTCGAAGTTCCCGGAATTTGTGATTCAATTTGCAAATACCATTCCCCGCCGATTTGAATCGGATTCCCAGACTTAAAATCACCCAGAGCAGGTTTGATGCCCAAATCTGCCCAGCGAACATGGTTCACCCCATCGATGACAATGCCTGCCTCGGTTTCCAAGACTTTATCAAGTTGAAACGCGGAATTATTTCCAAAGCTTTGAAAAATATATTCTTCGCTTCCGATTTGATAGTAATTTAAGCCATGAAAATTCGGACCCAATAGACTCGGCGGTGGACCTGTTACACTTCCATCCACCAAATTGATTTCATACTTAAAGAATCTTGGGCCTTCAGGGGATTGAAACCAACCTGTCCACAATACGCAATCAGCAAAAGCATGTATGCGTGAATTTTGAATGGGCGCGCTAATTTCTTGGTCTAAAATGACATGACCGGGATGCCAAAAATGAAAGGTTGATTCGCCGGCGCTGTCGGTTTCTTGAATGAGTTCAACCGCGACGATTCTTGTTTCATCTGTAATGAATAAAATGCGCTTTTCACCCGTACCGTGAACCTCTATTTTTTGGATATTATCAAATCTGCCATACCACTCAGTGCCCGTAAGAAATTGGCCGTCCTGATCGATTTGGCCTACACCCCATTTCCATTTTCCAAACCCAACAAAAATACCGTCGGAAAGTTCGATCTTATTAGAGTCAGGAGACAAGAGACCAGAGACTGAAGACTGGATTCCCGCCTGCGCGGGAATGACAGAGGGCGTTGGGGACAGAGCAATATTGCCTGCCTGACCGGTAGGCAGGCTCTGTCCCCCATGGTCTTCGGTTCCACCAAGCAATGCTTCAAGCATGCGGATTTTATCGTCGAGAATACTTGAAACATCTTTAAGATGCGTAAGACGCTTTGCTTTGGGGACTGACCCCAGCGCAATTTCGGGAACAGGGTCTGTCCCCAAAGCACTTACAGCGACCGGAACATCTTCCCATTCAAAAATATTGGGATATTGTTCGGTGTCTCGATTCCAGTCTTTTTCATAAAGATATTTCACCGCAATAGATTGCCCCGCAAGATTAACCATCTCTCCAAACCGACCAACTACATCATTTTTTAAAATAATATAAATTTCAGTTTTGCTTCTATCAAATTTAATTTGAACAACATCTTTTTCATTTAATTGTTTTTGCGTTGTTCCTTTATAATAAATGATGTCATTGTCATTCCCGCTGTCGTAAAAAATAATGTCGCCGGAAGCCATCATGTAAAAAAAGAGTTCGATGCCCGTCTTAGTTGAACCCAGAACTTGCTTCTTACCATCCCGCGGCATCGGTATTAATCGTTTTTGAGTGGCAACGACAGCATCGGGGACAGAGCTGTCGACCAGAGCTCTGTCCCCTGTGGGTTCAACAGAAACATCTTCAGTATCAAATACGACTCGTTCAGCATATTCGGCCAGTGGGCCTGTCGCCATGGATGGCGCTGCCAAACGTCCATCTTCGAGGGTTTCAAGCTGTCTGGGTTTTATCCAACGCACTGTAATTGAGGTCGAGTTATTTTTGGCATGAATCGAGGCAGGTAAGTTTGCAATATCCACTGCTTCGTCCACTAAAACAACAAAGTCATTGGTCGATCGATCAGGCTTAACCTGCAAAATACTTTGAAGAGGCACGGGCAACTCAAACCTACTGCCCATGCTATTTACAATCTCCCCAACTCCGGGAGAAGCATAGGTCAAATCCCAATTGGTTGCAATTTTAACCAGCGTCTCACCATCCCATTTAATAAGTTGCTTTTGGGTTGCGCCCGCGATCGGGCCACTTTCAAAAGCAAGATATGAAAATTGTTCCGGATGATTTCTAACTTCTTCCTCCTTAATCCACCTAATGACATAGCCATCTACTCCTTGAGGAAAATCAGTCGTAACAACGTCGTCTGCCACAACAATCGTCAGCGCACCCACCTTATCATCATGCAGTTGGGCAATTTGATCTGGACGAATTTTCACATTCACGACGCTTTTGATCGTAATTGTATTGCCCTTTTTCTTGACCAGACCTGTATCCTTACCATCCCATTTTTTCAATTGCTTTTGAGGTGCGACAGCGGAGGGAACATTTGGGACAGAGCTGCCGACCAGAGCTCTGTCCCCGGTGATTCGCGCTTCAAGGGCGGTCATTTCATTGATAACCTTCGCGCGTTTTTCATATGTGGCGATCAAATCTTTGAGACGCGCGATTTCTGTTTCTAACGCAGCGATACGAGACCGGAGGCCCGAGGCCGGAGAACCGAGGGAGGAAGCGGCCATGGCTTCTGTAGGAACCTCTACGTATTTCAGAATATTTTTACTTTTAAATTCATCGTGGCGTTTGAGCGCCTCAGATTGAGTTAAATATTCTATCGTGGTGCCCCATGTTGTCGTACTTGATTTCGCGGCAACCTGACTTTGATTTTGAACACGCGGTTGATTGGAAACAACGATATAAACTTTATTTTGCGCCGGATCATAACCCGCTTGAATTAAATCACGCTTGTCTTGAAGCGCCTCGATAGATTCGGAGTTGGGAACAGCTCCAACTTGCTTAAAAACAAGTAAAAGCGCGTCATCATCTTTGCTGCCGGACAAAATTAATTCTTCACCTGAACCTACTGTCACTTTGGGTCGCAAATAAATCGGCAAAGCGCCTAAGGGCATTAATCTTTTTTGCGGTGCAGCGCTGAGAACTGCATCCGATGCCGCGACATCCGCAACCTTCATTTTTGTGTATAGAGAATGATGGGGACCTAAGTTTGCCTCGCTGTTGTAAGGGTTCACTTGGCCATCAATAAAAGCATAAGGCAAATTTTTTCCCGCACTGTCTTTTAGCATCAGAAAATAATTTTGGGGCCCGTGGTTCCATTGACGAATTTCCCAGTTCTTGTATTGGACACCCTCGGAGGTGAGCGCATGGGATTCCGGTGATTGCGGCACAGCTGCCTTATCCACAAGAATTGTCCAAAACTCCTCCTTACCAATCACGACAAGCATCCATGGCATATCCGTTTTCCCCGTCGGAAGCCATTCCATACCAAGAATATTTTCAAATGCCCCAGGAATTTCATGCCGAGCCACTCTCTTACCATTGTTTAACACATTCAAACTTATTTTAGTGGCCCAATAATCCGTCCGCACTTGCTGTGTCGCATTAAGATCCGCCATCTTAATTTCAATAATCGGTTCAGGCTCTAGCTTCTCCTGCGCAACTTTCATTTTTGCGAAAAGCTCATGTTTTGGGCCAACCACCCCATTATTGACAAATCTCACGTCGCCATCGACGACGCTGTAGTAGGTCAAAACTTTCCGGGCATTTCCATCAAAAACGAGTAAAAAACTATGTTTATTTGGAGACCCTTGCTCTAAATTTTGTTTATAAATCTCCCAGTTTTTAATTACGTGCCCAGTTTGTACGGGAGTATGTGAGACAGGCGATTGCGGCGCACCTTTTCCATCCACAAGAATTGTCCAAAACTCCTCCTTACCAATCACGACAAGCATCCAGGGCCTATCCGTTTTCCCCGTCGGAAGCCATTCCATTCCAAGGACATTTTCAAATTTACCGGGAATAGTGTGCGACCCGCTTATTAACGTTGGGATATCGTCAATCACAGTTATTGAGATTACTGAAAAGTCGTGAGAATAACTCGCCCGCGCGTTATTTATTCCATTAAGTTTTGCATATTTATCTTCAATGATCGGCTGAGGTTCTGCGGCAACTACCGTTTTGGGTTGAGCGTTGGGGACAGACCCCGTTCCCAAACCGGCATTGGGGTCAGTCCCCAACAAGGCTTTCAATTCCGCAAGTTCTTTTTCTTTCGCGGCGAGGAGTGTAATCCAGCGTTCGGCCCCGGGAACTTTGTTCTTTGCTTCGATAATTTCGCGCAATTTATCTTCAAGCAATCGAATAGCTTCCGCTGCCACAGCAACCGGACCCGCGGTCACAGCTAGGTCAATTGCGTCTCCGAGCGATTCAGCCAATGCTTGCATGCTGGAATGTTGCTGAACTAGTTGGGAATGCTCATCACGCGCCTTTTGCAGTGCCTCTTCTACGGTTGTTTGTTCACGCATTTCACTGCGAGCCGACTGAAGACTGACGACTAAAGACTGACGACTTCGAAGTTCAGAACGCGCGGCATTCGGCGAAACATAAGTGGCGGGATCCGCAAAGACAATTTCGAATCCTATATTTGTGTCAGCAGATTTTGGGGTGTTTACTCTTTCAATCGGATTATTTTTCCCTCTAAGCTTATCAATTGGCAATTTACTTGCTATGTCCAAAACCAGCTTCACGGTGCCATCTTGAGTGACAACATCAATCAAAGGATTTTGGCTGAGTTTCACTTTCTCACTGCCATCAAAACTCAGGTCTAACTCGCTCAAAGCTTCATCCCATTTAAAAACGCTATATCCCCTATTCACATGTCCTTTTTTTAATCTCCAGTTCCCCAATGCCCCCTGCTTTGAATCCATAACAAACATCTTCGTAATCCAAGGACCCTTCTCTACTTCACGCGCCTGGTCATAACCTTCCGTATCTTTTGATTTTTCCCAAACTTGGGGGAGAGATTTAAATACATTCATCGCATGCTCTTTGGCTCCGAATGTGAAAGGTACAACAATCGGCGAAGGCTTAGCATTATTCGGCGAAACGTAAGTGGCGGGGCTAACAAAAACAAGTTCAATGCCAAAATTTTTATCTGTCGGTGAAAGAGTCAGGCCTTCCTTGCCGGTCATGGCTTTTCGAATTTGAGCTTCGGCCGACTGATCTAAAATGAGTTTTGCGGTTTTAGTGTTTTCGTCATAAACCACATCCACAAGCGGGTCTTGAGAAAGCTTGATTTCCGTTTCTAAAATATGAAACTCGGATGATGTCGGGTGCCAAACATAGTAGTAATTCAACATCTCGCTAATTTTGGGGCCGCCGCCTGCAGTTTGGAGCGCCCACTTTCCAAAATTCGACTCACTTTCTTTTTCAGCCACAAAACCAAGCAGGCCTCTTTTGACCTCTTCCCTCATTTGTGCGCCATAGGCAGCCGCACCCTCTATATCAGTCTTCTCCCAAATTGCTTCCGACAAACTATTTAAAACATTCAGCGCATGTTGTTTAGTACCGAGTGAAGCATTGGGGACAGAGCTGCCAACCAGAGCTCTGACCCCGGAAGAATCTAACCTCGCAAGTGCAGCGATAATTTCTTCGCGGCGCTGAATGAGACTGGAGACCGGAGACTCGGATGTTTCCTTGGAACCATGGGGGACAGAGCCAGCGACCAGGGCTCTGTCCCCTGCCGTGGCAGCAAGCATTTGAACGGCTTCATCTTCAGTTAAAAAAGTAATTGCGTTTGTGGAAGCAGGTTTTAAAACACCATCTTTCACGATAACGCAGGTTTTATTATTTTTAACATCATAGAAAATCTGCGCGACATCTTTTGCGAGAATCTGGGTGTCACGCAGGCTATGCGTTCTACCATCTTTCATCAAATGCAAATAGAGATTATTGGAAAAGTGCACTGAAACAGCCATTTGATCTCCGTCTTTTCCTTCCATGAAAACAATCGGCGTCAGCCCCTGTAATTGCAACTGCTTCCAAGGTCGCCCCAAAGCAGCGGAGGCTTCTTTAAACTCGATCCATTTTTCAAGCTTGGATTTATTAGCAATGGCTTGGGACTCCGTCATGTATTCAAGATGTAAATTTTTTTGAGGCTTTTTAAATTCAATTTCGGTTTTGTAATATTGCCCGACACCCTTTAAATTCGAACCATCCGGAACAACCACATAAACCGTATTTTTCCCGTCAAAAGCAATGTGAATAAACTTGAGACGAAATTCCATGGGGATTTCTATATCCATCTCGTTGTTAGAGATTGGAAGCGCACTTTTGTCGCCAAAAAAATCCAATTCAGCCTGTTTAACGAGCACCCAAGATTTAGAATTGGATTCGATCTCAAATTCCAATTTCTGTTTCGGCTCCACGCGAAATTCCGGCGGAAATTGAAAAGCCTGTCCACCACCGGGAGGTGGACGGGTTGCAGAACTCATTGCCGAGATTTTCTCAAGAAGCTCTTTTTGCTCGGCTTCTAACTCATGCAAAATTACAAGAGCTTCATCTCTTCTGCCTGTTGAGCCTGTTTTCTCAATAAATTGGTGCTTCTTTTGAATTTGTTTATTAACAGCATCAAGACGTGCTTGTAGATCCGCAAGCGTTGTCGAAGCAATAGGCGCATAGGTGTCAGGCACCACCGCCGTCGTGTCTGATACCTGCGTAGCAAGTTCTTTTTCAATCGCGAGTTTTTCAAGCAAAAGCGCTTTGCGCTTCGCTAAGACTACAGACTGAGGACTAACGACTAAAGACTTTTGTGCCGGCGGGCCCGCCGTCGATGTGTCGGTAGTCGGTAGTCGGTAGTCGTTGGTCTGCTGTGCCGGGATTTCCTTAAACCTAATGCCCAGCTTTTTATATTTTTCATAATCCTTGACCGCTTCAGCTTCGGTTACATAATGGACTTTCCATTCAGTATGTAACCATCCAAATTTTCTTGGCCAACCATCTATTAAAACGTTGTCCTTGATAACAACATACAATTCGTGCTTACCTTCGTCTCCTTTCTCTTCACGATTAATTACCTGTAAAATATCAGAGCGATGAATTTTTTTTCTAAAATCATACGTGTCGCTCATATCCCAAGTGGGGTGAATATAAATATGACCGGAGTCCGACTGCTTAAGCCCATATTGACTGTTGTGGCTATACCTCGGCGCAGGTCTATCAATATAAACGCTCTCGCCATTCCATTCTTTTACATGGTATTTTGGCACTGCCCCGCTTTTTGAAATTAACCCAGATTCAGGCAAATGCGCTTTTGTGCCGTCCGGCTGTTGTCTTTCGTCCAACGCAATGTCTGTCTGAATCAGATCGATCAGGGTTTCGTAAATTTCTTTTTGCCAATCACTAATGTTAGACCGGAGACCCGAGACCGGAGACCCGAGAGCAGGTTTGGGAACGGGGTCTGTCCCCGGTGTGGATGCAACCGCGGCGGTTGAAGTGGCTGGTTGAAAATTACCTTGATAAATCGGTTTACCTTTCGGCACTTGAGCGAGATCCATCGCCGTCACTTCTTGCTCAAAAACAATTGCATCAGTCGTTATTTTCCACGCGCTTCGTGATCCATCTTGAAATTTCAAAATAACCGCATGCGTTTCCGCCGATATTTTTAATATTTCATATCCTGTAATTGCTTGGTCAAACTCATGATGATGAGGGGAAAATGGTAAGGAGGTTTGAGTATTAAAAAATATAAAATCAAATTCCTTTTTACCAACAATGAGCAATCCTATTTGTTCGACCGGCGGTGTTTTATCAATCTTTGAAACAATCCACTCAAAGGCCTGAACATTTCCAGCCCCAAAAAAATGCTCTCTCGCACCAACTTGAATATGAACCGTATCAGCATTGTTTTGATCAACCGAAGCCGTAAAGCGTTTCCCTGCAAAAGTTGTTGTTTTGGAAATTGCTTTTGGCGCAGATACCGGCAACGGAGGAGGCGCAACTTTCATGGGGTGTGAAATCGGCTTTTTACCGGTCAAATTGATTGCGGTTTTAGGTTCATATAAGAAACCATTGTTTTTCATGATTAAAATATGATTTGAACCATCTTCAAAATTAATTTGCACTGCGACTTCAGTATCGCTGTATGCATAAAGCTTATAATTTTGAATAGGTTTGTCAGCCAAAAAGGGCACGGTTTGCAACCCTCCTAAATTGCCGTCGGGGTTCACCATGACCGTTGCGACATTACCTTCCGCAATCATGAGCAATATTTCCTTCCCCACCGGTTCGGTTACTTGAAATGGAGCCCATTCCAAACCTAACAATGATTCTAATCGGGTAACTCGGCCCTCTCCGACAACTCTGGCAGGAACCGCAGTCATGTCTACTATGGCAAGATTGACATCTCCTGTAGCCGGATCGTATTCCGCGCGCGCATTTAAAAGGCCCTGAAGAAGCTTAACTTCTTTAGGCTCGACGATGGGTGCAGGAGTAGCCCCGCGGCCGGAGGCCGAAGGCGCGAGGGCTTTTTTAACTTTCATTTGTGAAACTAATCCATTTTTATATTCCGGAACGTCTTTTAAATCCGTCGTTATAAGTTCATTACTGGTCACATCGCCTCGCACCAAATTCCAAATCTTGACCTTGCCGTCTGCCTGTATTAAAGCCAGTCCGTAGTGATTCTTGTTCGTGGCATGTTTATAAATTTTGTAATTTTTAACGTTCTTTGCTGGATTTTGAAATAAAGGGCGTTCGGTTGATTGCGGCTGTCCTCTTTGATCCACTAGGATCGTCCAATTATCATCTCTTCCAATGACAACCAACATCCATGGCTTATCTTTTTTTCCGGTTGGAATCCATTCCATGCCCAAAACATTTTTAAATTTGTTGTTAAGCACAAAAGACTTACGCGGCTGTGTCCAGATCTTAATTCTGCCATCGCCTAGGACCACGCTGTACTCGGCATGAATATCAACTTGCGCGTTAAGTTTGGCGGTCTTTTCTTCGATGATGGGTTTCAATGCTTTCTGATCGGAGACAACAACGGGGACAGGCACACCGGCGCCAGCCTGCCCTGAGCCTGCCGAATGGGTCTCCACCGGTTTATAAATTTCATTGAAAACTTCGGGGCTAACGGCGGCTTTGACTTTCGCCACATTTTCGGGTATTAGCGCTTCAGATTCGGTCCAGTAAACAAGAGAAATTTGGTCTTTCCCTTTTCTGGCGCTCCCGGCTTTTTTTGGATATTTTTTTTCATCTTTCGTTTGGGAACCATTTTTCACGATTGCATAAACTTTCTTTCCCACCTTAAATGCATTGATAAAATCTTCAATGCCTGGGAAATTCGTATCCTGCCTCGATGGGTCTCCCTGAAAAGTATAATAATACTGAATGTGTACAGGTCTCATATCTGGACGAAAAACAAGGGTGCCGTTTTCCATAGCAATTGATTTTGCCCCGCGCGGCTTTATAATTTTGTATGTCGACTCACTGGGGACAGGCACACCGGCGCCAGTCTGCCCTGAGCTTGCCGAATGGGTCCCAGCAACTTTCGAAGCTTCGACTTTTCCCTGAATCTTAATTACAAAAATTTGGTTCTCCCCTCGCCGCCCCCTCCCCGTCCCCATCAACGCAAAGCCATCCCCCAAATAAGCTGAAGCCCGCACATCGCTTTCTATATCCCCGGACAAACTTTCAATCACTTTAAGCCGTTGCCCCTTTCTTGCTTTAGGATTGGCCCCAATCAAGCAAATTTTCCCATCATCCATCCCCGCCAAAACAAAGCCATTGCCTAGATGCGTCAACGTTCTCACCGATCCGTAAAAATTTTTGGGCAAACTCTCAATCACTTGAAGCCGCTGTTTCTCACCCGCACTAGGACTAACCTTAATTAAAGAAATTTTTTTCCCTAATCCCATCAAGGCAAAGCCATTACGCAAGTCCGTCAAAGCCGTCACACTCTCATCCGAACTTCTGCCCAATGTTGCGATCTTTTGAAAACGTTTACCTGCTTCAGCCTCAGGATTGATTTTAACTAAAAAGACTTGGCCGTCAGGTTTTCTGCTGCCCCCTAAGACAAAACCATCTCCCAAATAAGTTAGAGCATTTATCCAGCCATTCGCTACTTCACTGAGTGTTTCGATCACTTCAAGCTGGTGCTTCTTCTCGGCGCTCGAATGAACTTTGATTAAGAAAAGCTCTTTACTCCCTGTGCCTGCCAACGCAAAGCCATTGCCTAAATAAATTAAAGATTGTACGATTCCGGATGACAGGGACAAATCTCCAATCTTTTTAAGCCGCTGTCTCTTTTTTGCTTGAGGATCAATTTTTACTAAATAAATTTTTACTTCATTCGTTCCTGCCAAGACTAGGCCATCACCCAAGTAAGTCAGAGAACTCACCCTATCATTCGTATCTAAATTCAATTCTTCAATTACTACGATCGGCTCATTCTCATTCACCCCTTTCAACTTGGCCCTAATTAAAGCAACACTGCCTTCAGATGTTCCTGCCAGAGCGAGGCCATTACCTAAATTAACCAACACCTGCACTCCTCCATCGCCCCCATTCATTTTTTCAGGAAGTTTGCCATATTCCAAAATAGAGCTAGCCGATTCCATCTTGGTTAGCTGGGGCAAATGAAATTCATCCAATTCGCTGAAACGATTGGGGGCAGGCACACCGGCGCCAGTCCCCGTTGCCGCGGTACTCGGTACTTGGTACTCGGTATTTTCAAGTGCCATTGCTTCCAAAATCCAAGCCTTGCGCTCTTCGAGCTCGGCGATGCGCGTCTCAATTTCAGCAGCCGTACGCACTTCCGAGCGCTGAAATAGGCCCAAGCCCCCTGCCTGATCGGCAAGCAGGCGAGACCGAAGGCCCGAAGAATGCTTAACGCTGGACGCTAAGCGCTGAAGACTTGCAAAAGCTAAATATGCAAATAACACAATAATATTATATGATAAATATATATTTACAAGACCGCTATTTTGCGGCATATTGACCTTCCATTTGGAGGAAAAAAGAATGTCCGAAGATAAATTTACGTCCGGTGAAGTAGCAACGCTCATTGAAAGTTTGCGCGCGGATTTTCGTGTCGTTATAGAAGTTGTTGCCCCACTTCCAGAGCGGCTTTCCGCTGTTGAAAATCGGCTTGAACGGCTTGAAACACGTGTCGGCTCGTTTGAAGATGTTGTGCGCGTTGGCATTCCCTCCATTAACTCTGCCATTCCCGCTATCAACTTGCGGCTGACAAAGCTCGAAACAAAAGTTGGATAAGCAATCATGAAGAATACATTCACAACGACCGAAGTCGGCGCCATGCTTGAGAACATTGAAACCAAGATCCAATTACTAACCGAAGTCGTTGTTCCGCTTCGCGAAGATATGCGCGATGTCAAAGATCGCTTGTCACGCGTTGAAACCAGTGTTGAATCTCTTAAAGACGTGGTTCGCGTTGCGCTTCCCCCCATTAACTCACGACTGAGCAGACTCGAAACCAAAGCCGGATAAAAATTCAACGCCGCCTGAAAACTGAATACTGAGGACTGACGACTTCGAAGCTCAGAACGTTTCTGTGATTGATTCGGAGATTGGTAAGTTGCGGAATCGGCAAATGCAAGTTTAAAACCCAATTTTCCACGTGAGGCCATGACACGTGTTTTTCTGACGGAATCTTTTACGTCCAATGTCGTTGCAATTGCAACTTTGGCATCTTCATCTAAAACCAATGTTGCCGTTTTTTGGTCTTTGTCATACGTCACATCCACAAGCGGATTATTTGGAAGAGATACGTCTTCGCCGCCTATTTCCAAAATATTCCGATCCTGATGCCAATAGATTCTAAGCTCGCCTGCATTAACAGTTAATTCCCAATCACCATTATCCTGATCATTCTCTTCCTTGGCCATAAAGCTAACATCCGTTGATTTTGCTTCTTTGCCAAACCACATGGTTTTGTGTTTTGTAGAAGGCGCCCCCTCCCAAGTGCTATCTGTCCAGTTGCCTGGAAGGTTTTTCAAAATATCCATTGCAAGCGATTTTGAATTTCTTTTTTCCAGCCACTGCTTCAAAATGGAGGGATGGAACTGCCCTGTTAATGCAAAAACGCCCAGATTGGTAATGAGTTTTGTTTTACTAATTCCTTTCAGCCAAAGCCAATACTCTTTACCGTCTTTTTGATACCATAAAACCAATTCTTCCTTCGCGCTACCCCCTGAACCTACGGTAACGTTAAAAATCAGATAGTCACTACGCATTTCTTCGCCATATCCAAAAACAGCATCTTTGTGCGGGGCGGTTTGAAGGCCTAAAGCTTGTTTAAGTCTTGTAAGCTGTTCATCACTGGCAAATCCAGATACGACGTTAGGCCTCATTGAAACGGTCTTACCTTTTGGCAATGAATCTATAAGCTCACTTACCCACGCCGTCACGATCGATTTTGAATTCGCCTCTGCGTCTTGCGGTAAGAGATTTTTAAATTTATCCCAATTGGCAAGAACTTCTTTGGTTCCGATACGGCGGATAGGAATAATAATCGGGTTTCCGGTCTTGGGATGCAGCTCTAAATGAGTGACTTGCTCGGATTTTGCTTTAGCCGGAACAGCCTTGATGCTCCCATCATTCCATTCATCACTAACGATCCAAAGCGTCTTATCCGCCGGATCAAAAATCGCTGTCACAAAGCCAGCGATGGTTACACCCACATTTTCAGCGTTCCAATGTTCCTCTTTTTTACTTTTTTCATCAGAAAATATTTTTCCTTTAACCCCCAAGGCATGTTTTCCTAACCGCCCCTCGGTCTGAAATTCAAATCGGATCACACCTTTTCCATTTGGGGAAGCGATCATCAAATCTTGATTCGTATTCCATTTTGGAATCGTTGAAACTACTGATTCATCGCCAACCTTCTCAAATTTGAAATACTTTTGAAGCTCGTCGCCGCGATCTTCAGCTTCGGATTGAGAGAAGGTTTTGACTACAAATAGAGCATTGCCCTTACGAATTATTTGCGGCTTCTCGGGCGTGTAATTTTTATTTTCTGCAATAAGTGTTATTTCGTAAATATATTTTTTATCTTTTTTCTGAAAACCTGTGATTGCAAAATCCAGAATATGATTGTCAGACCTGTGCGCACCGCCGTTAATAAATATTACTGTATTGGGCAAACCTGCCTTGTCAGGGCGAGCTATAAACTCCACTAAATAATCTGGCAGATTTTTGTGGCCAACATAAAGCCGGTCTTTGCTAGCGGAGACTGTTATTCCAGCAAAGTTTTTATTTGCTATCCCTGCCCGAATGTTTTTTTTCTCTCTTCGAACAAATTTATATTTTTGTTGTGTGGGCTTTACGCTGGGGATAGTTTCCGAATCCGCATCGGGGACAGGCACACCGGCGCCAGTCCCCTTGAGATCAGCAAGTTCCGCTTCTGTATCTGCGAGCAACTTAGCGAGATCAAGTTTCCCGCCTTGCGCGGCGAGAGCGGCTTTTCTGGCTTCTTCCGCGGCGATGATTTCCCGTAATTCCTTTTCAAGCAATTGAATGACCTCAGCCGCGACAGCAACGGGACCCGCAGTCATAGTCAGGTCAATTGCGTCTCCGAGCGATTCAGCCAAGGCTTCCATGCTGGAATGTTGCTGGACTAGTTTTGAATGCTCTTCACGCGTCTTTTGAAGCGCCTCTTCTACCGTTGTTTGTTCGCGCATTTCGGAACGTGAAGATAGTGCCGCGTCTTGCCCCACCCACAACCCAGGGGTGCTGACCCGGGCCGCACCCCTGGGGTGCGGGTGGTTTCCACGAACTTCAGAGCGTGCGACGATGTCGGCTAATTCGTCATTAGAGTTCGCTTCAACTTCCTCGTTGTCTGGTTCTTCCTCCACAAACCATCGATTCATGGTCGCAAGCCTGTTTCTTAAAATAATCGGCTCAGGTTCTTTTAGTCGTTTTCGTGCTTCGTCATCGAAATGCGCTTGGTTTTTAGATAGCGACATTCTGATATTAAAAAAATGTCTGTACCGATTTGATATCACCGCCAAAAACGCGGCATCATCAGGCTGCGCGACCCAGCGGGATTGAAGTTGGTGGCCCAGCGCTTGCTGAATAACACTCACAAAATCAGCATAGCCCCATCGCCGCTCATCCGCATCAACCTCTTTTTGCAGAAGCGGCTCGATCATATTCCAAATTAAATGGGAGTACTGAAAGTTTGGATATTGCCCGAAGTCATCAAATAAAATAGCTCGCGTTTTATTTGAAATCTCTGCGAGCTCTTCGTCAGTGACGACATCCGCGTCCAGCCCCTGTTTCATCAGCGCTAAATCCTGTTGTGATTTTTTTATTGTTTGCGCAGTGACGGATCCGGCATCGAGCATGTGTTCCGCGAAGTAAAATCCATTTCGCGAGACTTCACGGAATTCATAAGCCATTTCCAGCCAAAATCTTTGCGATAAAATTCCTGCCGTTACACTCAGCGTTCTTCGTTCTTCATCGGACAGTGCTTTTTGCGTGTCACGCCGGTTTTCACGCATTAAATCAATAAGTGTTATTTCAGGCTTGGGAATATACGGTGTCGTTTGAGTGTTAGGATCATCTCTTTTAGACGCGTAAGCTCTGTGCCATAACAGAACCGCCAACCATCCCGAGCTAGTCTGAGTGTCATAATAATCTGGGGTGAGCTCAACCAATCTGCCGAATAACCCTTGCACTGACTCTTTGCCTATTTCAGCCGCCATGAATTTATTAAAAGCATCGCGCGACATTTGATTAGCTTTTCGCTGCGGGTATTTAAGCCATTCTTTCACTTCGCTAAGACACGCAACAGCGGTGGCATTTCTCCAAATCGGAAGGTAGAGCTCCAAAATGCCCGTGGTAAAATAATTAAGAAATTTATTTTTAAATTTCCACTTATCGCGAAATGCTTTTATCTTTTGTTCTAAAGCAAGTTCAACACGCACAGCCTCTCTACTCTCAGGCGCATCCACATCTTTTGTCGCAATTTGGACATCCAATACGAGACTTCTCATATGACGTTCCGCCATGTAAAGAGCGGGCGGTTGCTCATCCTTCAAGAGTCCGCGTTCGAGAAGACCGGTAAATGTATTCCAAAACAATAAAACATAATCCAGATAAATATAAAGGTTGCAGAGAAGCAAATAGCCGAAACTTATCCATTTTTTTTGAAAAAATCCCGGGTACTTTAACTGATCCCAATACTTTTCCGTGCCTTTTCCCAAACCCAATGACGACGCATAATCGATAATATTTGAATGTTTTAGAATTGCATTACTCACCACAGTTTTTGGAGCCGCAACAGGTGCGGGAGCAGGCGTCGCAACTTGTTGAGTCGCAGATGCAGCTTGGTTCGCAACTACAAGCGCGGCGGCCACATCAAAGCCATTTGGTTTGAGTCTCTCTACTTCAACTTCTAAAGCTTCAACTTGTCTTTGCGCGGCGGCAACGATACTTTCACTTCCGCCAATCGAATCTTGAAGCGCTCGTGCTGAGCTCAACCCCTGTTGGGCGGTAGCGAGCTCAAGGATCGCATCATCGAATCGCGCTTCGGAACGTCGGGAGGGTCTGTCCTCGAATGGGGACTGACCCTTATGGTTTCTAGAAAGACCAAAGACTGCTGTAACGGGAGCATTGGGATCAGTCCCGCGCACTGCTTGGGACAGACCCCTACGGACTTCGGAACGTTTTGCTTGCGGTGGTTTTTGTTGCCTTGCAAGTTGCAATTTCGGAACGATGATCTTTGTATAATCGGGATACTGACTCCCCAAAACAAAAGCCCGCGCGCCCAAATCCTGCGCTTCTTCGCTTCCAAAACCGTCAATCGCACTCTTACCAGTCGGAAGAATTGTATACTTCCTGAATTTATATTCCGCGAGCCAGCCCTCGAGTTTTTTGACCGCATCAAACTCAGGATTTTCTGCGTCCTTCAGCGCCGCCACCGGCCAATCGCGGGCTTCGATAGCACGTTCAATATTATCGAGATAGGAACGCAGCACTTTGGTATTGGCTTCATTGTGGGTGCGCCCTTTTACTCCATACCCACGCAATGTCACTGTTAAATTCAAAATGCGGTAAATTTCGGAAAGAACCGCAAGCCGCTTAAGCCGAGTCTCAAAATCGAGTTTGTTCCAGATATTAACCGCTTTAGCCGGGTCTTTATGAGTCGCGTAAAGTTCTGATATTTTTGTCTGAAGCCACTTTATTTTTTCCTGCAGTGCCGCGCCATCAACGTTACGTTCAATATATTCGAGCACGTCCTGCAACACAGGTTCATTGAATTCCGTGCCGTCTAATTTAGGCTTGCCGTTTGGTAAAAGCGGAAGAAGCTCGAGCACAATATCTTCGCCATTCAAGAGCTCCGTAATACCGTCTTGATTCCATTCGTCTTTCCAAAGGCCTGCCTGCTTGAGACCGTCGACTAATACTTCATGCCACTCGGGAAATTGAAATTGATAATTCTGATTAATTAAATCCAGCAAAACTTCCTGCGGTTTACGCAGCACTTCGATCGTAAAATCATGCCGCGTTTTATCTCCCATGCCTATTTTCTGATTTTTCCAATCGGCGTGTTCATCGCGCATCCAGGCATTCATCACCAGCCGAATTTCGGTGGCCGTTACGGTTTCGGGGTCACGATTTTTCCCGAAAATCCCCCACTTAACGGCTTCCAAAACCCAATTGCGATTTTGCAGGGCAAATTCTGTTTCGAATCTCTGCGCAATGGCTTTTATCGCTTCAATCATGCGCCGAATTTCAATTTCGTTTTTGATTTTCTTGGTAAAGTCTTTGGCTTTGCCTGTCGCTGTTCCCCGCGCCGCTTGACGCGACCATTCCATAAGCGCTACCAATCCCTTGGATTCTCCGCGTTGCAAAGCAGCCAAGCCAATTAATTTGGGATTGATTTGTTTATCGCCAAGATCTCCCGCAGAAGCCGAAAGTTCCATGGATTCCTGAATAGGTAAAGCATCCACCCATAAAATGTCATGCCGTTCATACCATTCCGCTGACGCTGTGCCGGTGTCATAGCCATCAGGAGGATTGATGTAATGCAATGACCAAAAACCGCGAGTCGCATGAATTTTTTCATGCGTGCCGGGGTGCTCATATTCGCGCTGCTCGGTAACTTCATTCAATTTGCCGATGACATGCGCTTCCGCCTGCGTTGTTTCATCAAAGCCAATCGGCTTACCTTCCAGCATGGCTTTGATCACTGAGCCGGCAGAAAATCCGCTTTCCCATCTTCTTCCGTCAAGTCCGATTCCGGGCGAATAAAATAATGTTTCCGGCGTTACGCCTTCATACATTGCTTCAACAGTCACTCCACGGCCGCCCACCAATTCCTGGACCGTGGTACCGATCACCGTTTTACCCGTGGAAGCGGGCCCCACCAAAATAACATCACGGTCTTTGGCATAAGCCTGCAGCATTTGATAAAGCAATTCGTGATTTTGCGGATAACGTAAAAGGAATTGAAATGCGGCGGGCAATTCGGGTGTTTCGCCCTGCTCAAATTGCTGAACCATCTCGCTATCGCGGTGAATTGGAACTTCAAACGTATCAAAAAACGGATCGGGCTTGCCGTCAGGGCCCGTAGCCGTGACCTGCAAACTGTAAAGAGGAAGGCTTTCGGCGTCTTGGCCGCGGCGCACAACCTGAAAAGAATGTTTAAGATCAAAATGCGGTTTGCGCGCACCGGCAGCGGGATCATTTTCAAAAAATTTCTGGAAAGCGGCTTCCACGGTTTCATAGCTTTTCTTACGATCGTCTTCGGCGCGAAAATTAAAAATACGGTGGACCACCGACCATTTTCTATATTTTGCATCCAGCGGAAAGCGGATAAAATGTTCCATCATCATTTGCAAAACACGGGCGGAAGGCGCGCGTAAAATACCCGGCGTTTTAAATTTGCGGGATAATTCCTCAATTTTTCTTTCCCAATACGGATAATTAATTCCATCGCTCGTTTGCATGGCGGCATCAATGTCATCTTTATCTCCCCCCAAATAAGCAATACGCAAACCCGCGGCAGCTTTCATTAACCGGTTGACCGTTTCATTCAAGTCTGACGGCAGCTGGAGGCCGGGATTATCCCGCACAAATTTTTCAGCATGCAACATGAGACGCCTCTTTTCAGCGCCCGGACTTTGCCAATTAAATTGCTGCAGGATAATGCGGCTACGCATGGCGGGATCCAAATCCGTCAGGGCGGAGCCGGTAATTCCCTGAACTAATGTATTAGAAGTGAAAACAATGCGCGCCATCGCGCTGTTGGGTACGGTCATTTTTTTATACTGCCCATCCTGAGTAATGTAAACCCATTCATGCAAACCTGAGGCAATCGGCGATTTCATTGAATTCATGGTTTCTTTGGAAAGTTTATGCGCTTCATCCACGACAAATAAAGCTCCCAGGTGACGGGCTTGCGTCCATGAGGAAGGATCGTCAGCGGAGACACCATCGCGAAGAGCGCGATTTGCCGCCAATTCCTCCGGATGCACTTTTTCGTCCGCGGCAAGTTTGTAATATTCCAAATTCATCATGCGCGCCATTTCACGCAAAAGCACGCCTTTGCCAAGTCCGGGAAGACCCGTCGCATTCAAAACTTTTTTTAAGGGTTCATCGGCCTTTGTCCAAGTCTCCATCTGCATGTCTGCCGCTTGCTTCCAGACTGTCCCCGTTTTTTTAAAAACTTGGACTCGCGCCGCGCGCCCGGATTGAAATAAATAAACCGTATCCTCGTCGCCAGCTTGTTCAAAATAAACTTTGTCCACCGCGACCCCTTCGGGCAAATCAACTTTAAAAGATGTGCCGTTTTCCAAACTGACTTCGACCTTCCCCGAATTCGCCGCTTTCCAGGTCACACCGTTCGCGCCGCGAAACCGTTCTCCATCCACAACCGGACGATTTTGGATCCCCCATTTCGCAGCACTTTTCCACCCGTCCTCTTCTTTCTCACGGAAAAAAAGTTCGGTTTTTCCGTTCTGCGCTTCACGGATAAAATAACGCCGGTCAGCGTTAATCGACGTATAAATCACATCTGGCGTGTAGAGTTTGCTTAATAAACCGTACAGAATAATTTCGTTTTCGGGAGTCATCGCGGGCCGGTTACGCGGCACTTCGCTGCCGCCCACGCCTTTTTGCCAAGCCATAGTTTCACCCGCGCGCAGCCAAACTAAAAACTCACGTCCATCGGCGTCTGTGTAGTCTTTGAAAAATTGATATCCCGGAATATCGCGCAATTTTTTGAGATCCACAGATACACGCGCTTCAGAGCGAGTGGCGGCGTCAGTCTCCGCCACATAACGCGCAAAGCGCGGCGGCAATGCAATGCGATACTCTTTGGCAAGCCGGCCCATCATGCGCGCGATCATGACATAAGGCAGCAATTCAACACGTTTCTCAAGCGTGCGCGGATCAATTACAAGTTCGGAACCATGAAGTTGCTTGGATGCTTCGATTTCATCGTCATCACCGAGTGGAACAATATGGAAGCCGACATTTTCATCTTTTGCGAAAGTAACCGCACCTTGAACTTCCTTTTTTTGAGTTTCTCCAACAGCTTCATCGGTGACCACAAAAACATCGTTTTGAACTTTCCTTTCAAAGCCAAGGCTGGCGACATGTTCAAAATAACGTTTAACCGCGTACGAGTATTCCGTACTGCCGCCTTCTTCAAACTTCTTGATGGAATGATAAATAAAATATTCTTTTTCCCGGTCATCCATATTTTCAAACTGTTCATGACTCACCAATAAATCAACCGCGCTTTGAAAAATCCCAATCTCCATTTTAATTACGGGCAATGCAAGCTTGCGGCGTTCAAGATTGTGTTCATAAATCGCTTCCATCAGAATAAACGCCACCATTTGCGCGATTTGGGTTTTTGTTTTTCCATAAAATTCGGTTCCCATCGAACCGCTAGCATCAACAAGCAAAGCTAAATAAAGTTCGGGGATTTTAGTGAAGTCCACATTGGCCCAGCCGCCCGCGGCACCGTTAACCGCTTTAACCACATTCGCGAGCACAGCTCCGTGCGGCGCGTCCACCTTATCAATTCCGCGCGATTCTTTAAGCGTACTGTTCAGAAAAAATACAATTTCATCGATAATGTCACGCACCGTAACTTTCTCACCGTCCGGGTCATGCACCTTGTCGGAAAACCAACTGTCATATTCTTTTTTTTCTGCCGCATTGAGTTTTTTTACTTTTTTAAGTGCCGCTGCCAGCCCCGCATAATCATCCGGCTGAAAATCAATACCTGCTATAGGCTTGCCGGTATTGGCGTTCCCGTTTGTGTTATCACCCAGTTTCATCATTTCCCGCATACCAAAAGAAGTCGGCGGCTTCGGTAAATCAGAAAGCTGTCCGGAGGCCTCAATGCCGCGGCCCGCACTACTGCTGCCGCCGGCCTCGCTTTTCCCTGTACCTTTTCCTCCCTGGCTTTCACTTGTCTTTTGAGAACTGCCCTTGGGCTGTTTGACTTCGTTCCCGGAATCCGTTTTGGCTTGTTGTTTGGCAGCATCCATTTTCTCGATCAACGCTTGCGCTTTTTGAATCGCGTTTGCCGCATCTGCTACAGATTTCTCAGCCTCTGCAATGCTTTCTTCGGTTTGACGCGTACCATGAACGATATCGTCGGCATTCGCCTTCATTTGCTGCGCCATTTGCGTCATAGTTTCCGCGTCCGTTTTTAATTTTGCTGCTTCCGGATTTTGCGCTCCGGCCTCGTTTGATATTTGCGCTGCCTTTTCAGCCATTTGGTTCGCGAGCTTCATCAGCTGCTCAGCGCTCTTTTTCATTGCCTGCGCTTGAGCGGCAATTTGCCCGGCCTCAACCTGGGGATTTTTCCATGGCATTTGATTGTGAATTTGATTGCCGGCATTTTGTGCCGCAGACGATTGATTTTCCAAATCCTTCGCTTGATTCAGTGCGCTCGCGGCTTCGTTCTGAATGCTTTGAGCCATTTGATTTAATTTTTCGGCGGCCGCTTCAGCTGCCGATTGTGCGTTCGGCGTACCGGAATCTGAAGCCTGCGAACCCGGCTCAGTTTTTTGTCCGCTTTGTGCTGTCTCTGCTCCGGCTTTCTTTGCTTGCTGAGAAGCATCGCCGACTTGCCCAGCCGCGCCCGCAACTTGCGGTAATTGCTGTTTCACTTGTGCGGCCTGAGCAGCAAGATTTTGAACTTGGCTGCCTAAAGTCCCCATTAAGTTTTGTAAATTTTGCAATGCTGCCTGTAACTTGGAAACGGCGTTTGATCCCGGCGTATTGCCTGATTGCATAGCCCCTGGATTTCCGCCGCTCGCTTTCGCACCGCTTGGACTACCTTGATTGCTCGGCTGTCCGCCCGTTTGCGATCCACTGCCCGGTTGAGAAGCACCTTGCTTACCCTGACTCGCACCTGCGGACTGCCCACCACTCCCAGGATTTCCTTGACTACTCTTTTGCGCGCCGCCGCCCGCTTGTCCTGAACTAGGCTGTCCACCTGCTTGCGATTCACCACTCTGTTGTCCTCCGGGTTGTTGACTGCCACTTTGTTGACCGGATTGCTGCTGCGGTGACTGCATGGATGATTGGTTTTGAGATTGATTGCCCGAAGCAAATTGCTGCTCGGACTGTTGCATCATTTGCTGCAGGATTTGTTCTAGCAATTGCTGTTCAGCCGGAGTCATATCCCCTAACATTTGCAGAACTTCTTGATCTTCCAATTCGCGGTTCGCCGCACGTTCTAAAATTTCTTTACGCATTTGTTCGACCGCTTTGTCATAAAGTTTTTTGTAAACCGGCCAAATCGATTCCGCAACTTCAGCCAGCATGGCTTGCGATTTCGCGGGTGTATTCGCGTCTTCAGGTCTCCAGCCGATCATCGCGCGCAGCCAGCCTGGATTTTTAGCATAATCACCATGCGTGGCTTTTAGCGCCGCAATCACATCAGAATTAGTAAGCCGTGGATCAGCGGACTGCTTGGAATCCGCAGGAAGTTCATTTGAAAAAACATAGAGCATGGAATCTAAATACTGTAAATGCAGCGGTAAAGACGCCAACCGGGCGCGGGCAGCCATCAGATTAACGCTGGGGTTATAGCGCTCGCGAAAAACGCGCGTCAGCCAGCGCGCGCCGCCGCGCAAATCATTAATCAAACGGTCTTGAGCCACCTGCAAAACTGATTTGTGGCCGGTTTCCATGAGCTCCGATGCATAAATTTGAGGAGTCCACAACATTTGCCATAAAAGGCGGTGTTCAGGAAGCGTGCGTGCTGCTTCATCAAACTCACCATGCACAATATTTTCATAAGCAAAAGCTAAATGAGCATTACCAAGCCCGCGTTCACGCGCCGCCAGCAAAGCTGCTTCCATGGCTTCGACGGGTTTTTCACGCAGCTCCGCGGGCATGTCATACGCACGCGGTAAAAAATCAGATTCGTTATAATAAAAAGTGGGCCGTCTTCCCGCCACGCGGTCACCACGATCATATTTCCAAAAACCCGCTGAAACAATATCCGTACCACGCACCGCGAGCTTTTCAACGAGCGCATTCATTACATACCGGATATTCTCAGCGACTCTTGCCATCACCGCCGGATTTTCATGCGCCCCATACATCTCATACAAACTGTCAAAAAAATCCTTCAAAGCTTTAGCAGGATTTTTTTTCGTGTCTTCATGCGTGGTTAAAATTCCGCCTAAAATGATGGCTGCCGCGCGCTCACGCGTGTATTGATCATCCAAATTAAGCAGCGGAAATCCCAGCTTACCGTAAACTGTTTTTGCTTTTTCAATCAACGGCTCAATAAAAAAATAACCGGCTTCGGAATCAATGTGCGGAAGAATCAAAAATCCATATTCTTTGTTTTTGCCCATTTCGCGGCCAACTTCAAAAAGAGCACGTAATGCCGGCTCACCAAACTCTTCGTTGTAGCTTTGCAGTTTTTCCAGAGCAGCCTCACGCTCTTTCGCACCCATTTCATCAAGCGCACGTTTGCCGGTTAAAATATTCACACGTTCAATCACATCCAGCGCCCATGTCAAAGTTTCCCAGCGCTCCGGCACCTTGAGCACCCGTTTCTCACCCAAGTCACGATCCGAAATTAAGTGAGTCGCTTCATGCTTAATCGTTGAACGCAAAACAATTTCACGTTCCTCCGCAGCAACAGGCTTAAAATCTTTGATTGAAATAGGATGAGGATTGACATAAATTTTTTTCGTGCGAGGTGAATAGCTGCCATGCGCCGTCGCTCTCGAACTTAAATTCACAACCGCCGATTGTGCGAATTTTTTCCATTCGTGCATATCCCCTTCAAAAGCTTTTTCGGGAAAACGTTCATCAATATGATTGGTGCCGATTTTAGAACTCAGCAAATCAATTAATTCTTCCCGTTTCGGTTTTTCATCATCCGTCGGAAAAAACTCACCGGCCATCTCCTCAATAATTGTCGATCGCAATTTAAAAAAATCCCTATCTCCCGCATCTTGTAATACTCTGATCTCAACCAACATGAGCCGCGGATCTTGAAAATCAATCAAAAATTGAGGGTAGGGTTTCTCCCCTTGCAGAAGCATCGCATAAACCTGTCTTGCCATTTGCGCGGCCTTCTCATCCGCTAATTTCCGGGCAAGGTCATTCGTGTCTTTTACAAGCAAACGAAAGTCAACGAGTACTGCACGGAATAAATCCGCATCATCGGTATTTAACGCATTCCACATTTCGAGCTTCATGCCATAGTAACGCCCAAGTCCTTCCTGTAAATTTTTTGGCTTGGCATACGACACGCGGGATTCGGAACGCTTACTGGTCGCGAGTCGTGCGTCTTGAGTCTTGAGTTCCGCAAACCTAACACCAGAAAGTTGAGTCAAAAGCTGGTTGTTGTCGGGAGTTCCAGGCATGGCTTTGTTTATTGCACTCAAACGGAAAGCTGCATTGACAGGTATTAAATCCAGATCCGTTCGCAATATATGCTGCAAGGCGGAATCTTCGAGCAAGGCGCGCTGATACTTCGCCTCGCCTTCTTTAAAATCAAGCCGCGTGATGCGAGGCGTAATTTCAAATACTGTGACGTTATTTTTGGCAAGCGCATCCCGCAAAGCATCGCTGTGAAAACCACCGACAATCACGGCCATTTTGTTTTCGGTTTGAAGTTGTTTTAATGCTGCGGCAATAAATCCGGCTTCACGCTTTTCCGCCGCGTCATAAAACTCCCAAGCAGCTTGAATGGCCGCCGCAAGCGACGCATCATTCCCGGCAAGCTCGGTAACCAGCTTTTGAGAGAAAGCATTGGGGCCAGACCCACCTCGCTCGTCATCGCGAACCATCGAAGAAGGCGCGGCGATCTGATGCTTTTTGTCATTCCCGCGCAGGCGGGAATCCAGAGCTGGATCCCCGATCGAGTCGGGGATGACACTTCGTGTCAGATTGCTTCGTCGCTGCGCTCCTTGCAATGACGCAGAGGAAGCATTGGGGACAGACCCACCGGGGTCAGTCCCCTGGTTCAGGATAACCCCGGAGGTTTTTAATTTCTGCCATGCGGAACGGGATAATTTTAATTCGAGCAAGTCATGCGTCTTCCACAAGTCCTGCGATGCTTTCACAAATTCACGCTCATCCGAATTTTGAAGAGATTGGTTCACGAGCTGCTTAAACAGCTTTTTCATTTCCTTCTCAAAAAGCGCTGCGTCGAGCTCCTGTTCCAATCCTTTCAAACCCATCCAGCGCGACCAAGCCGGATAGCTTTCAAAATTAAGTCCCTTCTTTGCGGCATCGGAATAAAGCTGTTCGAGTTCGGAACGAATTTCACCCGTTTCAATTTTGCTGGTTTCGATTTGACCCGCCCAATCTTTAAAACCGTGGGATCGAAGCCAAGCCGCTAACCGCGCCTGGTCCTGCTCGATTATTTCCGGCTTCATTTCTTTTTCGGAGTTTTTCAGAAGCGCCGCGCGGACAAGCATCGGATATTCAAACTGATAGCGCGGATTGGACAGGTCAAGATGCAACGTCGATTTGGCAGCAGCATTTAAAAAATCCAGATAAGCAAACCAATCCGTTTGTCCGCGACGGAATGACTCATGCCCACGAATCAGATCCTCTAATTCTTTGGATACATGCCCGCGCCATTTTCTATCACGCACCTGCTCTAATTTTTCCAACGCGGCCTGAACCGCGCCTTGATTGCGAAACAGCTTTTTCGCGGCTTGCAAATTGCGGATAAAATCATCCGCGTTTTCCATGCCGATTCCACGCAGCGCGTTCGGTTTGCCTGTAATGGAATCAAAGAGCGCCAACTCGCCGCCAGTGAGTTCACTCTGCTGCAATAAATTCTGCAAAAAAGTATTTTGTTTTTTGGGATCATGGTAGAAGTGATAAAGCGACGGTTTGAGCGGATGCGCCGCGCCTTCAAATAAAATGGTTTTGATTTTTTCTTTTTGATTTAAGAATCCGACCAAATCACGGATACGGATTTGCGCTTCCATACTGGTATGCGCGTCTTCAATCAGCATCACCGTTTTTGAGGATCTTCCGGAAGAAAGACCGCGCGAGACTTTTTTAAGCATGCCCAAATGTTCGGGCAAATTCAAAACCGGCAAAGCAGGGCCGCTCCAGGCAGACGGAACCTGGAAATTAAAAAACATCACAAGCGCGACAAACGCCGAAACCCACTTTTTAAAGACGCAATGTTGAAATAGCATAAGTCTTTTTACTTAGAATCCATCCGCAAACAGCTCTCCTCTATATATATTGAGAAACATACAACTAGAAGTTAACTGATGAAAATAATTTAAGCAAATATTAAAGATAGCCATTGCTAGTTATTGATAGTTTTAGAATTAAAAAACGCTAATTAATACATCGCTAGGCCAGACAATAAGATGCGTTAAAAAGCACCTCGGTATTGCGGCAAAACACTAAGCGACGCGGATTCAATCCCTTCCGCTTGAACGCAAAGCCGTCCGCAATTTTGCAGTAATTCCTGTTTTAAAAGAAAAATTTCAGCGCCGGTTAATTCGCCCATTTCGAGCAATTTCCGCCCAGCCTGAAACGCCGGCTTTTTCTCTTCGAAAAAACGGTAGAGGTTAGGATTAATTTTCTGTGTCGCGCCTTCGAGATAAACTTGCTTCACGCCATAATGTTTGTTAAGAAAATCAATGAGTTCGACGAGGCGGATTTGAGCTTCGTAATTGCCGTGCGCGTCTTCGAGATGAAACAGCATACGGCCGGATTGGCCGCGGAAGGCAGAAGTAACGTGTCCCAGCTCCGGAGGAAGCCAGATATTTGCCATATCGGGAAGCTCGCTTTGCTTTCGTGCTTCAAATAGAATTTGCCCCGCCGAAGCATTGGGCAAGATCGAATTTAAAGTGAAAACAAAGGCAAGTATTCCCGCCAAAATTCGAGAGTAGGTACCTTGTTTTTTGCGCATAGTGGCGACTTTTATAAAGGTTGAAGTTTCTAAAAGTCGTTAGAGGAACCTTGCCCGCCCCATGGTTATATTGCAAATCACCTGATTAAACCTGCTATAAATTGGCGATTAATGTTTTGGGTGGGAGCAATGGGCTAGCATCAAAAATGAACAAATTTAAACAAACGCAGAAAGTGCCCTTCCTCAAACCTGTCCACCTCCCGGAAGTGGACAGGTTTTTCCAGGCAGGCAAGAGTTACGGAACTGAGATTGGTCAGGCCAAGGAGTCTAATTCACCGGCTTGATTTAAGCGGTTCAAATCATCAAAGCCGCCGATGAACTTTTCACCGATAAAAATCATGGGGACGGTTTGGTGGCCGGTTTGCGTGGAAATTTTTTCACGCAATTCAGCGTCATTCGTAAGATCGATTTCCTGAAAAGCAATGTTCTTCGACTTGAGAAGCTGTTTGGCACGCGTGCAATACGGACAATAGTTCGTGCTATAAACTTTGACTTCTTTCATCCCGTTAGAATCTCCCAAAATACATAGTGCTGTTTAAAATCAACATCCTCACCATAAACATTAGCAAATTCATAATTCACTGCCGGTTAAGATTCTAACGGGACTCATATTTACCTGAATTAACCCCCGAGGATGGGTTCACCCAACCTCGGGGGTTTTAAAATCTTGATTCGCGAGTTCAAATAAACGTTGAATCACTTCTTCGATCACACGGTTCGGAGTTGACGCACCGGCTGTAATTCCGACTTTCAAATCCCCCTTCGCCAGCCAGTTCGTGGCAACGCGAATATCCTCTTTGAAAATAACTTTGTATTCAATTTCATCCGCCGATTTGAGGCAAGACGCGTCTTTCACATGATAAGACGGGCAATATTCGGCGGACATTTCCGCAAGATGCCCCGTATTGCTCGAGTTGTATCCGCCCACCACCAACATCAAATCAATTTTCTTTTGCATAAGACGCATCACAGCATCCTGACGGTCCTGAGTCGCGGAGCAAATCGTATCAAAGTGGCGGAAACGCGCCGGCAAACTTGCTTCTCCGTATCGTTTTGCGATCGAGTCTTTAAGCATGTTTGCAATCTCCAAAGATTCCGTAGAAAGCATGGTGGTTTGATTTGCGCAACCGACTTTCTCTAAATCCCGGTCGGGATTGAAACCTTCGGACGCACACCAGGAAAACTCTTTTAAAAAAACATCCGGATTGCCGCGGCCCTCGATATAATCGCAAACTTTTTGGGCCTCAGCCTTATCACGCACAACCAGATATTTACCCGCAGGATATTTTAAAGCGCGCGAACTTGTCGCAAGCGTTTCTTCATGGTTGTATTTTCCGTGGATAACCGAGGTAAATCCATCGCGGCTATAAGACTCCACGCGCTTCCAAACACTCATCACGGAGCCACAAGTGGTATCCACAATTACACAGCCGATATCTTCCAGCTTCTTTTGTAATTCAACGGTAGTTCCAAACGCCGGCATCAAAACAACATCTTTATTGCTCAGCCCGCTGACGTCACAGCTTCCGCCTGCAAGCGGTGGTAAAAACTCAATTCCCATTTCTGAAAGTTCGGTATTAACGCGCGGATTATGAATAATTTCATTGGTAAGAAAAATACGGCGATCAGGAAATTGGGCGCGGGTTTGATAAGCGTAATCAATCGCACGGTCCACGCCGTAACAAAAGCCAAACTCTTCCGCTAAAAAAAGTTTGACGCGGCCCTCTTCGCGCATGAATCCATTGGACCTTAAACTTTCAATCAGCGCGCTCGAATAGCTTTGCTCAAGCTGCGGCTTAATTGACGACTGAAGCCCAAAACTGGTGCGGATAATGCCGGATGTGGGTTTTTCCATAGACGCATATTCTACAGCGCAAACAGACTATAGACCATAGACTAAAGACCACAGACTCACCGCTCTCTTTATAAAATAAAGCAGGGTCGCTTAAAAGCGACCCTGCTTGTCTTCAGTCGTCAGTCTAATTGACTAGTTTATTGCCTTCTTTGCGCGGCTTATCATCGCGCGGGCGCTCGGGAACTTTAGGATTGGGCTGATAACCGGGAGCAAGCTCAGCATTAATCTTAGCCCAATCCGGCGAATAATCTTCACTTTCAACAATCGCGCCAATCGGGCATTCCGGCAAGCATGCGCCGCAGGTAATGCAAACATTCGGGTCAATGACCATGAACGCTTCACCCTTGTATTCTCCGGGATAAATGCAATCCACAGGACAAACAGCGACGCAAGAAGCATAACGTTCACCGAGACATTTTTCTACGATTACATACGACATAAATAACTCCCTAAAAATAAGTGCGTGATAATTCCTGAATTGTACCGACGACTGAGGTTATCGTCAATAAAAGCGATTCCTAAAGATACGAAACGTTAAGACTCCGTCTTAACGTGCCATCGCTTCAAGCCGGGCAATTCTTTTCTCAATCGGCGGATGAGTTGAAAAAAGGCTCGAAAAATTAGCGCCTGAAAGCGGGCTGACAATAAACAAATGTGCGGCGGCCGGATTGGCATCCGCCATCGGAGTTTTGCGGCCCGCGATTGAAATTTTCTGCAACGCGCTTGCCAAATAGAGCGGGTTACCGGCAAGTTCCGCACCGCTGTCATCCGCGGCATATTCACGTGTTCTTGAAACCGCCATTTGAATCATTGCGGCGGCAAGCGGCATGAGAATCGCGAAGACAAGCAAAAGAATGGGGTTTGCTTGATGACCGCGGGAACGTCCGATTATGAAAGACGAACGCAGCTCCATCGCCGCATAGCTCACAACTCCGGCAAGTGTCGCGACAATAGTCGATGTCAACGTATCACGGTGCAAAACATGGCCCATTTCATGTCCGATGACACCTTTTAATTCTTCCTGATTCAACGATTGCACCAACCCCTGCGTTACAACAATCGCCGCGTTTTGCGGATTGCGTCCGGTCGCGAAAGCATTGGGTGAAGCTGAGGCGATCCAGTAAATTTTGGGCACCGGCATTGCGGCGCGTCCGGCAATTTCTTCGGCAATCGCGTAAATTTCGGGGGCTTTTTTGCGTGAAAGCGGAACCGCACGGTGCATGGCGAGAACGATTTTATCGCCGTACCAATAACTGCCGAAGTTCATAACGAAGGTCAAGATAAGCGCCACAGTCAAACCTGCGCGGCCGCCCACAGCTTGTCCCATCATCAGGACCAATAAACTGAGCACTGCTAACAAAAGTGCCGTCCGAATGAAATGTCCCATAAATCCCCCCCCCTCAATGTCTCTATTGATTGACGACAGTAAAAGGAAAAACCTTCAATTGGATGGAAAGATTTGAACGGATATGCCGGTTGGGCGCAAGCCCAGAGGCAAAACTTAGCAGTTCACACCCATTTTTTTTAAATCTTTGAGAAGCTGAGCAGGAGTTTTGAAAAGAATCGCGTTCATGCCGACTGAGCGGGCACCCTCGATAAAACCAGGATGATCATCGATAAAAACAGTTTCTTCTGGCTTAAACCGTCCGATGAGTTTTAAAACTTTGAGATAAATTTCTGGATTCGGTTTGCGATGCCCGACTTGATGCGATGGGAACCGGCGGCGAAAATGCTTCAGCAAATGATTATATTTGGGTAAAAGATAATTCCAATGCATCGCGTTCGTGTTGGAAATCAAATAAAGCGGATAATTTTTTTTTAGATTTTTTAAGATAATTTCCATGCCTTGATTCTCAACAAAAATCTCATTCCAGATATCACGGAATTCCGCATAGGTCATTTTTACGTCCGGCTTCTTGCTGAGGCCCTTCGCGTAACGATAAAACTGATAGCTTGTGATTTCGCCGCGAGTATAGGCTTTTTCAGTTTTGGAGGTTAAAACCGTATCCCAAACTTCCTGGAATGTCATGCCTGTAATTTTCGCGTAACGGCGCGCGGCAATACGCGCGTCATGCAAGGCCAAAACATTGCCAAGATCAAATATCACCGTTTTAATTTCTGTTTTCTTTGGGGTAGATTTTTTTTTCATAAAATTCCGTGAAAACAGCTCAAAAAGCTTTGAATACAAGGCGCGAACAAGCCTCGCGGACTAGTGCTTCCTTATATTTAAAAATGGCGAATGCCATTTTTAAAACAATACTCAGCGCTGTGTCTCGTCTTAAAAATAAATCGGACGAGACTGCCGTATGCGGCAATACGCCGCACAAGGAAGCGCCGTTTGCAACGCCGTAGCCGAACTTTTTCAGCGTTTTCTTTAATGGCCATATTCTTTGAGCAGACCGGGATTATCTTTCCAATTCTCCCGTACACGAACCCAAAGCTTTAAAACAATTTTGCGTCCTAAAAATTTTTCAATGTCAACGCGAGCATCCATTCCGATTTGCTTGATTTTCTCGCCGCCGTTGCCAATCACGATTTTCTTTTGTGACTCACGCTCTACAACGATTGCCGCGTGAATTTCCGTTTTCTTGCCGGCGACTTCTTTAAAAGAATCCATGCGCACCGCCGTGGAATATGGCACTTCCTGCCCAAGACGGCGAAAAACCTTCTCGCGAATCATTTCCTGAACATGGAAGCGCTCGCTTTGGTCGGATAGCTGATCCGCCGGGAAAAAAGGCTCCCCCACGGGTAAGTTCTCAAAAGCCTTGTCGAGCAAAAGCGGAATCTGCGTTCCGTGCTTGGCGCTGATGGGAATATATTCTTGAAAAGAATGCAGCTGTTGATAGCTCTCGATCACAGGCAGTATCTTATCGCGCGGAAAACGGTCCACTTGATTCATCACAAGAAAGGCAGGGGCTTTCTGCGCCTTGACCCAGGCCAGAATACGCTGCTCTTCTTCCTCGGCAAAGTGCGGCACAATCATAAAGAAAATAATGTCCGCGCCGCGAAGCGAACTTTCGGCGCCTTTGACCATTTTCTCACCCAGCAAATCATGCGGGCGATGTACGCCAGGGGTATCAATGAAAACAATTTGTCCGCGCGGTTCAGTCATAATGCCACGAATGACATCGCGGGTTGTTTGAGGCTTCGCCGAAGTTCCAGCCAACTTTTGTCCCACCAAATAATTCAGCAGGGTTGATTTGCCGACATTCGGGCGGCCAATAATCGTGACATAGCCCGCTTTTTTCTTGATTACCGCGGGTTTTTTAATAGCGCTCAATTTTCCTTAGCCTTTGCTAAAAAACCGGAAAGTTTTTTGAGTCCGCCTTCAAGGGATTCTGTGGTTTCACCGGCTAAGCCCTGGACCAGCTTCGTGGCATCACCCGTCAATTTCCCGGCATTTTCTCCGCCGACGGCGCCAAGCGCTTGTCCGGCCACATTATTCGCGACGCTTGTCAGTTGTTTGGCGGCGCCTGTTACGTCACCGAGGCCGCCGGCAAGCACTTTTTGAATGGCGTTGCTAATCGCGGCTTTCAAAGCTTGTGTGATTTTAAACTGGGGATTCTTTAAATTGCCGTTAACTTCAAACGGCACATCAATCGCGGGCAAGCGGCTTAATGTCGAAACCAAAGTTTGCATCGGTAAATCAAGAAGTTCCGTGCCAAGCGACTTACCCGCCAACTCCATGGAAGTCAATTTGAGTTGATGCTGAGACTGAAGTTGACTGTCAAAAATTTTAATCGTGGATTGCAAATCGAATTTGCCCGCGACAATCTTGAAAGGCTGGTCGGTTACAAAAGCATTGAAATCAGCGATACCCACATCTTTAACCGAAAGTTTTGCGTCCATATTGCCGCCGGACATTAAATTAGAACGGCCTTGAAAACTCACGGCACCAGGATTCTCCCTGCCAAGCTGCGCGGAGACATCCAATGTTTCAACTAATTCATTGGCGGGTTTCGCGGGATAGAAAATATTTTTCACATCGACATTAATTTTATCAACGGCATATTCAAAACCGGAACCAATTGTTGAATCATGCACCGTAACTTGCCCGTCCACAAAACTGAATTGCTTTAGCTCGATGCTTAAATCAAGCTGTTTTTTAGAGGATTCAGGAGCCTTCTCGGAAGAGGCCGACTTGGCGGGTTCAGTCTTGGCCTGGCGATTTAAATTTTCCGTCAGTTTCTCAAGATTCGACTGCGGGCCATTAGGCAAAGCAATGCGCTCAACAAGCAGCTTGAGTCCTTTAATTTTAATATGGTCAACCACCAAACTCTTGGGGCCTGTCGCACCGCCGGCAAACTGTTTCATAAGCCCCGGCACGTCAAGCGCCACGGAAAAACTTCCCAGATCCAATAAATAATTATCTGAAAAGCCGGAAGGGTTTTTAATTTTTAAACCATAAACCGCGGCACTTCCCGGCCAAAGACGCACGCTCAAAATATTGATTTTGACTTCGGTTCCGAGAAGTTTGGAGATTTGTTGCTCAGCTTGCGGCTTCACCACAGTACCAATAATAAAGCTGTGAAAAACAAGCACAAGCACCAACACAATCAAAATCCCGAAAAAAATCTTCTTCAACATTTCCTCTCTCCATTTCTTAAAAAGTTGTCCCTCGAAAGGGTCGGCATAAACCGGCGCAGATTCTACATCAAAAGGCCTCAAGAGGCTACTTACAGTAGCACATCTAGCTTCTCCAGGAATAAGTCGATTTCTTCGTGGGTATTATAAAAATGAGGTGCCACGCGAATCCCTCCGCCTCGCGGCGAAACATACACCCCTTGATCCAGAAGCTTCTTCCAAATTTTCACGGCATGCTCGGTCTCAAAAACAACAATTCCGGAACGGGCTTCTGGCTCCAGAGGAGAAAGAATTTTAAATTCACGCTTTTGCAATTCTTTGATTAAAAAATCAGTCAGGTCCAGCACGCGTTTCTCGATTTTGTCCATCCCGATCCCTGAAAAATAACGAATCGCGGCCGCAAAGCCGAACATCGCCGCAAAATTGGGACAGCCCCATTCATATCTTTCGCCGGCTTTTTTCATTTCAAGATTTTTATTTTGCATCAAATCACAGCCGATCATACTGCGCCAACCCGCACCTGCCGGACGAAATTTCTCAAGTAATGGTTTGCGGACATACAAAATTCCGCCGCCATAACCGGCCATCATCCATTTATAACTGTTCGTGCAAATAAAATCAGCATTCCACTTTTTAACGTTGACGGGTAAAACTCCGAATCCTTGCGTAGCGTTGACGACTAAAAATTTCGAGCCTTTTTCTTTTCCAAGCGCCTGAATATCCTGCCTGCGCCCCGTCGCGTATTGAACATAGCTCGTCACAATCGTCGAGATATCGCCGGGAATGGAACCGATGCCGCTTTCTTTTTCCCACGCCACCTTTGCATTGCGCCAAAGCCAGGGAACCGTACTCGAAGGAAACTCTGATTCATTCAATAAAACGTTACCCTCGCCGGACAGTAATTCAGCGGCAAGATTCATTCCATGAGAAGCACTTGAGGTAAATGCGATTTCCTCCGGCTGCGCTCCGATAAAATCAGCCGTGGTTTGACGCGCTTCATCCCGGCGTTTCATCCACTTAAGCCAGTGAAAGTCCCCGCCTTCCGCGTTTTCTTTTTGAAATTGCTGAATCGCTTCCAAAACAGGTTTGGGAATCGGACCGCCGGCGGCATGATCGAGATAAATATATTTCTGAGTGATTGGAAAATCAGAGCGGATTTGCTGCCAAATATTCATCCCGTTAGAAACTCCACGAAAAAAGAAAACAGCTGTCAATTTTTGATACGTGCCGATTCATGGGGGTTGACTGATTTAATTTGTTTAAGTTTCTAGCGGGATTCATGGCAAGATTCTAGCAAACTTTCGGGGCAGCGCAAAAAAATCCTCAGCCGCGGAGACCAGCCATACCATTAGGAGTTTGCACCACAAAGGATGAAAGGCTGTCATCCGAAATAGCAACGGAAACCTTACCGAATGCGAGCGTCAATAAGTCTTGAGCGGGCTTACCTGCTTCGGTTTGTTTTTGAACTTGTACGGCAGAGTCCGCTGATACAGTCACTTTATCTAACCCCTTGGTTAATTCCACTTTTGATGATTTGTCGGTAACCACCTGATCGCCTTCTTCCAATTCAATCCCAACGCGCGCGTTATAAACTTTTCCATCCTTTGAAACAACGCGTACATTTCCTTTTATATTTTGAATTCTAGTCCCTGTTTTCAACGTGTGGTCCAAGGTGTTGCGCTGTTCCAATGGCTCAACTTGCGCGCCAAAAACGGCAGTTCGGAATTGATCCATGCCGCGGTCAAATTCGATATCTTGAGATTGCGCGATGATTTCATTGATTCCGCTGCTAAGCTTTTTCTTTTTAAAATCATATTGGCTTAAAATATCATCCGTGATTGATTGTGCATTCAATTGTTTTTTATGGTTAAAAAGATTCATCGCGTTCAAATCGCGGGCCCGCCGAATCCCGTCAAACAAATGCGATGTATCAACCCGAAAATCTTTGAGACTGCCGTCATGAAAAGACATTATCCCCATGTTGATGTATCTTTGAAACGAGTTATAGATTTGAGAGTTAACAACCGTACCGGCAATATCCACGCGCGAACTATTAAAACTTCCGTACTCACCCAAATTTAAATTGCCGCCCACACTCGTACTCCCCCCGTAAGCGTTGGTAAAATTACCTCCCGTGACGGAAAAATTACCATTCACAGTCACTGTTTTTTGGGTCGCATCAAAAGTTCCGTTCGAGTTAAGAAAGTCATGTGAAACCAGCAAGTTGTCCTTTAGCGTAACTCTTGAGGTGCCTGTGTGTCTTAAATTATAAAAATTTCCCGAGCCGCTTGTTAGGGTCTGATCGGTATTACCGCCGCAGCACAAGTCCAGTCTGGTTAAATTGACCGTGCTTGTTCCGCCATTAAAGGTTCCAGCATTAGTCCAGTTTCTATCTACATTCCAAGTACTACTTGAGGCATTTAACGTCTCATGATTTTTAATTTCTAGATTGCCGAAAACAGTGATCGCGTTATTGCCGGTTTTTGTGGTAACTCCAGTATTGGTGCCGTCTCCGAAGGTGAGGTTCTGAAATGA
Source organism: Candidatus Omnitrophota bacterium (assembly GCA_043732705.1). Classification (GTDB taxonomy): domain Bacteria; phylum Omnitrophota; class Omnitrophia; order Omnitrophales; family Aquincolibacteriaceae; genus Multiplicimicrobium. Next base: position 9,117 of record JAYTHE010000034.1, on the reverse strand, counting down.
CCAGTTGGTATTGCCGCCAAAGTTCCCAGTACCACTCACAATAAATTTTCCGTAAATCACATTGATGATTCCATTGCCTGTAACATCCCCACCGCGAATAACGATATTGGAGTTATTAACACCGGCACCAAAAAATGTCCCGGCCGAAACAATTAAGTCTCCTCCGATGTCAATCCCTCCGGATCCCTGCCAATTGAGTGTTCCCGATCCGACTTTGGTCAAATTGTAATTACTGCCTCCGGTAATTCTTGCACTACTGCTTAAAATTCCGGCCCCAATCGCAGCTGAACTTCCCAAAGTAATCACACCGTTGTAGCCATAATTCCCATAACCGGTTTGGCGAAAGGCTCCGGCCGATCCTACCCCCATACCATTAATCGTAATCGGTATCGTGGGACCGCCAAAATTACTCGATCCGCTGTAAACTAACGATGCTCCATTGGCAACAACAAAACCCGAACCGATTCCAGGACCATCAAAAATTAACGTGCCGACATTTACATTGGTTACTCCGCCATTTGTTGCTGAGTTTAGAACCTCCAATGTTCCCGTTCCATTTTTTACAACCGTTCCTCCGTTATTATTAATTCCATAATCAACTTTAGTTGAACCGGACCCGTTAAAGATTACGTTGGTCCCAGCTGAACCACTGACAAGGGTTGTAACTTCTAAATTTTGATCGCTCGTAACCGTTAAGCTGCCATCACCATCAATGCGCCCGACCGCATCACCGCCAAAACTATTGTATGTGTCCAATCCAAGACTATGAAAAACATGTCCGTTCGTAATCGTAATATTTGCACTGGAAAGACCCGTATAAATTAAATCTCCGGCCGCGACAATTTGCCCTCCGCCATAAAATACGTTTGAGCCACCCTGACCACCCAAAGTCACCCGGCCGGCATTCACAATGTTTCCAAGCGTATTACCATAGTAATTGTGTGTCGCGATACCCAAGTCATAACCTCTCGCATCAATAACCCCGCCGGAACTCATTAAGAAATTGCCGCCCGTGCTGAAGTAAGTGCCGGCATCAAGAGTCAAGGTCACGCCGGAATTAATTCGAATGTCATCCGTATCGTCAATAAGCCCGGAAACATTCGTGTCATATTCATAGGTCAGAGCGTGATCTAAATTTTTATGTTGAGATTTCCCGACATGGTAAATACCGCCGATTCCAAAACTGCCGCCTTGCTCATCCAATTCTTGCGCACGCAAAACTCCCAAAGTTTTAATATTGCCGGCACCGGCACGAATATAAATTTTGGAGGCATCCAAAATCGCTTTGCTATAAATATCATCCATCGACAGCATTACAATTTCGCCTTTGTCATTCGCATCCACATCCACAGCTCTGACTTCACCGGAAAGGTTGATGGCCTTTTCAAAAACAGAATCCACGCCCTTCGCGTCCAGCCGGATTTTGTGTCCGGTGATCTTGCCGCTGTTTTTGATTTGATCTGTCAGCGTATTGTTTTCAAAATCTTTCACACTTGAACTCGTAGCTTCATCCACCACGACTGACACCAAATTATCACCGCTCAACCCAACGGTCATTGCATCACCTGCGGCTAAATGAATTTTATTCGCAGGCAAATCAATCGTGCCTTTGTTCTCTACGGCCCGGCCAAGTAATCCCACATTGCCTGTTCCGCTGATCTTGCCTTCATTCAATAAATACCCGCCTGAGAATACTTTGTTATCGCCTTCACCCTCATAGCCTTTAAAATGCATGCCATCCACTGATTTCAGCGCCGCTCCGATGAAATCCGCATTGTGTAAATTAATTTCTGAACCGCTTGTGAAATGCACTCCGTTCTTGTTAAAAAGTCCCAGCAATCCTCCGAACACATCCGTCTTACCGCTCCAGGTTGTGGCGCCTGAGCCTGTAATATTAAAAAATAAACTTCCGTTCAGATTAAACTGCCAATGATCCGTTGCGCCTTGATCGAAGGCATCCAAATCAATCGTGTGGTCTCCGTTTGCGGTATAAATCACGCTGCCATTTTCACCGATAGTACGGTCGATGCCATTCCACTCCTCGGCATAACCGGGAAAGGGCAGCACGCTGAACACAAAAAAAACGATGATTGTGCAACAGCTTAAAAACCTGTTTGTAGAGCGAGCCTGTTTATTTTGCATACACTTTTCCTGCTTAAAATATAACAGGTCAAATGCATCCCAATACTATCTTTGAATAGTAATTTATAGCATTATTAGTGATAAATGCCTATTTAGGGAACGTATTGAGGAAGCTTAGATGCCGGAGCGGAGACGGAAGTGAAGCTGGTTATCGCCGCCTTCAGTTGCGGGGCGGTCTCCAAGTCGAAAACCCCACTCAATGCGGAGCGAAAGATTATCACGGAAAGCAAAATCACCGCCAAAGCCGGTACCCACGAGATAGCTTGATTTCAACTCGCTACTCGTTGGACTGCGAACGCGGCCATAACCCTGGTCAAAAAAAGCGAGAAACTTTAACCGGTTACGAATGGCGGTTTTGTCGTACGGCAAATGCCAAGTTTCAGGGAAAAAGTTGGTGGGAATCCAATACTCCAACTGCAAAATTGCGCCCTGATCCGCGCCATAATCACTTTCAGGGTAACCGCGCACACTTTCCGCCCCACCCATAAAAATCTGCTCCTGCGGCAAAAGCCGGTCGGGTGAAAGTTGAAGTTCCCCGTTTGCCAAGAAATAAGTTTTCCATGGCAACACAAGCTGGCGTGAAAGATTCGCGTGGTATTTAAAAAAGGAATGTTCGCCTCCGCGTGATGCCAACGGATAACCATCACCGCGGTTAGGCATTCCAAATGAAACCGCTTGAACAAGACTTGTCCCACCTAAAAAATCACGTTCCTGCAAGGAACCGCCAAAATCCAATACGCGTTCTTTATCCCAAGAAGTCACTACGCTCAAAATACGCGTATGTTTTTCTTTAAAATTAAAGTTGGTATTCAGATTGGCTGAAAAATGCTCAGTTTGAAAAAGATCCTGCTTCAAACCAACACCGTAGGTATCGGAAACGCTGTTAATACCGAGGCTCGCAAATTCTTTTTTTGGATTAACTTGAGCATGGCTGTAATTCGCAGTAAACGAAGTGCCGAACTGCGAAATCGGCACCACATAGTTCGCGAATAATGCGCCAAATCTTCCGATCAACCCGAATGATGTCCCCACTAAAAGGGTGTCGTCGAGTCCGAGAAAATTATTATGCCTTACCATAAACCCAAGCCGCTTTTCACCCGTTAACTTTACGCCTTGATTATCAAAAGTAAAATCGGCGTGGCCCGGAAAATGATCTTCAACTTTTAAAACAATATCCGTCGTTCGCTTTTCTTTTCCGGCCTTTAAAACCGGCCGCACAAGGCGGTCCGGATTCCCGCTCATCTTTATGGCGGCCGCGCGAATACCGTCGTATCTTAAATATTCCCCCGCCGGAATATTCCAATACCGGCGGACCAAACGTTCGTTAAACCACCGGTTGCCTTCCACCGTAAGCTCGCCCATGCGCGAGATAATCAACTCCATTTTAATTTCCTGCGCCTCGAGCTTTTGCGGAGGCAGCGACACTACCGCAAGGTAACCTTTCTCACGAAAAACGGCTTCTATTTTATCCATCAAATCGCGCACATCTTTGAACGTCAATTCGCGCCCCTCGTAAGATTTAAGAATCGGAAGGTATTCCGCTTCGGGAATGATTAAATCGCCGGAAAGAGCGATGTGTTTTACATAAAAAGGCCGGGAATCAATGGCGGGGGCTTTTTTTTCGTCTTGCTCGATTGTCACTTTTTGAGGAGTAGAAATGCGGTTGTTTTCTTCCCGCATTTTTTCTTGAATTTGAGCATCCATCACTTCCGCGGATGCTCCTCCAGGCAGGCGAACATTATTGTTATCGGCTTGAGCCTCAGTACTCAGAAAAAGAAGAACGGTAAGAGCGCCAAAAAAAAATAGGCGGAGTAAATATGTCTTTCCGGCCGAGCTAAATCGATTCATATAGGTACAAATCATACCTTATATTTCGGCATAATTAATAGTATTTTGAGAACCTTTAATTTCCATCAAAAAGCCGCGGAAAAACCCTGCCCGGACGGAATCTTCAATTGCTTAAGCAGTCTTTTTGTTAATTTATTTTCTTTTTCACGCCAAAGCGGCGAATGGCTATCCGAAGACACTTTTATATTGCCGCCCGCGATCGAATCATGCCCGCCTGCCTGACCGGGGTCTTCCACCGCGCCGCGCAAAATTTTAGGCGCATCATCCGCCGGCCGGCGGGTTCGAAATGAAATATGCAGCTTATCAAGGTAACGTCCCGTGCAAAGCGCGCGTGTCGCAACGTTCGAGCCTAAAATAAAATCGGCAATTTCCGACACTAAATCAGGATGCGGAATAAAGCCCAAATGAACCATCACAAGCCCGCGGCAAAGTTGGGCCTGGCTCAGCGCGTAACGCAATGTCTTAAAAAAAGTCAGCGACTTCGCGGGGTTTTGAATTTTAGTTAAAATCCGCATATCGCAATAAGGAAGAATATCGAGATAGGTTTCGATCACTTCATGATTCTCAACGCGATGAAGGTCTTGCGTATCCGAAAGAATCCCATACACTAGTGCGGTCGCGATGCGCTTGGGAATTTCAAGCCCCGCAAGTAAAAGCGCCTTGGTCACGATAATGCTGGTCGCTCCGCAATCAGGATTCACAATCGCTAAATCCGCCTCGGGCTTTTTCATGGAAGGATGCTGGTCGATCACCATCGTCACATGCTTGCGGGGCGGACAGGAGTGATTTTCAAAATTAGGCTGAGTATCAATCAATGCCACATGCGCATATTTTTTAAGGTCTGATTTTTTGAGCTTAAAAACAGGCATGCGTAAATGCCGCACCATCGCCTTATTTTCACCACGCCCGATACTGCCGCCGTAAACAATCCGTGACTTAACGCGCGCACCCTGCTCAGCGAGATAGGCCAGCGCAGCCGCAGTCGCGAGCGCGTCCGGATCGGGATAATTGTGTGTCATAATCAAAAGCGGAGAAAATTGAGCGCCGCGCTCTTTGATAAAACGCAGCAATTCGATCGCGTTTCTTTCGATCGTGCTTATTTCAGCGACAACACTGCCAGCGCGTTTGTTTTTCTTAATTTTTCGTGTTTTCATAAAGACGAGCGGAAAGAAGTATTGATCACGCCCGAAGCATCTTTTTGAATTCAGGATGAGCGGACAAAGAATTGAGGTCGGGGTCTTTTTTCATGTAGGCAAAATCACGGTAACCCAAGCGAATGGATTTGTGCAAAGCTTTCAGCGCTTCGGCCGCGCGGTCCGCCAAAGCTAAACTGCAGGCAAGATTGTAATAAACAATCGGGTCGTCTTTGCAAAGACGGGAAAGCCGCTGATCAATACGCAAGCCCTGCTCGCGCAAGCCCTTTCGGGTATAGGCTTCCGCCAAAGGAATCAACGCTTCGATATAATCCGGACGCCGCCGGACAATCCCCCCAAAGAAGGAGATCTCAAAATCTAAATCCCGCTTTTTCATAGGAGAAATCTTAGCCTAACCGCCCCGCTGGAGCAACGAGAATCTAAGCGGCCGATCCCTCTAAAAGCCGGTGAACTTCGTCCAACAACTCGTCAGTATCAAACGGCTTCAGAACGAAATGTTTAATCCCGAGACTTTGCGCGGATTCAAGCGCATGCACGTCGTTAAATCCGGTCAAAACAACTTCCGTAAAAGGCGGCCGGTGCTCAGCCGCGCAATATTCGCGAATGGCGCGAAGGACCGCAAAGCCGTCCATGCCGGGCATACGCACATCGGTCATCACCAGGTCGAAATGCCCGGCGGGAAGTTTTTCTAAACCCTGCATTCCATCCGCGGCGGAGTCTACAATATACCCCGCCTGATTCAATAACATTTGAAGCGATCTCCGCACCAAAGGATCATCATCAATCACAAGAATGCGTTTTTTCATGCCGCCACCTCATCGATTTTGTGCGCCACCAAAAAATCTCTATTCGTTAAGCCGCCCGCCGCATGCGTAGAAAGTACAATTTTTAAAAATTTATAGTTCGTTAAATGGAAATCAGGGTGATGATCTTCTTCTTCGGCGATTTCCGCGACCTTATTTAAAAAGCAAACCGCATCCGTAAAATTTTCAAATTTAAAGTCTTTTTGAATCGCTAAATGCTTGGGATCAAGCTGCCACAGCCCGGCGGTTTTTATCTTTTTTTGAACTTCTTCTTGCGTCAATTTTTTCACATTACCCCCGTTGGTTAAACAGCATCGCAAGATAAGAACGCTCTTCACGATCCTGGTCAGAAATCCCAAGCTGCGCGGCGGCACGAGCAATATCTCGGACCGATCCCTCCAGCTCAACAAAGGTGCCAAGGTGCGGCAAAGCATCAAGCGTCACCATTAATTTCCCCCATTGATACACTTCTCTTTTTTTGGAATATTTCCTTACGACACGATATCCCAAGGCCGTCAAAATAGCTTTTGTGGGCGCGTATTCAGCATGCGTCTGAAGTTCAATTCTTTTTGAATATTTTGATTTCAATCTTGGGCCTTTAAAAGTGAGCTCCACGGTTTTTCCGTGACGGCGTAATCTCAGAACAGATTTTTGACGCGCGAGTTTGCCGCACACGTCCCAAAGTTCATTTTGTTCAAAGCCCTGATTAATCAATTTAGCCTTCAGCGTGATTAATTTTTTCCTTACTTTTGATAAATCGCGGCAGCGGTATTTTTGCTCAATCTCGAAAGATTTCATGGAATGCCCGCGTAGGAGTAAACCATTTTTTGCGCCAAATCAATCGCAATCGCGCGGTCAAAAAGCTTTTCAATAATCGTAAATGAAAAATCAAGCGCTGTTCCAGGACCCTGGCTCGTAATTACATTGCGGTCAACAACCACGGTTCGATTCTGATGTTGAATTAAAGCGCCCCAGCCTTTTTCATAACCCGGGTAGCAAGTCGCGGAAATTCCATCCAACACTCCGGTTGGGGCCAATACCGCGGCGGGAGCCGCGCAGATAGCTGCAATCCACTTCTTTGAATCATTCATACGGTTAACCCAATGCGTCACCTGAGCGGAATGATGCAGGTTTTCCGCGCCCTTCACTCCTCCCGGCAAAATTAAAATATCCGGATTCTCCTGATATTCCGACAAGAGCATATCGGCAATATAAACAACACGGCGCGAGCCGCGCACATTTTTCGAAGCAAGACCCGCCATAACTACATTAACCCCCGCACGCCGCAAAACATCAACCGGCGTCACGGCCTCAACTTCCTCAAAACCTTCCGCTAAAATCACCAACGCTTCTTTGCGCATTTTGTCCTCATGTTATTCGAGCTTCATCGAGAATAACAATATGTTATAGAAAGCAAAGAACCCCGAGGACTGCTCCTCGGGGTTCAAATAATCAATTGATTCGCATCTGGCTCATGCCGTTGCTGAGGCAACCTGCTGACGAAACTCATCTGTTAAAACAGTGCTCAGGTATCTTTCACCGAAACTCGGAATGATGACCACTATCAGTTTGCCTTTATTTTCAGGACGTGAGGCGACCTGAACCGCCGCGTGCACCGCAGCTCCCGAAGAAATACCGCAAAGCACGCCTTCTTCACGCGCCAAACGTTTTGCCATGACGATGGACTCTTCGCTGGTAACCGGCACAATTTCATCGATCAATTTGGTATTTAAAACATCGGGAACAAAACCCGCGCCAATACCTTGAATTTTATGTTTGCCCGGCGCACAGCCCGCCAGAACCTGCGATTCTTTCGGCTCAACCGCAATCGCCTTAAATGAGGGCTTGCGCGACTTAATGACTTCGGCGACACCGGTGATTGTTCCGCCGGTTCCGACGCCGGAAATTAAAATATCCACTTTACCGTCCGTATCTTTCCAAATTTCTTCCGCTGTGGTTTTGCGGTGAATTTCAGGGTTCGCGGGATTTTTAAATTGCTGGGGAATAAAACCATTCTTGGTTTCTTTGAGAAGCTGTTCGGCTTTTGCGATTGCGCCCTTCATGCCTTCTGCACCGGGAGTTAAGACCAAATCCGCGCCCAAAAGTTTAAGCAGCAAACGACGTTCAATGCTCATCGTTTCCGGCATAGTCAAAATAAGTTTATAACCTTTCGCGGCGCAAACAAACGCGAGCGCGATACCCGTATTACCGCTTGTCGGCTCAATAATGACAGAGTCTTTATTGATTAAGCCTTTTTTCTCGGCATCTTCGATCATATTCGCGCCGATGCGGTCTTTCACGCTGGCCATCGGGTTAAAGAATTCAAGCTTCAAAACAACATCCGCAGAAAGCCCTTTGGTAATGCGTTTGAGGCGCACAAGTGGTGTATTGCCGATCGTATCTACAATGCTGTCATAAATTTTCATAAAACTTCCTTCATTTCATATAAGTTCTGTAACATTTTTGCTCCGAGCTTTGGGCTCGACCGAGTTACGCGCGTGCGGTGGGAGTATTGTAGGTTCGTGTGACAACTCGGTCAAGCAGCGAGTCCTTCCTACTCCCGGGGGTCGAGAAGGGAATATTTAGTGCCCAGATTCAGTTCCGGGGGCCTGTCCATCCGGCTTGATTTCATTCACGATAAAAGACTTTTGGCCAAAAATACGGTCATTCGCAAAGATACGGAATTCATATTCTCCGGCCCGCGGAAACCTTAAACCCCTCAAATTAAAAACAAGCTCATGCGTGATCAAAGGGTTGAGAATGGAAATGGATTCGGGCATTTCGCTTTTACCGGTAATGGTATCGGTTTTGAGATCTACAAGTTCGAGACGGAAGCGATACTGCCCCTGTGCGTCAGTCAGTTTAATATAAACAGAGAGCTGGAAATGCGTGCAAGGAAATTGAACCGCGCCGATGTTTTCAAAAACACCGATCAGGCTTTTTTTATTCGTGCCGCGTTCCGTGATGACATAATCACAAATCAGCATCGCGTTGGCTTTGGGAACAGCAATCATTGACATGCGAGAATTATAACAGACAGCAGACAGTCGGCAACAGACCTAAAACAATTTTGTCATAAGCTAATGAAATGTCCCCTGATATTAGCACGTGAATTGTCCCCTTCAGCATTTGGGCATGGTGGAATGCGTTATTTAGACCCTCGGAGGATC
>JAYTHE010000033.1:0-14503 GCA_043732705.1 Candidatus Omnitrophota bacterium | reverse complement strand
ATCGCGATGGCTGCCAAAAGTCCGATAATGGCAACCACAATCATGATTTCCACAAGGGTAAAACCCTTCTGGCCTTTTTGTAGTTTAGTAAACATTGCTTGTCTCCTTGGTTACTTTTATTATTTTAATGATCAATTGATCACCTTTTGAATGATCTAGTGTTAGTATAATATAGCAATTGTGACATTGCAATAGCTTCTTAGATAAAAAACAACCTCTGTAAGAAACTATTCTCTGATCATTCCTGGATTATATTCGACCAATTTAGCCGAAACTGAACCCAAAATAGGCACCCTAACCTTCATCATAAGCGGGATTCGTCCTGAGTCTAAACCCATCCAACCCTCGATACGGCCACGCCTTACAAAAAGCCCTTGAAACTTGATTTGGGGAATGAGATGAACAGCCTCAAACACCCCCATTTCAGGAATTTTAATTTTTTCAATCCCCCCGATTTCCACCTCGAGATCCCAATTCTTTTCATCCGCGTTCACAGGCACAATGACTTTGGAGCGCGGTTTCACTTCCTGCATCCGAAACCAAAAACCCGCGGAAACCTGGTCTTGCACATTTTTGGGAATTAACATGACTTTCCTTGAGCCGTTTGTGATCGAGTGGTATTCGGCCTCATGCTTTTCTTGGTCATAGGTCATTTTCTCATGCACCTTATAGCTGCCTTCGCTCAAGTCTTTCTCGTACGAAAGTGAATAAAAATGTTCCGCGTCGATGTAAGAATGATGGGTATCACGGACCCGGTAAAGATAATCAATCACCGACCTTGAACGAACATGCACCTCAACGTGATAGGCCTTGCGGCCCTGAAAATCAACCAGCTCTTTGACTAAAGTCTCCGCCTCACCGACAACCAATCCCAAATAAGAAATCTGATAAACAAAACGCTCTCCAACATGCAAATTATCGGGCTTTAAAGAAGAGGCCTTATATTGAGGTAAATCAGCAGCCTTCGCGGAAATAGAAATCAAAACAAATGGGATAATTAAAAGAAAAACCACGGGGCTAAATAAACGGAATTTCAACATAAGAGTTATCTTTGATCCATAAAAAAACTTCTTCGGATTAATGAGTTTGTATATACTAGCACTTCATGACGACTTCAAACGGCATAATCGCCGCTTGAAAAACTAATAGGACAGGTCTAGCACTTCATTAAGGTAGAAATTCAGAGAATTTCTAAATAATACTCGATGCTTAGTTGTTTGTTCTCAAGGGGTTTTTGTTATGGGTTTTAAATATAAAAATCGGATTCCGACCGCGGACGAAGTTCTCGCTGAAATGCCTTTATCCAAAGAACTGACCCAAATTAAGGCCAAGCGCGATAAAGAAATCCGGGATGTCTTTGAAGGTAAAAGCAACAAATTCATTCTGATTATCGGCCCCTGTTCGGCAGACAATGCCGATGCCGTTTGCGAATATGTTTCGCGCCTCAGAAAAGTGCAGGAAAAAGTTCACAATAAAATTCTTTTGATTCCGCGCATGTATACCAATAAGCCCCGTACAACGGGCGTGGGTTACAAGGGTATGGCGCATCAACCCGATCCGAATGAACCGCCCAATATTATCGCGGGCATCAAAGCCATCCGCCAAATGCATATTCGCGCGCTTCAGGAATCAGGTTTACCGGCAGCCGATGAAATGCTTTATCCCGGCAACTCCCCTTTTCTGGCTGATCTACTCGGCTATGTCGCGATCGGCGCGCGCTCAGTTGAAAACCAACAGCATCGCTTAACCGTCAGCGGAATGGATATTCCCGTCGGCCTAAAAAATCCGACAAGCGGCGACCTTTCAGTGATGCTCAACGGAATTTATGCCGCGCAGCAGCCGCATGTTTTTATTTACAGCGGCTGGGAAGTGGAAACACCGGGAAATCCTTTGGCGCATGCGATTCTACGCGGCGCATCTAACCCTTTGATTGGCAACTTGCCTAACTATCACTACGAAGATTTGATCAACACCATGGAATATTACATGGAGAAAAAATTAGCGAATCCCACCATTATTGTGGACACGAGCCATGCTAATTCAGGAAAGAAATTTGAGGAACAACCGCGCATCGCCAAAGAAATTTTAGTGAACCGTAATTTCTCGGATGTTTTAAAGAAATGCGTCAAAGGTATCATGCTCGAAAGTTATCTCGTCGAAGGCACGCAAAAAATCGGCGACGGTGTTTTCGGAAAATCGATCACGGACCCTTGTTTGGGTTGGGCTGAGTCCGAAAAGCTTATCTACGAGCTCGCTGACCTTCTATAAATCTGCCCTTAAGGGCTCATCTGCTTCGTTACACGCTTCACTTCTTTGTGCGGCGTATTTCTTCATACGCCTCCGCAGGCGTTCGCGCGCGCCTCGCATCTGAACCCTTCATGATAGATTTATTGCTAAGTGGATTACTTGATTGGAAAAAAATTAGAATTTCTTGAAGGAAGGAAAAAGGAAAGCGTCTTACGCAATCATTTGCGAGAATTGTCCCCATGGGAACAACCGTCCGGGACATTCTGTCATCGCTCCCGGAACTCCGCCATGCGGCATCACGTGATTATGGGGAATGTTATAAGCCGCGCGTAATTTACGAACAAGAAACACCAGCGCTTGAAGCTGATCATTCGAAACATAGTTTTTACTGTAATTACCAACAATTGAGCAGCCAATCGCAACCGGATTCATATTATTCGCTTTAGTATGCGCGCCGTCTTCCTGGTTATACCAGCGCGGACCCGGTTCGATCAGTCCCAAGCGCTGATTATTTTTTGATCCGTTGCCGATTAAAAAATGATACCCCAAACTGTGGTAACCGCGCGATTTGTGGAAACGGTCAATCGACATCATGTCACCGATATCGGAAGCGGTATGGTGGACGATAATATATTTCCATTTATTGCTGCGATAAATCGGCACTTGGTCAAAAGTAAAAGACGGCATCGGCGCGTGAGTTTCGGGCAAGATCAAAGTTGTGCCTTTCGGAACATTACCCACATCTTGGATATGGTTCATGCGGATGATAGTTTCCATGGGAACATCGTACATTTTGCTCACGCGCCAAACAGTTTCACCCTGAGAAAGAATATGCGTCACCATGCCATTCCCGACAGGCCCGCCCATTGGGGTTAAAACGCGCTGGCCGCTGGGATTAACTTGATCCGGGCCGCAACCCGGTAAAAGGAGCCCCAATGCGGCAACACCGGCCCATTTTAGAAAGTCACGGCGCCCTTCAGTTTTTTGAGGCAAAGGTTCGGAGCTTTGATGCAGCGGATCGTTACAAATTTGACACATCGTTCAATCACCCTTAAACAAAATATCGATAAAAAATGACTATGAATTTATCGGCCGAGAGCACAAAAGCTTGATCATTCAGTCCTATCGAAGGACTAGGTCCCGTCCGACTTATTCCTGAGACGTGACACAGCCCTGAGCTTTGTTTTGAAATAACAAATATGTTATTTCAGTCCTATCGAAGGACTAGTTTATCGCTGCTGTCAAATTTTTTGAGGCTGACTCTCATTGCCAAAGATTCGGCCAAAAAAACGCTTTAAATAGAAACTCAGGACGATGGTTGCGGCAATTCCCACACCAAGCAAGACCCATTCTAATGGCGTCCTGGCATGGTTGTTGGAAGCATTACCGGTCATATGACCGATCCAGACATAAACCGATGCGGAAGGAATTGTCCCCACAAAAGCGGTCAAAGCATAAAGCCAAGCCGGAATAGGCGTTGCCCCAAAAAGATAATTTCCGATGGAAAATGGAAAAACCGGTGTGAGTCGCGCAAGTACGGCGATTTTCCAACCTTCACGCCGTATGGCTTCATCCAGCTTTTGGAAGGTCGGATTGGACGCCGCTTTTTTTTGAATTAAAGAGCGCAGGCCATAACGCCCAATCAAAAGCGCAGTGACAGATCCCAAGCTTGTTCCCAGCAAGCTTAAAAAAATTCCGAGCGGAACCGGAAATAAAACTCCCGCCCCACAGGTCATGACCGCGGAAGGAAAAAAAAGCAGGCAGCTTAAAACATAAACAACAAGAAACGCGGGAACGGCCCAAAATCCAAGACGATGAATAGCACCAAGAACGGCTTCGAAAAATCCCGAACGCTTTGCCCAAACTGCAAACCAAATCACCGCCGCGAGAATTATCAGCTTTGAAATATTTTTAAGAAGTTTCATGGTTTTTCTGAGATAAAAATTGCGCGTTTCGGCGCGGGATAACCTTCTACCGTCCTGGAAGCATCTTTTGGATCTAAAAAATCATCCAAAGATTCAAAAGTCATCCATTCTGTTTTTCGCTGTTCACTGGAAGTCGTTGTCGTTACGTCCGCGCAGCTGATATTTTTAAATCCCGCTTCCTCAAGCCATTGCTCCACTGTTCCGCAAGCAGGGACATTCCAAACGTTGCGCATTTTCGCATAACGCTCACCCGGTTTCAGCATTTCGCCCGTCGTTCCGTCCACTACCAAAGTCTCGAGAACTAACTCACCGCCTTGACGCAGCAGAATCCCAAGATGTTTCAAATGTTCCAGCGGATCACGGCGGTGATATAAAAGTCCCATTGAAAAAACCGTGTCAAACCCGGTTAATTTTTTGGGTAAGTCTTCAACGCCGAGCGGTAAAACAGCAAGGCGCGCGTCATTTACATATTTTTGAAAAACTTGAAACTGAACGGCATAATGCAAAGAAGGATCAACTCCCAGCGCAAACTTCACACCGGCTCCGGCCATGCGCCACAGGTAATATCCGTTACCGCAGCCAATGTCGAGCACGGTGCGGCCCGTAAGCGGCTGAATCGCCTTCTCAACGCGCGCCCATTTCAAATCAGAGCGCCACTCCGCGTCAATCAGATTTCCAAAAAGTTCAAATGGGCCTTTGCGCCAGGGGTGGAGTTTTTTTAGATTCGTTATTAAATTTTGATTCTCATTTACGGGCAAATCATTCGCGGTGCCGATTTGAATCGTTCCGCCGGACAAATTAACTTGTGCGGGTTGAACATCCGGCATACCGGCAAGAACATCCAGCCAACCCGCAAAATCACCGTGTTGAGCAGTTTCAAGTTTGTGCTGAGTTGTTTTTTCCAGGCTGTCCGCATATTTTGAAACAGCAGTTTTTCTTAATTGCTCAAAAAAGCCGGTGAAGTCTAGATTTTTTTGCTTTTCTTTCATCGTCATCTCGCTAGAGTCTCACCAAAAAAACCAGCTGCGCTAATCTGTCATCCCCGCGAAGGCGGGGATCCAGTTTTTTAATGTTGCTAGATTCCCGCCTTCGCGGGAATGACATACAAATAGGCTTCATTTAACCGCCAGCAGCGAAACAAAATTAAAGCATCTAAACCAAATATAGATTTGCTTGAAACCCGCTTTTCGCAAGCGCACCTCGTGTACCAATAAGGTTTCAGGGATCAAAATCTTTTCAAGCGCCGTTCGTTTCTGGCTGATTTCTAGTTCAGAATACCCTTTTGATCTTTTAAACTCCTCATGCAATTTGCGCTGAGCTTCACGCTCCTGCTTAGTCGGAAAATCTATTTTTTCGGAAAGCACCAAGGCGCCGCCGGCATTCAGCCCGGCATAAATTTTTTCAAGCAAAGCTAGCCGCTTATTTTTTTCAATAAACTGCAAAACAAAATTAAGCATTACAAATGACGCGTTTTTAATTCCTGCCGCTTCCGCATGACTGCAATCCAAAAATACCGACGCGCGATAGCAGCCCTTTAAAGCCGACTTGGCCTGTTCAAGCATTGCCGTCGAAGGATCAAGCGCGATCAGCTCATAGATTTTTTCAGGCACGGACCGAAGAACTGCGCGCGATGCTGTTCCGAGCGAACATCCCAAATCATAAACACGCGTGCGGGGTTTAATGTAAATCGCAGCGAGAATGCCGCACATTTGAATAATGTCGGAATAACCCGGGATTGAGCGGTTGATCATATCATCAAAAACGCGCGCCACTTTTCGGTCAAAGATGAACTTGGATATTTTTTTCTGCGGCTGAGCGTAAATGCGATCGCGTTTGTTCATATTTTTTTGCAAACAGTACCTTTTTCATAATTACTTGGCTCTTTTATTCGGGTGATTTCAGGACCAATGCTTCTCTGGATGTTCAAGCCTCTCTAAGATATATTTAAAATGAATCGGTATATCATGAGAAAAAATAGCATTGACTAAATCACCAGCTATTAGCAAACCCACAATAATCCACACAGCCCCTAAAACAATCGCTTCTTTACCATTAAATAACATCCCCATATTCGCTTTTGCTTTTTTATTTCTGATGGCTTTAATACCACCTTCAATTGTTTTGAAGACAAATAAAAAATCAAAAATAGAAATGGCAATTATTAACTGTTCGTAGGGTAATTTACGATGCAAAATCGGAAAGGTAAAAATAAATACGCCCATTAGAACCGACTCAAGAAAATAGATGAGTGTCTTCCACTCCTTCATTTACAGCTTCCATCAATAAAACTCATAATAACTCCGAGAGATTGAAGCATTTCTAAAAAAAAGACCGCCGGGCATCTACAAGGTAGCGATTATAGCGGAATTGCTTAGAGGGTTTAACTGGTCTTTTCGCGATTCGCGTGGAATCGCGAAAGACGATATGACGGGAAACAACATAAAGATTCGAGGAATATAGAAGCAGATAAGATGAAGAGCCTTCGAGAAACTTAGCATACATAGCCTTGTTTCTCCTTTAAATACCTACTACCCCACATTGCGCGAGACTCAAATTAAAGTAATTCGGATGCGAGTTCTGCGCCGTAAGGACGCAGCTGTCTGAGCAGACGAATGGCTTTAATTTGAGATGCACTGGATCCCCGACTTCTCGGGGATGACAGACAGATTCCTGCTTTTCCTCCAGAGTCGGATCCGTCCTTCGGCGGACGCAGGAATGACATTGATTTATGCGCGGAATTTTTTATTTTGTGAGGCTAGATCAGATAAAAATTTGCACGGCGCAAACCGTGAGCCGTATTGCTTCTCGAAAGATTTTAGATCTTCAACGATCGAAGCCAATCCGACCGTATCGGCATAGTCCATCAGCCCGCCACGAAACGGAGGAAAACCTGTTCCAAAAATCATGCCGACATCCACAGTTTCAGCCGAATCGATCACCTTTTCTTCCAAGCAACGCGCAGCTTCATTCACCATGATATACATCATGCGCTTAAGCGCGACCTCATCCGAAATTCCGCTTTTGGCCTGAAAAGGAATTTCCGGATTCGGATATTTCTTTTCACCCTCATATATATAAAAGCCCTTGCCGCCTTTTTTGCCGAGAAGTTTTTTCTGGTAGGCGGTTTCAAGCACTGCAGCGACTTTCATGCGTTCTCCGAAGGCATCCTGCAAAATATGCGCAACTTTATAACCCACATCAATGCCGACTTGATCGACAAGTTCGACCGGTCCCATCGGCATGCCGAATTCAACCGCGATGCGGTCAAGCGCTTCGGAGCTGATGCCTTCTTCCATCAACAATGCCGCTTCATTCAAATAAGGCAATAGCAAACGATTGACTAAAAATCCCGGTTTATCCGCGGTGACAATCACCGTTTTTCCAAGTTTGCGGGAAAATGAAATGGTTTTTTCAAGTGTTTCTTCCGATGTTTGTTCCGCCTGAATAACTTCGACAAGCGGCATACGGTTCACGGGATTAAAAAAATGCAGCCCGACTACGCGTGATGGATTCTGACATCCGGCCGCCATTTGCGTCACAGGCAACGAAGAAGTGTTTGAAGCTAAAATGGTATCGGGACGCACAACCGTGGCCAATTCTTTGAAAACTTTCTTTTTAATTTCTAAATTTTCAACCACGGCTTCAATCACGACATCCACATTTTTGATTCCGTCATAGGTCAGACCGACCGAAATCAAATTCATCATGCGGGTCATGTCATAGGGCTTCAGTTTGCGGCGCTTAAGAGCGCCTTTAAAAATACCAAAGGCTTCGCGTAATGCCCCGCCCAGAGCTTTATTGTCGATATCCTTAACCCGCACAGGAATACTGCGCGAGCTAACCAAGTGCGCAATGCCGCCGCCCATGACGCCAGCACCAATCACACCCACTTTGGAGACTTCGGACTTTATCGATTTAAGCGTAGTCCAAGCCTTTTTCTTATATCGTTCGCTCAAAAAGAAAACCCGAATACAGGCTTTCGATTCCGAAGTAGCACCTAGTCTAGAAAAGGCTTCGCTTTCCGCTTTATAAACCTCTGCGCCATTTTTACCGTATGTGGATTGAATGAGCTTAATAATTTCTTTTGGCGCAGGATAAAAATTTTTAGTTTTCTTTAAAACATCTTTGCGAGCTTGCTTAAAAACGATATTGCGGCCAAATGAAGTGTCTTCAAGAATTTTATCCTGAAAAGATTTTTTACGCGCGGGATGATGAATGCCGCCCAGCTGCCTTGAAAAATGAATCGCGTCTTGCAGCAAAGTTTGTTCATAAAAAAGCCTGTCCACTAAGCCTTGCTTAAAAGCGGCCTGGGCTCCGAGAATACTGCCGCCTAAAATCAAAGGCAACGATTTCAATAAACCGATTAAACGCGGAAGACGGATACTGCCGCCGAAACCGGGCAGAATTCCAAGATTCACTTCAGGCAAACCGATTTTAACTGCATCCGAAAAACTCGCGACACGGTACCAGCATGAAAGCGCCAATTCAAAGCCGCCGCCGAGGCAAGCGCCGTTGATGACGCAGATTGTGGCGAAAGGCAAATCTTCGATTTTTTGAAAAACTTCTTTGCCGCTTTCGGCGGCTTTAAAAGCTTCGTCGGGCGAAGAAATTTTAGCGATTTCATTAATATCCGCACCGGCAATAAAAATCTTTTTCTTCGCACTCGCGAAAAGTAATGCGCGCAAATCCGTACGGCTTTTAAGCGTGTCTAAATGTTTATCGAGCTGCTGTAAATGCGCGCTGGTCAGCACATTCACTTCTGAATCGGGATGGTCCATCATCAAAATACCGACACCATCTTCAACCGTTAATTTCCAAGCATCAACACTAGACCCGAGACCCGAGACCCGAGACTGAAGACTTGAATTTGCCATAGATTTATTCCCCTTTAAATTCAAAACAAATTTCTGCGAACGCTCAAAATAATTTGAGAAGTTCCGTCTTTACGCGAGTTTTATCGAGCGTAAAATTGAATACTGTCAGCGTTCGAGCAAAACGGCGCCGCCTTGACCGCCGCCGATACACAACGAAACAATCGCTCGCTTACCATTGCGACGCTTAAGTTCTTTCAATGCGGTTAAAATTAAACGCGCGCCGCTCACGCCCACCGGATGGCCGAGCGCAATACCGCCGCCGTTCACATTTAATTTATCCAGCGAAATTTCGCCCAAGGCTTCGGTACGGTTTAAAAATTGCCGCGCGAAAGATTTTGATTTTACGGCTTCGAGACAGGATAAAACCTGCGCCGCAAAAGCTTCATTGATTTCAAAAAGGTCAACCGACTTTAACTCAATCCCGGTGCGTTTCATCAAACGGTCGATCGCAAATACCGGCCCCATGCCCATTTCGGAAGGTTCGCAGCCCGCATAGTCATAGCCCACAATGCGGCCCATGATTTCAAGCCCGAGCTCTTTGGCTTTTTCTTCGGTAGTCACAATCAACATGCAAGCGCCGTCCGTAATCTGCGAAGAATTCCCCGCGGTGACCGAGCCGGTTACTTTTTCAAAAGCAGGTTTCAGTTTTGTAAGTTGATCCAAGGTTTGATTTTCACGCGGACCATTATCGTCCTGAACTATTTCTTCGAATTTGGGCGGAAGCAAAACCGGCATGATTTCTTCGCGTAATTTTTCACGCGCGGTAATTGTCTTCTGATTGCTCGCCAACGCGAATTCATCCTGAGCTTTGCGGGAAATCGCAAACTTCTTCGCCAGCACTTCGGCGGTTTGTCCCATATTCAAACCACAAACAGGGTCACTCAACCCCAATGCTAATCCGACCACGGGCGAAAAATGCTTGGGACGAAACTGTGCCATGACTTGCAATTTTTGAAGGAGTGTCTTTGCGCGCCCTAATTTCATGAAAAGATTTTGCGCGTCTTTGGAAAATAAAAGCGGGATATTTGACATGGATTCGGCTCCGCCCGCGATCACCACTTGATCCTGTCCGGTTATAATTTTTTCGAAAGCGCTGGTCACGGCTTCGAAGCCGGAAGCGCAGTTACGGTGCACGGTATAGGCTTTTTTATCTTTAGGAATCCCGCCTAGCAAACTAATGACGCGCGCGATATTCGCGGCATTCGCGGGCTGCCCGACACAACCGACAATCACTTCATCCACAAACGAAGGATTAATTCCCGTGCGCTCCACAAGCTCACGCAAGCACCAAGCGCCGAGTTGTTCCGCGCCGATAGCATCGAAAGAAGTCCAGGATTTAATGAAAGGAGTGCGTATTCCGCCCGCAA
Organism: Candidatus Omnitrophota bacterium; assembly: GCA_043732705.1. GTDB lineage: Bacteria > Omnitrophota > Omnitrophia > Omnitrophales > Aquincolibacteriaceae > Multiplicimicrobium. The sequence continues at coordinate 4,090 of JAYTHE010000033.1, read as the reverse complement.
TAACAATGTTTTGAGACATGACTTTGTTTTTCCTCTGCGGCTCCGCCACAACCGGGGAAATACCCCCTTATGGCATGCTAAAAATAACGAGTTGTATTATAACGGCGTAAACATCAAAAAGCTTGCTTAGAAAATAAAAAAGCCGGGACGTAAATCCCGGCTCTTTTAACTGATCTTCAGACTAAGAGTTAAATCTTAGGACTGCACAGCGGTTGTGGCTTTAGCGTCCACATTCATTTTGTGATTATGCTTCGCGTGGTGGATCTTACGGCTTTGGCGGTTGGCTTCTCTTTCAAGCTTCCGATGTTCTTTTGCGGTGACTTTTCCATCCGCGTTCACTTTTTCGCGGTTCGCTTCAAGTTTCGCTTCACCTTTTGCAAGGTTAGCGGCTTCATTCGGAGTCACTTGACCGGAGTTAATACCTGCATCAATGCGCGCTTCCTGCTTCTCTTCGCGTTGTTGGATCGGTCCTTCTGCCCACACACTTCCGGCCGCGGACACTAACGCTAAAGCAAATACACTCGTTACCATAATACGTTGAAAGTTCATTTTTCCCCCTTTAATGAGAATGAATTGCATAAAGAATACCACTTACTCAATTGGACGCAAGTCCCAGAAAAAAATTCAGCTTTTTTGAAGATTTTTAACGTTCGGGATAGATTTTGTTGAATTTAGAGCCTTCAAGCGTCAAGTTATACATCAAACCTTGTTGTCCGAGAATAAACCCAAGAATCGGTTGATTGGTTTTGGTGGTATCAACTGAACCGTCCGCACCAAACTGAATCAATGTTACCGAACCGTCCACCCCGGCTTTCCAGCCATCGTTTCTGCGAAACTCGGCAAGCGCCTGGGGATTCATAAAAAACAAATAAACACTTCGAGCTTGTCCGCCAAGTTGAAATCCAATTGAGCCGCTGATCGTGTTGTAATACTCCTTTTTCGGATTTCCTTTAATCAAAAGCGATCCCACGCCGTACTCCCCGCCAATTCCGATGCCGGCTTTAATCACGCTCGGAAAAATCAGAATTCCTTTCGACTGCGCCACAATTTGCTTCGCGCCCGGAACTTCTCGTTCAAAACGTGAAAGGGCCGTATCCACGCTCGCGTCAATTTCCCGCGCCGACTTCGCGAATGACACGCCCGAAAAAATAAAAATTCCGCAAACCAACAATCCGATTATTTTTTTAAATTTTAATTTCATATTTTCTCCTGATTAGACCAACGACTTTAAAAAATTTTCAGAGCAATTGCTTAATCTTTTTATCCTTTAATACGTCACCTCGTAACACAAGAATATGCCCATTCTGGTGCTTGCTGTAACGTGCATACTGCGCGATAGAACCGTGCGGAATTTTCCAAATCTCTTTGACCGTAAAATTGGAATCGAAAATGACCGCTAAAAGAAAGTCAAAGTTTTTTTCACTCAGATTTCGAATTACGCCTAACTGTCTTGATTTGTTATGCTCAGTAGGTCTGCGACTTTTTATCTGATAGCGCAATTCCTTTTTGTCAGTAGCGTCGTAACCCTTAGTGGAGCCATTAGCAAGTCTTAGATTCAAACGTTCGGAAATTATTTTTTCAGCATAATCTGCTACTGGGGAATTACTCGATCGCACTATCTTTCTTTTCCGCAACTCCTCCATCACGTCGGAATAAAGACGGAGTATTTGTTTTTCGTTTAATTTTTTAAAATTCATTTTATATTAAATCTGATTTTTTAAATGCTCTTGATCCCAATTATACTGCAACTACTGGATTCCCGCCTACGCGGGAATGACAGCGGCTTTAAAGAAATCGTAGCAAAAACTTAAAGTCCGAAGAGATTCTAGGCAAAAATTTTATAAAAATGCGAGGCGTACTAAAAACGTACGTTGAGCGTTTTTTAAAATTTTTAACGACGAAGATCGATGGAATTTGAGTTTGCAGCAGATTTCCCGGCTAAGTGGCCGGTCGACCAAGCCCATTGAAAATTGAAGCCGCCGATTCGGCCGTCACAATCCAGAATTTCTCCGGCAAGATAAAGCCCCGGCACTTTACGCGATTCCATGGTTTCTTTCCTGATTTCGCGTAAATCAACACCGCCCGCAGTAACTTCGGCTTTAGCATAACCCTTATCACCGATCACGGACAGCTCATGTCGAAACAATTCTTTGAGGATACGCTCACGTTCATCCTTCATCAAATCACAAAGCTGGATTTTCTCAATAACCTGGCATTTTGAAAGTAAAGTTTCAATAAAACGATCGGGTAATTTTTTTTGCGCTAAATAAGTTTTGATAGTTTGCCGCGGAAAAAGAAAATGCCCCTGAACGATTTCTTTGCGCACTTGCTCTTCATTGTGCGACGGTAAAAAGTTAGCGATTATTTTTTCCTGTCGTGCCGGATCATTTTCATAAGCCGAACCAATGCGTTTCGCCCGCGCGCAAATCCAATGGCGGCTGATATTCAGCACGACCGGTCCTGAAAACCCGAAATGCGTAAAAAGAAAAGACCCTTGAAAAACCTGCAGCGGTTTTTTGCCTTCGAAAAAGGTCAGCCTGGTTTCGAGCGAGATACCGGTGAGTTTTTTCCAATCTTCATCCGCCGTCGTAAGCGGTGTCAGTGAAGGCTCACGAAATAAAATGGTGTGACCGAGTTTTTGCACAATCGTATCGCCGGTTCCATCGCTGCCTGTCGAAGGAAAAGACAAGCCGCCCGTGGTTAAAACCACTTTCCGCGCTTGATATTCAAACCCTTCACCTTTTAAATGAAAGCCATCTTCGATTTTTTGAATATCCGTAACCTTGCGCGGCGTTTCAATCGTCACGCCTAAACGCACAGCTTCTTTGATCAGCATCTCAAGCACAAATTGACCGGAATCCATAACGGGAAAAAATTTGCCGATTCCGGGCTCTTCCGCAGTTTCAACGCCAATCTCCGTAAAAAATTTCAACGCTTGTTCGGAAGTATAGCCGCGTAAAATGGCGCGGATAATATTGGGTTCATTTGTGGCGTAATCTTTTTCGGAGACTTCGCGGTTGGTGAGATTGCAGCGCGTGCCGCCGGACATAATAATTTTCGCACCAAACTTCTCGCGGACATCCAAGAGGAGGACTTTAGCGCCGTTCTTTGCAGCGGTAATCGCGGTCATAAGGCCCGCGGCGCCGGCGCCTACGATACACACAGGCCAAATCATAACCACTTACTCCAATTCAAAGTCCACCCAAAATGGATCAGATGCAAGGCGCGAGCGAGCGCGCGCGGAGGCGTATGCGGCAATACGCCGCACAAGGGAGCGAAGCGATCAACGAAGCAGATGAACATTTTCAGTGGACTTTCAAGCTTCCGCGGAGGCGCTGCCGAAAAAGTTATTACCCTTATTGTCGACCACAATAAAAGCGGGAAAGTTTTTAACGGTAATCTTACGGATGGCTTCCATTCCAAGCTCTTCAAAGTCAATGATTTCAACCTTAAGAATATTTTCTTTGGCGAGAATCGCGGCCGGTCCGCCGATTGAGCCAAGATAAAATCCGCCGTATTTTTTGCAGGCTTCCGTAACCTGTGTGGAACGGTTTCCTTTCGCGAGCATCACCATTGAGCCGCCTTTCGACATAAAGTAATCCACATACATATCCATACGGCTGGCCGTCGTGGGGCCAAAACTGCCTGTTGGCATACCTTCCGGCGTCTTCGCGGGACCGGCATAATAAACAGGATAATTTTTAAAATAATCCGGCATCGGCTTACCTTCATCCAACAGTTGCTTCAGCTTGGCATGCGCCACGTCGCGCGCAACAATTAAAGTTCCGTTCAAACTTAAGCGGGTTTTAACCGGATACTTCGAAAGTTCCTGAAGGAGCTGGGACATCGGCTGATCAAGATTCACCGGGACCGGTTTTTCCATAATCATTTTGGTTTCATCGGGAACGAAGCGCGCGGGATTACGGTCGAGCTCCTCGAGAAAAATCCCATCGGCAGTTATCTTGGCTTTAATTTGGCGATCGGCGCTGCAGCTGACCCCAATTCCAATCGGACAGGAGGCGGCATGACGCGGCAAACGAACCACGCGTAAATCATGCGCAAGGTATTTTCCGCCGAACTGCGCACCGAT